>JBPOGC010000026.1:0-25379 GCA_051251795.1 Luteolibacter sp. | reverse complement strand
AAAGACCAAGAAACCTTCGGCTCTGAGACACTCTGGCAAGCCATCCGCGCCAATGATTCCGACAACCGCTCCTGGCTAAAGGACGCACCCATTTGCTCACTTCTCCAAACCCACCTCATCGCCCACGCCGGCCTGATGTGGGCAAAGTCTCCCTTCGAAGTCATACGCTCCGAAGCATCCGGCACCTTCGCCCTCATCGGCCTCGAAGGCGAAGGCGAAACCCTTATCGATGGAGAATGGCACACACTCGTTGAAAACGAAATCTGCCTCCTCCCAGCCTTCGCACCCACCGCCATCCGCGCAAAAAACAACCACCTCTGGAGTTTCGCCTGGGTGCGCTACGAGGAAGCACGCGAGACCTCGCCCATCCTATCCTCCAACAGCCCCGTCATCCAGAAAGGCAACGCCCTACCCCTCAAACACGCCATCGCCGGACTCTCCGGTGAGCTACAAAACAAAGATTCACAGCCCGCCACCCTCCATCACTGGGTCGAGCTCATCCACGGCTTCGTCGCCCGCGCCGCCTCCCCTTTCCAAGACGACGACCGCCTCTGGCGTGTCTGGAAAGCCGTCGAAAAAGACCTCGCCCGCGATTGGTCACTCGCCGACCTGGAATCCATCGCCCACCTCAGCCAGGAACACCTCCGCCGCCTTTCCCAGCAACAGCTAGGCCGCAGCCCAATCCAGCAGATCACCTACCTTCGCATCCGCCGCGCCGTTTCCCTCCTCGCCAGCACCGACGACAAGATCGAAACCATCGCCAAGGCCGTCGGCTACCAAAGCCCGTTTACCTTCTCCAACGCCTTCAAGCGATGGACAGGAAAACGCCCGTCCGATTACCGGACATAAATGGCGAGGTGCATTTGAAACATGCGAAACCTGCTATTTTTCCTTACAAGGGTCAGTATACCTATCAGAACCTCGTAAACACTTTCATGAAAACCCGACTCAGATTCTTTCTCCTCCTGCTCGCCAGCTTCACCGCCCTCCACGCGGAGCCAGTCTCCCTATTCGACGGCAAAACCCTCGATGGTTGGGAAGCTAATACGAAAATCTGGCGAGTCGAAGACGGTGTAATCACTGGCGGCACCACTACCGGCAAGGTCAAAACCAACTACTTCATCTCCACCAAAGAGAGCTACCAGAACTTCGAGCTGAAGCTAACGATCAAATGCAGCGGAAACCCCGAAACGGGCCTCATCAACAGCGGCATCCAGATCCGCAGCCAACGCGTTCCCGGCGGTGAAGGCGTTGCCGGATATCAGATCGATTGCGGGGACAACTGGTTCGGGAAAATCTACGATGAGCACCGCCGCAGAAAACCCATCGCCATGCCTGCCGATGAAGCAGCCCTTCAGGAAGCCGTCGATACCTTCGGTTGGAATGAATACCGCATCCGCGCAGAAGGCGCCCGAATCCGGGTCTGGATCAATGACGTTCTCGCTACCGACTATACCGAAAAAGATCCCAACATCGCCCTCGACGGAGTGATCGCGCCGCAAGTCCACAAGGGTGGAAACGCCCTCGTCCAGTTCAAGGATATCACGATCGAAGAACTCCCACCCACTCCGGATGCCCCTACATGGGAATCACTCGGTGGTCTCGAGAAGGCTCTCAAACTGGCCCGCCCGACACCTGGAAAGAAAAAGGGGCAATAGACCCTCCCGAACCATGACCCATTTCCTGTCGAATAGCGGTTCATAAAAACACCAAAAGTCTCTCCAATTTTTCAATGTCTGTTTTCAAATACACAACCACCTTCCTCGTCCTTTCGGCAGCTTTCGCTTCTCCCCTGCAGGCAAAAAAAACACAGTCCGAGCGCAAAAAAGCCCTCACTCCAGAGGAACAACTCAAAACCTTCACACTTCCGGAAGGTTTTACCATCGAGCTTGTCGCCTCCGAGAAAAACGGTCTGATCAATCCAATTGACATCTCCTTCGACGATGCGGGCAGGCTATGGACGCAGACCGCCGAGATGTATCCGCTGGATCCACTGGAAAAGCGCGCCTGGAAGGAAACGCTCGAAGTGCTCGACAAAGGAGAAAATGATGATCAGCCGGAGTTCAAAAGAGTCAGGGATCTCTACCAATTGAAAACCCGGGGCAAAGACAAAATTCTTGTCATTCAGGATCCGACAAAAAAGGCCACCGGCCAGCTCCACGCCTTCGCGGAAGGGATGACCATCCCCCAGAGCATACTCCCTTATAAGAACGGCGTCTTCGTCGCACACGGATCTGAAATGCTTTTCCTCAAAGATGAGGACGGCGATGGAATGTCCGACAAGCACGAGACCGTCCTCACCGGCTTCGGGTTTTCAGATACCCACACCATGTCCCACACCCTCGTAAGGGGGCCGGGCGGATGGGTGCACTTCTCCCATGGAGCTCTGAACAAAGGCGAAGTCACCGCAGTGAGATCCGGTGAATCCACCGAAATAGGCTTCAGTAAGATCGCCCGGTTCTCGCTGGATGGAAACAAGATCGAGATAGTCAACAACGGGCTAAACAACATCTGGGGTTTCCAGCTCAAAGCAAACGGCCAATGGTATGGCACGGAGGCCAACGATAATTCCTATAGCCTTACACCGTTCCATCCGCTGATGGGTTACTCAGGTATCGGCAACGACAAACTTAGTCCACACCAGCCATTCCCGGGGCCTTTCCATGAATTCAAGGTAAACGGCACGGGCATCTCTGGACTCGCTTATGATGAGAACGGCAGCCGCGGCTTTCCTGAAAAATGGAAGAACATCGGATTTCTTGCCAACCCCATCACAAACACCATCAACTGTGTGGTCGCTGACCGAAACGCTGACGGCTCGGTCATCTCAGAACACCTCCCGGATTTCCTCTCATCCTCCGATGACTGGTTCCGCCCCGTCAATATGGAGTTCGGCCCGGACGGCTGCCTGTATGTTGTTGATTGGTATAACAAAATCGTCTCTCACAACGAAGTCGCCCGTGAACATCCCGATCGCGATAAGGAACACGGCCGTATCTGGAGGATCAGGCACGAAAGCCAGCAAGTCACTACCATCCCCGATATCATCAAAGCTTCCGATGAAGACCTTCTGAAACACCTCGCTGCGGAAGTCCTCTGGGAAAAACGCGCCGCATGGCATCAGATCGCAGACCGTCAGGCAAAGGAACTTGCCCCCGCCCTCGGCAAAATGGCGGCCGACACCTCCCAGACTCTCACTACCCGTATCCTTGCCCTTTGGTCGCTCGAAAGTCTCGGTGTCTTTGACATGGAAATCATGAAAGCTCTGACCGCCGACAAGGATCCTGATCTCCGCCGCGAGGCTCTGCGTTCTCTCATCTCATTTCAGCCCGGCATCGAAGACTTGGTCACGCTTACGAAGCCCCTGATCAACGACCTTCATTACATGGTGAGGGAACAAGTCTTGAGAACCCTCGGGAACGTCAGTGCTGCCAACGAGGAGACGATCGAAATGCTCGTGTCAGCAGCTAAACCGGAGATGAAAAACAAGAACGACTTCGGCAAAGGTTACGAAAACAATTTCCAGCGCTTCCTGGCCTTGCTCTCGCTGGAAAGCCACTTACCGGAACTTGCAACATTCCTGAACTCACCAGCCACGAAGGATTTTCCAACAGCGAATCTCAACGAAGCCGCACAAGTCCTCCCCAAGGGAGAGAGGACAGCAAGTGTCCTAGCTGCTCTGGAAAGCGGCAAAGCCGTGCTTGACGCAAACACGCTGGTTTCCCTCTCGGAAAGCTTAGAAGAACCCGAGGTCATCGCAGCATTGGAAGGTCAGCTCGACACAGAGGAATTCATCGAGCTCGCGATGAAAACGCAGCCCCGCCTCCGCTCCTCCGCGATTGTGAAAGCACTGACACCTGGTCTCAAAACACTGATCAAGTCGGATTCACCCGATGACAAGAACCTAGCCCTGAAAGCGGCCATCGCTTTCCAAACTCCGGCCATCAATGACGAGGTCGTAGCACTTGCGACCTCCATGCCAGCCAGCGACTTGACTCCCCAGCTTCTCGAAGCTCTGGCAATCGCTCCAAAGACGAACAAAATCGGTCTTCAAGGAATCGTCGCTGAAGCCAGCCTAAATACGAACATGCGTATGGAGGCTCTTAGCACCCTCGCACTGGTTGAGCCAAAAGAGGCAACCGCCAGCTTCATCAAGCTCTACAAAGCCAGCGACGAAACAAGTAAAAGCAGCCTCATAACTACCGCGGCAGGCACCAAGCAGGGCTGCCTATTCGTTCTCGACCTCATCCAGAAAAAATTGCTCCCACCTGCAAAACTGGATCTGGCTATCAGTGAGAAACTAATCGATTCACAACCAAAGCATCCTGCCCGCAAACTCGTCGCCCCACTCGTTAAATCACTCGCCGAGCAACAAGACGCTGCCGGTGACAAAAAGATCGAAGAGTATCTCAAAGCCACAAAGACCCTCACCGGCAATCCTGAGATCGGAAAAGGACTTTTCATCTCATGCCTCCAGTGCCACCAGGCCGGAGGCGAAGGATACGAACTCGCACCAGCTCTGGACGGCTCCTCCAATCGAGATATCGAGCACATGCTTACGGCTATCGTGAAGCCAAATGAAGCAGCGGAGGGCGGCTACCTCACCTACCGCATCACGAAGAAAAACGGTAGGATCATCGATGGCTACATGTTCAACACCAACAAAAACGGAACCACTCTCGGCTTCATGGGAGGCTCCACAAGATTCATCCCCAAGGAGCAGATCGAGCGTGAGCGTTTCCTCAGAGGAAAATCCTTCATGCCGCCCTCCTTCGGTGCGTTCCCAGACCAGACCATGGTCGATCTCATCAGCTACCTTCGCACTCTGAAATAATGGAGAGCCGGTCTTTGACCCGCTTTTCAACCAGCTGAGCAAGCTTTGCCACTCATCCTTGCGGCTTGGCGTTTCATCGCTAAGCTAGCGTCGATGCCAAAGCCGTCCTTCAGCCGTAGAGACCTTTTGAAACTCGGCGGTGCCACCGCTATCCTCAGCGGCTGCTCAAGTAAAAAATCCAAAGAGCCCCCCTCCGTCAAGGGAGTCGTCTTCATGGTCTCAGACGGCATGTCCCACGGCGTCCTCACCATGGCGGAGAATTTCTCGAAGATAGTTCACGGAAAGGGAACCCACTGGTGGAACCTCATAGATAACGGGAAAGCCACCAACGGCCTCATGGAGACCTCATCCGCCAACTCCATGGTCACCGATTCCGCAGCCGCATCCTCCGCATGGGGTGGAGGTGTGAAAATCAACAATACAGCAGTCAATGTCCGCCCGGATGGCACCGAGTCCCTTCCCATCATGCGCCAGCTCAAGCAGCTCGGCCACCGCACCGCCCTCGTCTCCACCGCTTCCATCACCCACGCCACACCCGCAGGCTTCGCCGCCGTGACACCAAACCGGAATCACGAACACCTCATCGCTCCTCAATACCTGGGCGTCGTTGATATCGTCCTAGGTGGTGGCATGAAGTTCTTCTCTCCCGGTCAACGCATCGATTCCCGTGACGCCATCTCCCCTTTTCAAAAATCCGGCTATGAATTCATCAGCGATCGCGACTCCTTGCTGAATAGTAAAAGCGAAAAAATCCTCGGACTCTTCAGCGAAAAACACATGCCCTTCGAGGTAGATCGCCTCAACAGCCCGGAACTCATAAAATCCACCCCCACCCTGGCCGAAATGTCAGAAGTGGCCCTGAACCGCCTCCTTCCGGGAAAGGAAAAATTCCTCATCCAGATCGAGGGCGCACGCATCGATCACGGCGCACACCTCAACGACATTGCCGGGCTCCTCTGGGATCAACTGGCCTTCGACAAAGCCATCGGAAAAGTCCTAGAAATGATCGAAGGCCGCGACGACATCCTCCTAATCATCACCAGCGACCACGGCAACGCCAACCCCGGCATCAATGGAACCGGTAAGAAATATGTCAATACCGACGAGGCTTTCGAGAAGATCACCCGCATGAAGTCTTCTTACGAAAAACTTCTCAAAGACTGGCTGGCGATGAAATCAAAAGATCCCGGAGATCTCTCCAGTCTCATTTTCGAGAAGCTCGGCTTCAAACCCAGCCGTATGGAAGCCGAAGCACTCCTCGCCGCCATTACGAAAAAGCCTTTCACGGAGTGGAGCAAACAACTCCGCAACCCTCAGGGAATGCTCGGTCAGATCGCCGGAAACCATACCTCGATCGGCTGGACTGGAGTTTCACACACCTCGGATCCCACCATCATCTCCGCCATAGGCTCCCAGTCGGATCGCTTCCACGGCATCACCCCCAACCAGAAGGTTCACGGACATCTGTTGGAATTGCTAGGTGCCTAGACACAAAGAAATCCCGCTCCACAAATTGAAGAGCGAGGATTGAATGATACCCGCACTCGCCTAGCGGCGGCGGAAACAGTGGTGACATCGCCATTATCAAATACCGCGACTCCGGTAGCCGTGGAGCCGATGTTCAAGTTTCTAACTATCCCGGTCGCTCCCCGAGTTTCGTTTCCATCTGCATCTGTTCCAAGAGTCTGAGTAACTATGTTCGTCGTAACAACCCCTGTATCTGCGGCAGTAGTTTCAACTCTCTGAATGGGTGCGTTATTCGACCCTGGAAGAATGTCTACGAAAGTCTGCGCATGCGCGACTTGCGCCTTAGCTAATAGGGCGGGGAGTAGGAGGGACAATCGATTCGTATTGAGGGGTGATTTGGCTGTAAGCGGGTCACTTCTTGCAAAAAAAGCCGCGACCCAATTGCAGAAATTTGAAAAACAAATTATCCGGAATATACAAGAATACGATCTACTATTGGAAAGCGCACCTACGAGGATTCAGCTCTCAACTCCGGACTTTAATCTTTTTGCCTTGGAGCCAGATCCTCACAGCCTCCGGACTCCCGGTAAGCGAGCCCAGCATTCTCCAGCGCGATCTCCGGAGCGTCCCCGCATTTTTCCTGCTCTGATCCACCACGGAGTATTCCTTTCCACCGGACGAATGAATGAAATGCATTTCCCCTCTCTGAATCACGATGAACCCCACATGCGTGTCCAGTCCCACGATATATACACCGTCCTTAAGTGTCTCCACCCAGTCCACATAACGCGCGTATTCCACACCCACCTTCAGCGTGCATGCCTCACTGGACAGAAACGTGCGCATGATATTCTCGGAAGGCTGTTGTGCCAGCTTGTAGCGATTCACCTTGAATCCAGCGTCCCTCATCACCGTGGAAACAAAATACCCGCAGGCCACAGTCCCCTGCCCCGGCTTTTCCGCCGTTCCATTGAAATCATACGGAGTCCCCAGCCAGCAGCGCATCAGCTCGGGCATCATCAGATCCAGGATGATTCTCGCGTCATGCTCTACCACCGCTTTCTCCTCCCCAGTCCTCGCTTTCGCGTACTCCTTCGCCAGATCCTCGCGCCAACGCTCCAGCTCCCCGACAAGAAACCCGTAACGCTCGTTATCCGGCTGCGGCGGCATTTCCCCGACAAGCATGATTCGGAACTCTCTGCCCCCGTCCCAGTTCCATACCCACCACCCGGCCACACCTATCCCTGCAAATAAGATCACCCAGATAATGAAACGCCGCAACATACGCACATTGATACTTTGCTATCAGCCCGTGCATTCATCAACCCTGGAAACACTGGACTCTGTTTCTTGGAGATTGCCGGATATCGGTCGAAATCCCACTGTTTCCGCAGAAACATACCTTCATGCTTAAAAAAGAACGTGCCACCCATATCCTCCATCGCCTCGAAGAGCTCTACCCGGAGACTCCCATCCCTCTTGACCACACCAGCCCCTACACTCTTCTCGTCGCAGTCCTCCTATCCGCGCAGTGCACAGACATCCGTGTAAACAAGGTCACACCCGCACTCTTCGAACTAGCCGATACCCCTGAAAAAATGATGCTAGTCCCCGTGCCGGAAATCCAGGCCATCATACGTCCCTGCGGCCTTTCCCCCACCAAAGCAGCCGCCATTTCCAATCTCAGCAAGATTCTAGTGGAAACATACGATGCCGAAGTCCCGCAAAGCTTCGAAGCCCTGGAAACCCTCCCCGGAGTAGGCCATAAGACCGCTTCCGTGGTAATGGCACAGTCTTTCGGCGTTCCGGCCTTTCCAGTGGACACACATATCCACCGTCTCGCAAAACGCTGGAAACTCACTCCCGGGAAAAATGTAGTCCAGACTGAGCGCGACCTGAAAAAGCTCTTTCCGCGTGAATCATGGAACAAGCTCCACCTCCAGATCATCTTCTACGGACGTGAGTATTGCAGCGCGCGCGGATGCGACGGAAAGACCTGCCTCCTCTGCCGAGAACTCTTTCCACGCAGGTAGTTTTCAGAAAGCGACCGGATGGCTACGCAAAATCGAGGCGTGACATCCTCATGCGTCTCAGGCAGTATCGTCTGTCTTTCAATCCTCTTCACACTTCATGGAAAACTCGCTTCAAAACATCGGTAACAGTCTCGCCCGGAATCCCGAACTGGGCAAATTGTCCCGTCGCGGTTTTATCGCTGCATCCGCAGTATCCCTGGCCAGTTGCAAAGCGGCCACCACTACTGCAGCGAACCAACCAATCAAAGCACCCTCCAACACCGGATACCGCACACCACCCGTGAAGGGCTCGGTTCCCCGCAACAACGTCGGAAACCCATCAAGCAATTTCTCCAAAAAGGCCGGAATCACCTTCTCGCGCGTCATGGTCTCCGGGAACTATATCGCCATCACATTCGATGACGGCCCGCACCCGCAGAACACTCCCCGCCTGCTCGACATGCTTGCCCAGCGCAACATCAAAGCCACTTTCTACGTCATCGGTCGCAGCGTCAACCAACACCCCGGCATCCTCCGCCGCACCGTCGCGGAAGGTCACGAAATCGGCAACCATTCGCAAACCCACCGCCTCCTTTCAAAGCTCGGCGACTCGGAAGTCCGCAAGGAGATGCAGCAATGCCAGGATGCCATCGGGCGTGCCGCCGGCGTTCGCCCACGCACCATGCGCCCACCTTACGGAGGCCTACTTCAGCGCCAACGTGAGTTGATTATGAACGAGTTCGGCTACCCGACCATCCTCTGGTCCGTCGATCCACTCGACTGGAGACGCCCCGGCCCTTCGGTTGTAGCCTCCCGCATCCTCTCTGCCACCACAGCAGGTGGCATCGTCCTTGCACACGATCTTCATTCTCAAACAGTGGACGCAATGCCTGCCACTTTCGATGGACTTCTCAAGAAAGGCTTCAAGTTCGTCACCGTCTCCCAGCTCATCGCAATGAAGCAAGAGGCGCCTGCCCAGGCATCAGTGACACCCGCTTCCTGAATCTGACCACCCCATCCCCCCAAAACGGTGAGTCAGCTCAATCTAGGCGAGCGATACTTCGCAACCCGAGAACGCATTGCCCGCGTGATCGAGGGCGTGGACAATCTCGCCACAGACACCCACACGGATCTCGGTGAGACCATCCCGACCGGAGACTTTGAAAAAGATCTCGGCAGCCCCTTCCTCTTCGTCATCTGTGGAGAGGTAAACGCTGGCAAATCGTCTCTTATCAACGGCCTCTTCGGTCGCAATCTCTGCAAGGTAAACATTCTCCCGGAAACGGATCGCGTCATCTGGTATCGCTACGGTGCGCCCCCGCGCAATGTCGAATCCACCGATTCATTGGAAGAACGCTTCCTCCCCGTGGATTTCCTCAAGGACTTCAACCTGATCGATACCCCTGGCACCAATTCCATCGTGCGCGGGCACCAGGATATCACTCGCCGTTTCATTCCTGTGGCGGATCTCATTCTCTTCGTTTTCCCGGTGACGAACCCCTGGGGAGCCGCCACTTGGAACCTGATCTCTGATCTCCCCAAGGAAAGCCATACACGGATGGCCTTTATAATCCAGCAGGCTGACCAGCGCGACTCCGCCGATATCAAAATCATTTTGGAGCATATGGCGGATCTCTCCATGAAGCGGATCGGCATCGTACCGCAGATCTTTCCCGTCTCCGGAAAGATCGCTTTCGAGGCAAAACAGGCTGGAGCATTCGCCGAGCAGGAATACCTGAAAAGTGGATTCCCCGCTCTCGAAGAGTTCATTTCGCGCCGCGTTTGCGATTCCCCGGAGCGTCGTGCCAGCCTCCAGACCTGGCGCTCCTATGCTTCAAACGGCCTCCGCCTCATCGAGGACAGGATCGAAAACCAGACCCGTGAGCTTGATCAACAGACCCATTTCCTGGGATCTGTGGAAGCGGAGATCGACTCCATGCGCGAGTCCCTCGTCTCACGGCTCCCAAGCCACTTGGATTCCGTGGCAGAGGTCTTTGAAACCGAAGCAATCTGGGTTACCCATTCCCTGAAAAAATGGCTCGGACTCTACCGTTCCATTTTCCGGATCTTTGTCGGCGACAAGACCAGCACCGAAATCGAAACGCTATTTATCGACCGGCTGCGCACAGCGGTTGAATCAGTAGCCGAGATCGATGGCAAAGACATCGTGGACAAATGCCGCGAGCATTGGACTGATCTAGGAGCACGCGTGGAGGAATCCATCGGTACGGACATTGGCAAGCAGGAGCCCATCGAGGAAAAACTGGAAAAGGCACGCCAAAGATTCGTGCAGCGAATCGGTCGAGCCGCCCATCAGGGCATTGGAAACCTTCACGTCCGCAAAGGCTTGGAACGCGAGCTACGCAGGCGGAACCTCGCATTGAAATCCTTTGTCACCACAACCCTCCTAATGCTCATCATCGGCGCGATTTGTGGAATTTTCGATTTCCCATGGCTACCCTGGATCTTTTGCGGCATCGCTCTTGTGTTCCTCATCGGTGGAGCATTGGTGGCCTCCGCCACAAAGGTGAAGATCACCAAAGACTTCCAGAGCTCACTTCTCGATACCTGCGGCTCCTTCGCCGAGACCCTGCGTAGCGATTATGAGAATGCCCTGAGAATTTTCTTCAATGACTACACCACGTGCCTGAACACGGTCAGAAAGCACCTTGCCGAAGAAAAGCTGGCCATTGAGCCAAAACTTGGCCGCTGGCACGATCTTTTCGTGACTTTGAAATCCATTGAGCAGGACATTTAGTGAGATAGGCCTCGGAAGCCTTGCCTAAAATACAGGCTTGCAAGAATTAAAGATTGGTTGATAGTCCTCTGTATCTTGCTGGCTACCAATTTGAATCTCAACTCTAGAAAGTCCGTCTCCGAAAGGAAACGTGCACCCGTCGCCCGCGCCAGATCACTCCCTCACAAGGGAGTTTTCGTCCGTTGTGTGATCCTTTCATCCCTCCATTACATGGGGATTTTGGCAGTAATCACCACTGTTGCCGTCTTTGCAATCCATCCCACCAACCTTGCGACCCAGGTCTTGATCGGGGCATTGGCCTTCACTGCCATCACTTGGCTACTGGCTTTTTTCAAGCGCCGCAGCACACACTGCCCTCTCTGCAAAGGCACACCACTCATTGATTCAGGCGCCCTCGCCCATCAGAAGGCCAAGCGCCTGTATCCTTTGAACCATGGCACCACAGCCACACTCTCAATCATCGCGTTGCAGAAGTTCAACTGTATGTATTGCGGCAATGATTACGATCTATTGAAACCTTCTTCCCACATGCGGAATTACGATTCGTATACTTACAAGCCCGACAGCGACAGCGACTCCTGATCTCTCCCGCATTTCTCCCACATACAGAGAAACTCGCGATCAGGCCTCCTCGGGAATCCCCTTGTGGCGGTGAACCCAAACACTCTGCACCAGCCCCAGGAGGAACATGCAGATCACAACGAAAGTTCCCGAGTAACTTACCAACGGTAGCGGGATACCCGTGATCGGCATCAGCAGCACACACATGCCTATGTTCTCAAAAATGTGCGCGAAAAGCAGTGCCACGACCATGCATACAATGAGCCGCCCGGACACATCTCTACTGTAGAAGGCGATGAACAACCCTTGGATCAACAACAGAGCAAAGCCCCCCAGCAGCAGCAATGCACCACGGAAACCAAGCTCCTCCGCAATCACCGCGAAAATGAAGTCGTTGTGCGCCGTCAGATGGGGAATGAACTTCTTGTCATGGAGCGAGCCGTCCTTTGAAGTTGCCTTCCATCCCACACCTTTCCAGCCCGCTTTTCCGACAGCCATAGAGACATTGTGAGGCGCGTAACCGTCACCGCGGATGTCCACTTCCTGCCCCTGCATCATACGCAGCCACAGATCAATCCGATCCGGCCCACGTTCCGAAACCAAGGGTAAAATCACAAAATAGAGAATCGGTAAAACCCCGACCGAAACAAAAGAGATGAAACTCAGGAAACGGAACGGAATCCCTGCCACCAAAAGCGAGACGATCACAACAGGAATCCAGACCAGGGCGGAGCCCATGTCCCCCATTTTCATCACCAGCAGAAACGGCACCACAGACACCACACCGATGATTGCAATCTTGATAAACGGATTCGCCAGAGATCGGTGCAGCCTCGGCAAGTCATGCATCAGCCACGCGATGATCACAATCCCTGACGTCACTCCGAGCTGGGCCGGTTGGAAACTGAAACCCGCTATGGTCAACTGGTGAACCTCGTCATCCGCCTGCATCGCCAAAAACATCAGCCCCAGGCTCACCGCATACATCGGCACCCCCAGCCACCTGATCCACTTGTAATCAATCAAAGCCGCAGCAAAGTACGCCACACTCCCCACCACGATCCAGTTCCTCTGCATCCAGGCGAAATAGCCACCCGCCGAGCCAAATTCAGCGACACGTTCCGCGCTCACAGGGAGATGCCTCGCAGCACTTTCGATCATAAACACACCGAAAATCAGCAACGCGTACATCACGAATACCAGTATCCAGTTCATACCTAGTATTTTACGTAAAAATGGTGTCATCTCGTGCTACGCGGCGGATGATATTCGCCCCGTCTCCATTGGCAAGCAGTCATGCTCCCAGTGGCTCATTCTTGGAAAGAATAAGAATTTCTAACAGAACGCAAACCCCGGCATTTGAACTTGCAACGATTTCTCACCGCAAAGCTTGCGTTTCCCAGTCCCCTTTTCCAGACTCGCGACATGCATCCTGATGTCGAGAAATTAGTAGAGGCCGGTAGAATACCCCAGCCAGTAGGAGAACGCCTTTCACAGCTCGCACCGGGCAATTTTTGCCTCCATAAATCCTTTGGAGCCGGAAAAATCAGCTCCTGGGATCTTCCTTCCAAGAAAATCACCATCGATTTCGAAAAGTCCGCTGCCCAGGAAATGGGACTCCAGTTCGCCATGCAGAAAACCGAGTGGATCCCCGAAGACGACTTCCGCGCCGTCAAAATCGGTCAGGTCGAGACTCTGAAAAAGCTCGCGGAGACCGACTCCGTAGCCCTCATCGTCCACATTCTGGAAAGCCACGGCGGCTCAATCACAGGTGAAGCCATCGAGAAACTGGTCAGCGGCACCGTGATTCCGGCAAAAGACTACAAGAAATGGTGGGACTCCACCAAGAAAGCTCTCAAGGAAAGCCGCAAGGCCGTCGTACCTACGAAACGCACCGAGTCCATCGTCCTCCGGGATGCAGGCATCACTCCGGCCCAGGCTTTCCTCGCGGACTTCGAGGCAGCACGCGATATCAAAGGCATGATCAAAGCTCTCGAAGCCATCGCCGCTGACATGGGCGCTTTTGAAGATGATACCGAACCACTCGTGAAACTTCTCACCGACATTGACGACGGTGCCAAAAAAGCCGCCCGCGTTCAGCTCGGCCAGGCCATGCAACTCGTCGCCGCACGCGACGAAGTCATCGGCAGCAACAGCAAACTCGAACTTGACCCCAGCGCCGTTCGCCTCAGCGACCTCATCGCCGGCTCCGATCTGGAGAAAATCGCCGAGGAACTCGTCGCTCTTCCATCCACCCGCCAGCGCGCCGTGTATGAAGCCTTCAGCACCGCGTTCGGAGACGAGTGGATCGAGAAAATCGTCACCGTTTTCGACCAGGTTGGTGCTCGCGGCGTCACCGAAATCGCCCGCATCCTCGGTGAAAACGATGGAATGCCCACTCTTATCGCGCACCTTGGCTCCGCCCTCGCCCGCCGTGCCCTCGGCCCGGACGCCCTCATCTGGGTCTGCCGCGAGCGCAAAGGCGCATCCCAGGAAGTCTTCGGAGCCGATGTCGGTGCCTCCATCCTCAACCTCCTTGAGAACGACCACCTTTCAGACGGCCCCCGCAAGACCTCACGCCTCCAGACACTGCTCAATGACGACAAGGCGCTCCTCAGCGACCTCGTCACCGGCATGGATGTCAATGAAGCACGGAACTTCGCACGCCGTCTCCTCGATTGCCCGGTCTTCGCCGATCTTGAGAAAAAATCCCTTATGGCGCGCATCATCAAAGTCCGCCCGGAAACCGTCGAACTCGTCTCCGGCCAGAACGCCGCGAAACGCGAAGAGCCACTCCTCGTCTCATGGGAATCCCTTGAGAAGAAAAAGGAAGAGCTCCAGGAACTCATCCGCGAGAAGATCCCACAAAACCGCGAGGACGTGAAAATCGCAAAATCCTACGGAGACCTCCGTGAGAACTTCGAATACAAATCCGCCAAAGATCTCGAAAAATACCTCAACCACCGCCGCACCTCCCTTGAGCGCGAAATTTCCAACGCACGTGGTACAGACTTCAAAGGAGCCGACACGAAAACCGTCAACATCGGCACCATCGTCGCCCTCACCGACGACGCTGGCGTTGAGCAAACCATAACCGTCCTCGGTGCATGGGATTCCATCCCGGAGGAGCAGAAAGTCTCCTATATGTCTGAAGTAGGCAAAGCACTCATGGGACTCTCCATCGGCGATGGCGCGAAAGTCCGCGACACCGAAACCGAGGAATTGAAAACACTTACCATTCAATCGATCTCACCATTCAACCCATAGGAAAAACCCTAATTCCAACATAATAAATTATATCAATATGGATCTTACAACCATCGTAGAAATCAGGGGACGGGAAATCATCGACTCCCGTGGAAATCCAACAGTAGAAGTAGACGTCCACCTCGAAGGCGGAGCAGTAGGCCGTGCCGCAGTCCCTTCCGGCGCCTCCACAGGCGAGCACGAAGCGCACGAACTCCGTGACGGAGACAAAGCCCGCTACCTCGGAAAAGGCGTCCAAAAGGCTGTTGAAAACGTAAACGAAACTCTCGCTGCCGAACTCATCGGCCTCGATGCCACCGAACAAGCCATGATCGATACGATCATGAGAGAGGTTGATGGTACCCCGAACAAAAAGAAAATCGGTGCAAACGCCATCCTCGGCGTCTCACTCGCCGTCGCCAAAGCCGCCGCATCCCAGCTCGGCATCCCGCTCTACAAATACCTCGGCGGCCCGAACGCGAAGGTTCTCCCAGTCCCGATGATGAACATCATCAACGGCGGCTCCCACTCCGATGCACCGATCGACTTCCAGGAGTTCATGATCGTCCCTATCGGCGCTCCGACATTCAGCGAATCCGTTCGCTACGGCGCAGAGGTCTTCCATTCCCTCAAAAGCGTTCTCCACGATCGCGGCCTCTCCACAGCGGTAGGTGACGAAGGCGGCTTCGCCCCAAAACTCAAGTCAGCTGAAGACGCCCTCGCTACAATCTGTCAAGCCATCGAAAAAGCAGGCTACAAGGTTGGAGAAGACATCTCCATCGCACTCGACGTCGCTTCCTCCGAGTTCTACGACAAGGAAAAAGGACTTTACGTCTTCGGCAAGTCCGACGGCTCCGAAAAGACCGCTGCGGAACTCGTCGCCTTCTACGCAGATCTTCAGAAACGTTTCCCAATCATCTCCATCGAAGATGGCTGTGATGAAAACGACTGGGATGGCTGGAAAATCCTCACCGACCTCATGGGCAAAAACACCCAACTTGTCGGCGATGACCTCTTCGTTACCAACTCCCAGTTCCTCCAGAAAGGAATCGATCTCGGAGTCGCGAACTCCATCCTCGTCAAGGTCAACCAGATCGGTTCCCTTACCGAGACCTTCGATGCAGTCGAGCTCGCCAAGGAAAACGCCTACACCTCCGTTCTCTCCCACCGCTCCGGCGAAACGGAAGACAACACCATCGCCGATCTCGCAGTCGCCACAAACTGCGGCCAGATCAAGACCGGCTCCATGTCCCGCTCGGACAGGATCGCAAAATACAACCAGCTCCTCCGCATCGAGGAAGAGCTCGGCGAAGACGCCGTCTTCGGCATCAACAAGCTTAAGGTGCTAAAATAAGAATTCTTCAACCCAGTTTTCAAGAAAGCCGGTGCCCACAAAGCACCGGCTTTTTCATGCCATTTCATCACAAGATTCCCTAGCCATCTTCCCAAACCAATCCAGACTTCTTCCATATGAAACTCGACACAATCTGCCTCCACGGCGGCCACAAGCCGGACTCCGACACCAATTCCCGTGCCGTCCCAATCTACCGCACCGCATCTTTCGTTTTCAACTCGACCGAACACGCGGCAAACCTGTTCGCTCTCAAGGAACTCGGGAACATCTACACCCGTTTGATGAACCCGACCAATGATGTGCTTGAGAAGCGTATCAGCCTCCTCGAAGGCGCTCCGGAAATGGGCGGACTCGCACATTCCTCCGGCACTGCGGCTATTTTCAATACCATAATCAATCTCGCACAAGCTGGTGACAACATCGTCTCCGCTCGCAACCTTTACGGCGGCTCCTACACACAGTTCGCCAACATCCTTCCACAGCTCGGAATCGAAGTCCGCTTCGTGGACTCCTCAGATCCCGCCAATTTCACGGCAGCCGCTGATGACAAGACACGCGCCTTCTTCACGGAAACGGTCTCCAACCCAGCGCTGGAAATCGCTGAAATTGACGTCATCGCAGATGCCGCCCACGCCCTTGGCCTGCCACTCATCGTTGATTCCACATTCACCACCCCTGCCCTTCTCCGCCCTATCGAGCACGGAGCGGACATCGTCATCCACTCGCTTACGAAGTGGCTTGGCGGCCACGGCACCTCCATCGGTGGCATCGTCATCGATAGCGGGAAATTCAATTGGGCAGGCGGCAAGCACCCTCTCTATGACGAGCCGGACACCTCCTACCACGGCCTGCGCTGGGGTCACGACCTTCCCGAGCCTCTGGCTCCCCTCGCTTTCATCCTGCGCATGCGCACCGGCCCCCTCCGCAACCTCGGCGCCTGCCTGGCACCCGACAATGCCTGGGCCATCCTCCAGGGCGTGGAAACCCTTCCCCTCCGGATGGAGCGGCATTGCGAAAACAACCTCGCCGTAGCCAAGCACCTCGCTGCACATGACAAGGTGGACTGGGTTCGCTATCCCGGCCTCGAGTCAGACCCTGAGTTCGCAAAGAACCAGAAATACCTCGGCGGAAAAGGTGGCCCCATGGTCGTCTTCGGCATCAAGGGTGGAGCGGACGCTGGCAAAAAGTTCATCGAATCCCTCGGCCTCTTCTCCCATCTGGCAAACGTCGGTGACGCGAAATCCCTCGCCATTCACCCGGCCAGCACCACCCACTCGCAGCTCAGCCCGGAAGCGCAGATCGCTGGTGGCATCCCTCCGGAAATGATCCGCCTATCCGTCGGCATCGAGCACCTCGATGATATCCTTGCCGATATTGACCAGGCACTGGCGTAAAAAGCAAACAGCTCGCAACTCAGGGAGACACGAAGGGTTATTCATGTAGAATCATGAAAACCCTCTGCATCTTCCTCCTTTCCCTATCCGTTCTCTGTGGCGCGGAGAATCCTCCGAACATTCTTCTCCTCATCCTGGATGACTGGGGCGTCGATTCCTCACCCATAGACAACAGCCCTGAGCAGAACCCCGGCACCACCTTCCCGGAAATGCCGAACCTCCAGGCTCTTGCCGACCGCGGCCTACACTTCGCAAACGCCTACGCCCAGCCCGTCTGCTCCCCCACCCGAGCCACCATCCTCACGGGACGCCACCCTTTTCGTCATGGCATAGGGAACCCCAAGCAATCCGAACTCGCCGCCAGCGAACTCACCCTTCCCAAAATCCTCACCGCCCGGAAGTCTCCCTACCGCCTGGCCTCCTTCGGAAAATGGCATCTCGGCAGCAGCCCTGAATCGCCCCATACCACCGGCGGCTGGCCTCACTTCAGCGGCATCCTACGCGGTGGTGTGCGGAACTACTACAAGTGGAGTAAAACGACTGACGGCACCACTACCGAATCCACCATCTACAGCACCACTGACCAGGTCAATGAAGCCATCGATTTCATCAAATCCGGGGACGTGAACCCGTGGTTCGTCTGGATCGGCTTCAATGCTCCACACACACCATTCCACAATCCGCCGAAAGACCTCACCACCTACCCTCAATTCCCCACTGACAGCGACGGGGAAATCTCCAGAAAAAATCTCCGGTCTGCTTACGAAGCTTCTCTGCAAGCCCTCGACACTGAGATTGGCCGTCTCTTGGAGAACATTGATCTTGAGAACACAAACATCATTCTGATAGGTGACAACGGAACGCCAAACCGTGTCGTCCAGGCACCCTTCACCCGCCAACACGCAAAAGGCAGCCTCTATCAAGGAGGCATCCATGTTCCGCTCGCCGTCGCCGGCCCCTGCATTCAAAAAACCGGTACCAGCAACGCCCTAGTCCACTGCGTCGACCTCTTCTCCACGATTCTCGATCTGGCAGAAATCCCAATCGCTGAGGCCACAGCGGAAGTGAAGCATATAGACTCCCAAAGCCTGCTCCCCATTTTCCAAAACAAAGCCACAGCCCCACGCACCATCATTTCAGAAACATTCAGCCATCCCACTTCATCCGGGGACGGGCGGGCTATCATCTCCTCCGCCTTCCCGGACTACAAGCTTATCGCCTTCGGAGATCCGACGAGTTCCAGCGACGAGACGAAGTACGAGATGTATCATATTTCCTCCGATCCCAACGAGCAATCGCCCCTTGGCCTGCCGCCATCCCCAGACGCAACATACCGAGCCGCTTACGAGGCACTCCTCACTATCGACAAGTCACTCGCCCCTCAGGAAGATAAGACTGGGACATATGAAAAATTTCTTTATCTGGAACTCCCAGAAAACTTGAGATCGGCTGGCCCACCGAGAAGACAGGAGGTCACACCCACTTCCATTCTCATCAACGGCACTATCAAAGCCACCTTCGTATCCAGGGAAAATGATGCCGGGGAGTTCACTCAATTCACCATCAAATGCTCAGTCCCGGAAGACGCAAAGCCTCCTTTCGAGGCTGAGATCACTTTTCCTGAGAACCCCCGCACCGCCAAGACAAGAAACTTCAAAGCCCTGAAAGTCACATTGCAGCCATAGGCTGGCTCCTCTCGTGAATTTTACCAATCCATAACAATTCAAAGCAAAAACCTGATACACCTGAAACAATCCTGACCCCATTTTTACCCATGAAAGCAAACAACCTCGCCTTAGCTCTTATCACCGTAGGATCCGCCCTAGTAGTCACAGATGTCCTTGCACAGCGCCCGGATGGCCAGCGCAGACCCGGAGGCCCCGGTCAAAGGGAACATCTCCAGAACGAAGCAAAGCCTTTGGATCTGCTTCCCGCTACTGAAGAACCTCCCGCCGAGAATCAGGTGGAGATCAAAATCGAAGGAGACTCCCGTATCATTTCCACCAACAACATTCCGGATCACCTCACCGGGAAGTTCCCGAACGCTGGCAACCCCAACAAAATCTCCGCTCAGGACTACGAGTTCAAGCTCCCCCTGAATCCGGAAGCCTCGGCAAAGTCCACCCCTGCGCGCAAAGTTGTCGGAGTCTTCCTTAACGGAGTCCTCATGGAATCAGGGACAGGTGAGTTCTGGACGGGTGGCAACACACGCGCATGGAATTATGAAGCCCTCGGTGGAGCCGTTCCCTTCGGTCTCGATGCGAATTACGCCCACGTCCAGCCAACCGGAAAATACCACTACCATGGAAAGCCCACAGCTTTCCTGGAAAGCGTAAACCTCTCTGCTGAGACTCATTCTCCTCTCGTCGGCTGGGCCATGGATGGCTTCCCGGTCTACGCTCTCTACGGCTACTCCGATCCGGAAGACCCTTCTACCGAGATCGTGGAAATGACTTCCAGCTACCGTCTGAAATCCGGCGACCGACCAACAAGCCCCGAAGGCCCCGGTGGAAAATACGATGGAGCATTCACAATCGATTACGAATATGTGGAAGGACTAGGCACCCTCGACGAGTGCAATGGCCGCTTCACTGTCACACCGGAATTCCCTGAAGGCACCTACGCCTATTTCCTCTCCAACTCATGGCCTGTAATTTTCCGGAACTACCGGGGCACACCCCTCGAAGAGCCACGCGGCCCCGAACAAGAAGGAGGCCGCCGCGGCCCGGGTGGCTCACCGCCGAGAAGATGAATTGAGTTCGCGGAATGCCCACCCGGCTAACCAGGAAAACTTCTGATTGTCGTCCACACTCGTTGGTCGCTACTCTCCGGAATGTTAAAAGGCCGTGGGTTTGTTGCAGCTGTTTGTGTGATTTGCATTCTGCTTGGATACCTAGTCGGTAAAAAGTCCTCCGCATCAGAAACCAAGGATCTGCTGACAACACCCAAGGCAACCGCGCACACCTCCAGCCAGAGCCGACGTGATAACAGACATGGCAACAGCGGAGACACCGATGTCCTGTCTTCCTTACTGAACGGACGCGACATCCAAGAGCTCCCGCACTCGGAGCTTTCGGAAATCATCAGCCAGCTCGCGAAATACGACCACGATCTCGATCCGCTCACCCGAGCCAAGCGTAGTTATCAGTTACAGCTTCTTTTGGAGAAAATCCCGGCCGACCAACTGGAGAAAATCGCCACATCGATGAAAAATGAAACGGATCGGGACGCTCGTGCAGGACTCAATTCCATAGTTTCAGCAATGGCCTCCAAGGACTCTTTCCGTGCTCTCGACTGGGTCTCCAGACAGGAAAACTCTTCGAATCTTTTTTCCACTGTGATTTCCAGGATCGCGGAAAATGATCCCACGACAGCAGCCAACCTTTTTCGCGAAGGCCTTGTGAACGGCCAGATCACAAACTACAGAATCTGGTCAGCCTCACAATCGATCTCCAGAGCGATGGCAAAACTCGGCAGCGAATCTTTGATCGCCTTCGCCGACTCACTCCCACAGCGGAAGCAAAGCAACACCCTCTATAGCGCCATCCAGGCTCTTCCTGATGAGGAGATTTTCAAAACCATTGACACCCTCTATACACGTTCAAAGGAGGAAGGGAACTTCGACACTGACAAGTTTGAACACGTTTTCTCAAGTATGGCCTCCGGTAATTTCGAAAAAGCCGAAGAGTGGTTGGAGAAACTTCCCGAAGGTGAGGAAAAAGCCGGATTACTTGCGAAAACGGCCGAAAACCTGCACAGGAGCGGTGATACGGAGAGAAGCCTGGAGTTGATGAGACAAGCCATTACGCTCTCACCCGGAAACGAAAAGGAACTGCTCCAAACCGGCATGAGACATATGATCTACATAAATCCCGAGGCAATTCCCGAATTTGCATCATTACTTCCCGATGGAGTGGAATTTGAAGCCAAGGATCTAAATTCCATGGCAAACAACGCAATGCATTACGGGGCAAACGGCATCACGGCCATTGCCAACGCTATCCGAAATCCAGATGAACAGGCGAAGCTGATCACTTCTACTCTGAATCGTGCCGTGTCTGAGGAAAATTCCAGCTACGCATTTAACACCAACGATTTTAACATCCTCTCCAGCCGGATTGATGCCATGGGCTTCACCGGGGAAAACGCTACCAAGGTTCATACAGCCATCGAGAAACTCAGGAAGAAACTTTTGGAACCGAAGGAATAAACCTAGATTCCAAACACTTTCCCAATAGCCCCAAAAACACTATCCCAGATCCTGGCCGCCGCGTTCTTCTTCCCACCTGTGACCTGTTGCTGGATCACCCAGCCATCCCCTTGGAAAAAGTCGTCGAACAGACCGTTCTTCCCCCAGACATAGGCCACGAAAGTTTCCGCCCGCTTCGGTGAGTAATTCAGGTGCGGACTGAACGCCACTGTGAGATGGCTGTTCACCCGCCGCCCGGGCAAGCTTGGCAAAACGCCCTCCACCTGTATCCCCCGCTGTGCGGCGAACACCAGCTTCGCAGGCCCCTCGATGATCATATAGCGGAACTGCAAATTCACCCACGCGTGCAGCTTCCAAAAAATCCACTTGGACCGAATGCGCGGCGGCTTGCCCAGAGGATGCGTCACCGCTACCAGGTAATGAGGACGGAAGACCAAGGCTCTACCCTCAGGCACTTCCATCACCGCCAACTCCTCCGTCGCATCACTCTGCGTGGAAAGTGTGATCTGCCCGGACTCCTCGCCCGTGTTCCGTATTCTCGTCAATATAAAGAGTCCGGCAGCTATGCTGGAAAAGGGATAGCGCCAGTCGATCAGCCACTTCGTCCCTTTTTCGAAATTCCCCATGGAACCCTGCAGATAATCCACCTTCGTCATCATCACTTCACCGGAGTGTAAGTCAATACGCTGTGCAGGATGGCTCGCTGTCGCTGTGATATTCGCAGCGTTCGGATGATCCACTCCCAGCAGGATCGGTTCGGTTTTTTGCGCCATTGGCGCCAGCGTGTAATAAGCCACCAGTTTCCAGAGCAAGGGAATGACTATGATCGCTCCAAGTATCCAAAACGCTTTGATCGCCAGCCCGCGAAGCTGGTTCTTCATCAGCGAATCAAATGCCGCCCGTAGCTCCTGGATCTCGCGCAACTGCCGCTCCTTATCTTCCTTGAGAAGCTCCCGCCGCTTCAGTTCCTCCTCACTCTCACCTCCCTGTATTTTCAGCTCTCGCTTCTTCGTCGCAAGCTCCCGCATCTCCTCGCCCAATTCTTGCTGACGCCTGTCAATCGCCTCCTTCTCTTTCTCCACCTCGTCTTTCCGGAACACATTCTTGATTTTCTCCAACCAGTCCTCCAGCGCCCTCCTGTCCTTCTCCAACTCTTCCAGCTGGTTCTTCTTTTCCTGGATATCGCCGGTAATCGCCTCCGCCTTCTTCGCCAGCTCACCCACAAGTGCCTTGCTCTCGCTCAACTCCGCGATCGCATTCTCCAATTGCTTCTCATGATGCTTCGCAACCAGCGGAGGCACCACAGTCACCACGAATATACCCAGCAGAACTGCCAGAATGACCAGATAGATCAGTATCTTGCTGGCAAACCAGGAAATCAATTTTGCAACAATCTGTATCATAATCCGGAATCGGAAAAACCATCAGCACCGCCAGACTCTGGCAATACTGTGAACAGAGGTAATTGTAACCGCTCACATGAACTTTCAAGCCTCAATCATCGCGTATGCGTTGTGATTGTGAATCGACTCGAAGTTTTCAGCCTCCACCCGATACCAGCGGACAAGTTCATTCCGCTTCAACCCGGCAGCGACATTCCGCGCCAGATCCTCGACAAAGACCGGCTGGTCGTAGGCCCGCTCGGTAACAGCCTTCTCATCCGTCCTCTTCAATCCGGCATACAGCTCGCAACTCGCAGAGCGCTCCGCCAGATCAATCAGTTCCTCAAAGGTAAGCTTTTCATCCGCCTCCACGGAAATCGTCACCATCCCACGTTGATTGTGCGCGCCGCGCTCGCTGATCGCTTTTGAACAAGGGCAAAGCGTGGCAACCGGGATCTGGACACTCAGGAAGAGTTCGCATTCCTCCTTGGTGGAATAGCGGTATTCCATCCCAAGCTCGTAATCCATCATGCTCCGCATCCCGGAGACAGGAGCCTCCTTTTCCAGGAAAATAGCGAACTCACAGCCGATCTGCGCTCGCTCCGCCTGGAGCTTCCCAGCCAGCTCCTTTGTCAGGCGGGCAACCGTAGCTCCAGTCAATGGCTCTGAAAGCCCGTGCAGAGTTTCCACAAAACGGCTCATGTGCGTTCCTTTCAGATGTGCGGGCAGCTCCACAGTCATCTCAAACTTCGCCACAGTCGCCTGCTCGGCTCCTCTCGCTCCCGCATACTTCGCAGGATAGCGCAGCTCACGCACACCCACCCTGTCGATCACGATTTCACGATGATCCGGCTCGTTCTGCGTATCTGGCAATCCTTGCATTTCTTTGATCAACTCTTACTAAGCCATAAAAAAGTCCGCCCGGTTTCTCGGGCGGACTTCGAAATCATTTTTCCATCTATGTGGGGCGATTCCTATACCAATGCTTATGGCATCAGGTTGATCGCGCGGGACTGCTTGATCGCATTGTTGATTTTGCGATGCAGTTTTGCGGAAACACCAGTCACGCGACGTGGAAGGATCTTTCCAGTCTCGGAGGTGAATTTCCCGAGAATTTCAGGATTGGTAGGCACCAGTTGTTCGACAGGGATATCCTGACGACGGCGTGTCATCTGGCGGTTCGCCTTGCGGAAGTTGATGCGGCGTTGGATGGTCTTTGGCTCGGACATGATAGTTTAGCGGAGTTCGCGGTGAAGGGTTCTGCGTTTCAGGAAGTGGTTGAACTTCACTTTCTCCAGGCGGCCTGGAGTGCGGAGGCTTTTCTTATTACGTGTTGTTACGTAACGGGAAGTCGGTTTGCCCTCGGCTTTCGCTTCGGTGCATTCAAGGATAATGATCTCGCGTGGCATGATTCGTTTGGTGGGAGGCGGATACTGCCTTAATCGTCGTCTCCGTCAAGCGAAACCGTGACAGAATTTCCATCTCTTTCAGGAGCACCTCCGCCGAAGCCAACTTCGTTGGATGGGCGGAAACGACGGTTCCCATACTCCTTTTCCCACTCCGCTTGGCAATCGACTGTAAGACGAGCAAAAGGAAGTGCTTCCATCCTCATTGTGGGAATCTTTTTGGAAGAGATTTCGCAAATCCCGTAAACATCCTTTTTGATACGGATGAGCGCCTGTTCGATCTCGTAGAGAGCGTCTTGCTCGTTTGCCAGGACGGAAAGGGCGAAATCGCGGTCATACGCATCGCTGCCAGCATCACCCTGGTGCTGACCACTCCCGGAAGCATCGCTACCTTCAGGCGCATTGCGGATCGTGTCACGGGTCATTCCGGTCATGGAGTCCACCAATGTGTCCCTTAGGTCCAGCAGACGCTTGCGTTGTTTTTCAACGAAGGCCGATGTGTGGCTACCACTTCCACCCGATGAAGCTGGCATCTTCGGCTTGCTCGGAGGCGGGACGAACTTTGGTTTTGTAGGGGCTGGCGGCGGTGGCGCGCCTCCCAGCGAAGCCTTCCTCGCCTTCTTGGCAACCGGCTTTTTCACCGCCTTCTTTTTCTCAACAGGCTTCTTTGCAGCCGCTTTTTTCGCCGGAGCCGCTTTCTTAACCGGTTTTGCAGCCGCTTTTTTGACCACTTTCTTCACCACGGCTTTCTTCAC
>JBPOGC010000259.1:0-2944 GCA_051251795.1 Luteolibacter sp. | reverse complement strand
CCTCGGCCCTCCCGATTGAAAATTGAAGTTTGGAAGTTACTCCAGATCAGTCAGATACCTTTCGGCCTCCAATGCCGCGGCACAGCCCTGACCTGCCGCTGTGATCGCCTGGCGGTAATAATGATCCGCCACATCACCCGCAGCAAAAAGCCCCGGAGTCTTCGTAGCAGTGCGCCCCGGCACCTGGATCAGATAACCGTCATCGTCCTTCTCCACCAGATCTCCCACAAAACCACTGTTCGGCACATGCCCGATAGCCACGAACACACACGCCACCTCAAGCTCGCTCTCCGAGCCATCCACCAGGTTTTTCAAAGTCACAGCCCTCATCTCACCTTTCTCGTCAGTCAGGTATTCGGAAACACCCGTATTCCAGACCGGCTCGATTTTTGGATTTTCCAAAGCCCGCTCCGCCATGATTTTCGATGCGCGCAGCTCGTCACGGCGATGGATCAGGTAAACCTTGCTGGCGAACCTCGTGAGAAAACTCGCTTCTTCGCAGGCAGAGTCACCACCACCGATCACCGCCACAGGGACATCCCGGTAAAACGCACCGTCGCAAGTCGCGCAGGAAGTCAGACCTTTCCCGATCAGCTCCTTCTCGTTGGGAAGCCCAAGATGCCTCGGGGCAGCACCGGTAGCAATGATCACAGTCTTCGCCTGTATCGTCTTGTCGGCCACCTTCACACCGAAGGTTCCGTCATCATTTTTTACAATCTCCTCCACAGTGGCGTACTCCATCCGCGTGCCGAATTTTTCCGCCTGCTTCTGCATGTTCATCATCATATCCGGTCCCATCACACCTTCGGGAAATCCCGGGAAATTCTCCACCTCGGTAGTCGTGCTCAGCTGACCACCAGGCTGGGTGCCTGAGAGAATCAACGGATTCAGATTCGCGCGGGCGGTATAGATCGCAGCGGTGTATCCGGCACAGCCGGTTCCAATGATAATGACGTTTTCCATAATAAGTAAATTGGTGGCAGATCGCCTGGCGCAGTATTCAGGCAGTAGATCGCATTCGTCAACCACTGGCGGCGAAATGATGCAAATCCGCAGTTCTCGCCCCACAACCGAAACCAATCAGTTTTTCCTTTTTTGACAGGAGACTCACCCCGGATCGTATTGGAAAGCAGTTTATTAAAAATAAGTTAAATAAATCTGGCTAACTGGCACAACCAGTGCTAAGGAGCCGCAACACCCGAAGAATACAATGAAATCAACAATTGCCAAAGCTTCCTACCCGGATCTCTTCTCCCGTCCAAGCGCTCACAAATTCGGCGACTCCTGGGACACCGTGGCCGTAGCCAGAATCATTCGGGAAAATTCCAAAAACGGAAAATCCCCTTCATTCCTTTTCCTCGGTCACACTGAGACCGGTCTCCTCCGTGAACACCTCGCACAGGCCTTCGGCGAAGAAGCCGTGTCAACCTTGAACGAAACCTACTACATGGGTCTCAAAATCATCACGGTGGATGCGGAATGCTACATCTCCACAGGTGGCAGCAAGGCTCAGAGCACCAATCAGGCTCCGACGTTCAGCATAGCCTCCTAGTGCGTAGATCCTGGAAGGAAAGCAATTCCGCTTTCCCTTCCTCAGATCCGTTCATTCTTCCTGGTCTTCCAAGCGAAGATCAGGAAAGCCGCGGAAAAGAAATACATGAACAGCGACAGGAACTGTCCCTGCGTCAGGAGACCCTCGATCACCCAATCTGCGTCAGGCTCCCGGAATTGCTCCGCGAAAATCCGGAAAGTCGCATAGAGGCCGAAGAACAATCCCGTCAGCATACCGTGCGGAGCCTTGGGAAACTTTACCCTTACGATCCATAGTATCGCAAACAGCAACCCTCCTTCCAACAATCCTTCATAAAGCTGCGAAGGATGTCTCGGATCCAGAAAGGGCTCGATCGCTTTCGTCACAGCATCAGATTCGCGATTCGCGGCAAGCAGTTCCTGATAATAGGCAAACTGGATACCCGCTCCATTGTCAGTGATCATGTCCAGCTTCCCAGCCAATGCGGGATCGGCATTCGCAGCCGCTCCCAGCGCCTCATTGAATCTGGCTGCCTCCGAGGCTTTTCCATCCATAAATGCCGTGGGAAATTTAACAGCCCAGGCCACCCCGTCGGCCACCCGTCCATACAGCTCCCCGTTGATGAAGTTCGCCAGGCGACCGCACATCAGCCCGATCGGCGCCACCACGCAGAGCCCGTCTCCCAGTCCCGTCCATGAGACCTTGTGCTTTTTCGCATAAAAAAATGTGAACACCAGCAGCCCGAGAATACCCCCGTGACTCGCCATCCCCCCTTCCCAGACTCGAAAGATCACCAGCGGATCCCTCAGCACGCTTCCCAACCCGTCTCTTGGAATCTGATAGAAAAAGATGTATCCGAGCCGCCCCCCGATAAAGACCCCGAACAAAGCCGCCGCCGCGATAAAGTCCGCCGTCTTCTCCGGCGCCAGCACCCATAACTTCCTCTCCGCCAGCCTCTTCAGCAAGAGATACCCTGCCAGGAACCCAAACAGATAAGCCATTCCATACCACCGCAGGGCGATATTCTGGTTTATCTCGAAAATTACCGGATCAAGCTGATGAACATAGGTCGCGAACACGGCGCGAGCTTGTCCAAGGAAGCCAAAACGTCAAACCATCAAAACGGCGGAACATCCATTCCCATCGGCGAATACCCCTGCTTCTCCTTTGGCATCTCGAACAGCGGATCCAGCCTGTCCAGATACTTCGACATCCTGTCCGTCTTCCTCCCTGGCTTCGATTTCAACCTCGCCTTCAAGACCAGATAATCATCAAACGCCCCGCTCGTCTCACGCGCTCGGGTAATCTCAAACCAGTCCAGAAAATCCCGGGCCTTTTCAGCCTTCCCAACCATGATCTGCCGCGTCTCCTCCAGACCCAGAAGAGTGTCGGACAAACCCTCCGTCTCACCCT
>JBPOGC010000258.1:0-2993 GCA_051251795.1 Luteolibacter sp. | reverse complement strand
AATGGCGACGACAGACGCAACGGCTGACTACTCTGGAGTCATTTTAGGATCACTGATATGTTCAGTGCTTTGGCTGTGGGGATGTTTTCATCTCGTCCTTCACTTCGGACTTCATTTCTCCTGGGGTTTCGCAGGACTTCTTTTCCTGGTTGGATTCTTCATCATCCTATGGGCTGCGAAGCAAAAGCCCAAATGGGATCGACAACGGGCTATACAGCCAAAACGCTCAAAGGGGTATCAGGGTGATCCTGACAGCCTCTATTAAAATGACACTCTCACATGAAATTCATCCGCTACATCTTTATCGCCGCACTGATCTACTTTCTTGCGGTTTCAGTCTATGGATTGATCGAGCCAAACATAGCGGTCACAGTGGACTCCAGCAGCTCGGAGATCGAGGCACCCGTATTGTTGCCATCGAACCACGCGGATCTGGTTGCCGCTTATCGCGTGGCAATTGGCCCTTGGATCCTTTTAATGGTTTTCATCCTCAGCGGCTGGGTTTTCTGGAACAGCAGAAAAATCGTATTGGGACTTTCCTTGGCATCCTTTGCAGTTCTCGGATACCTCGTCTTCACAAATTTGAAGAGCCTTGGTTATACGATGAGACAGTCTTTTTCCGCCCTTCATCAAGGTTATGAATTTCCGTTCCTTGGCCAGTCGCTGTTTTGCCTTGTCGCACTCGTTGCTCTTCTAGCTTCTATATGGATCAATCAGTCAAAAGCAGCTTCCAGCACCCCGTTGGAGTCTTGACCCAGAACGCTCTATAATTTCGATGACCCCAGAAGAAACTGCCTGTAGCTACGATGCGCTTGCAAGCCACTGGAATGGTGAAAAGATGAACCAACTCAATGGACTTGAGCAGCACAAGAGAGCGCTGAAGTTTTCCAAAGAGAAGCGCACTGCGATCGACATCGGATGTGGGAGCAGCGGAAGGTTCATTGAGCTCCTACGTTCCGAGGGATTCGAGACGGAGGGGCTGGACATTTCTCCTGAGATGCTCCGCTTCGCCCGGAAAAAGCACCCGACCACCACCTTCCATCAGGCGAATATCTGTGAATGGGAGTTCCCTGGGAAATACGATTTCATAACCGCGTGGGACAGCATCTGGCACGCGCCGCTGGAGCATCACGAACCGATCTTACGAAAGTGCTGCACCGCACTCGAGCCGGAGGGCATTCTGATTTTCACAAGCGGCGGAGTGGACGAGCCGGAGGAAGGCTCAAACCCTTTTCTCGGCCAACCACTCTACCACGCGGCACCGGGCATCCCACGACTGCTGGAGATCATTTCCGGAAGCGGGTGCGTATGCCGCCATCTGGAATACGACCAGTTTCCCGAGAAGCACATTTACCTCATCGTCCAGGGTCAGCCCGGAGTGTAATCAAAGAACTTCCGGCTCTTGATAAGCTTCGCGACTTCCTTTGGCACGGCATCCTCCCAGCTGTGGTCTCCACTGGCGATTTTTACCAGCACGTTGCGCGAGAAGATATCCAGGACTTCAGGATTGTAATTGTCCAGCTCCACGAAACTTCCACGGTCAGCAAGGTATCCATAGAGCTTTGTGAGCTCCGGAGCCACTTGCATTGTCTTCACGGTGGTAGGCGGCACATCTTTCCCGGTGTCGTTACGCAATGGATAAACGTAAAGCTTGAGATTGTGCTTAAACAGCCGGCCAAAACTTTCGAGAATCCCCCCTGGCAAGGAGGTGTAGTATTTCTCATTGAACAGCTCGATCAGTGAAGGCACTCCCATCACGATGCCGATCCGCTCCCTTGTCCTCCATGAAAGGTAGGCTGCGAGGCGATAATACTCGAAGTAATCGGAAATCAGGACGGTCATCCCACAGGCAGCCAGCAAATCAGCCCGGGCGAGGAAATCACGGCGATCCACATCCTTCCCGCCGGCCAGAAGATTCCTCATGGTCAGCTCGAAAATCGGAAGAACCTGCTTCCCTTCCATGTCAGGATCGGCTTTGAGCTTCTCCAAGGCACACTGCAGCATGTCAAAATTCACATGCGTGGGAGGGCGGAAACTCCCCCGCTCCACAATCACGGATTTTTTATATAACGCGTCAGATGGCTGGAGAACCTCACCGTTCGCGCCAAACATGGCTGCCCCGCTAAGACCGAGCTGAACGAGCTTCAGGGCTGTCAGGCGATTGTCCACAGCGCGGAACTCAATCCCCTCGAACTCGATCATGTCGATCTCGATGCGCCCGGTGGTGAGCTTGTCGAGTAGACTTTCCAGCAGACGCTCCGGCTCGTGGTTTAGAAAAAATCCACCGAAGAGCAAGTTGACCCCCACGATACCCAAAGCCTCCTGCTGAAGCGATGCTTCGTTATCCAGCATACGGACATGCAGCATGATCTGGCTGGGCTCGTCATGCGGGCGGGACTGGAATTTCAATCCCATCCAGCCGTGGCATTCGTTGCCACCTTTATAGGATCTGGCAACGACCGTGTCGGCAAATGCGAAGAATGCAGTGTTGTCACCGCGTTGATCCTTCAGGCGCTCCACATTGAGGTCAAACTCACGATCCAGCATCGCCTGGCAACGCGATTGGGAAACGTAGCGGTCGCCACTGCCGTAGATCGCATCGCTGACCGTCATGTCGTAGGCGGACATGCTTTTCGCGACGGTACCAGCCGCGCCGCCGACACGGAAGAACCAACGGACAACCTCCTGCCCCGCGCCGATCTCCGCGAAAGTCCCATACCAACGGGAATCCAGATTGATTTTAAGAGCCTTTTGGTGGGTATCGAGTTCCAAGTCCTGTGTCATTTCGAATATTGTTTACCGGGTTATCTATCGAAAAGCCATGCTGCTTGGCACAAATTTATTGTGACGATGAAAACCCGGATCGTCACAAAGCAGTATAAAGGCCGATCAATCGACAAAATCGGCAGCCTGTCTGCCATTGCGGCGCCCATTGTGAGTGTGAAAACTTTGTTGGCAGGGTTCTCACCTACTTTCACCGCACGTGACTATGC
>JBPOGC010000257.1:0-3124 GCA_051251795.1 Luteolibacter sp. | reverse complement strand
ATGAAACAGATGAGAGCCATGGGCAATGAGGATTATCGCAACCAGCTCCTCTCCCTAGCTGGATGACCCTGCTTCTCTCCAGGCAAAACAAAACTGGCACAACCATAGTTTCCCGGTATGATTACACCGTGAACGCGATCGGCCAACGAACGGACGTCGCCCAGGCAGGGACGGCTTTCGCCGCCGCCAGATCCATCACCTGGGGCTACGATTCCCTGGGTCAGGTCACCAGCGCGGATTCTATCGCACAGGGACAGACCCTTTGTGGAGAGTTCGCCGGAAAGTCGATACCTACGGGGATCGGAGTTGAGATCGAGGGGGGATTTCGGGACGAATGGGGGAATCTTCCGTTCGTCGGCCTGTCGGTGAGGCGGGCAAAAACCAACCTCCAGAAGCAAACCCCGCTCCCGTCACACCATCAGCTTTTGGGGGAGGGATTGCGCTTCGCGGCATGGGCAAAAATCCCCCAAGGCAGATGTCGCGCCGTCCGCTAGCGCGCAGGTTGTCCGGGGGGCGGTCGCTGGTCTTCCGGCCTTCCCTCAGCGGCTATCTGGTCGCTGGCTCGCGCCCAAATAGTGGCAGCCAACCGCAGTGACTGTGCCACTCGGCTTTGAAACATGAAATCGGCTCGGAGCTTCTTGGGAAACGGTCCGCCCGATCGCGGCTTGGCCTCCCCTGTATTCATCCGAACGTTTCAACCCAAGGTCCACCCACTCCATGAGCTGTCTCCCGCCAACCACACCGGCATACCCGGCATCTTTCAGCCATGCGAAGTGTCAAAAGGGATAAGAAACGCGACTCGTCCGATGATTTTGAAAGGAGATGCATCATATACAATATGACAAGGCAACAGAAATTTTAATTACACACCGTCACCAATACCTACGACACCACCCGCAACGCCCTCCTCACCCGGGAAAATGAAGTTGGCGCGACCGGGGTTTCGGACTACGGTTACAGTGTGAATGCAATCGGCCAGCGCACCGGAGTTTCCCAGGCAGGGACGGCTTTCCAAGCCGTCCGTTCCACCGCCTGGGGTTACGACAGCCTCGGCCAGGTCACGAAGGCGGACTCCACCATCCCCGGCCTGGATCGCGCGTATCAATACGACATGATCGGCAACCGCCTCAAAAGCGCCGAAAGCCTCACATTGCCAGCCAGCGACAATTACACCGCCAACAGCCTCAACCAGTATACAGCCATCGGCGCGAACACCCCGTCCTACGACGATGACGGCAACGCCACCGCCTATCCTCTCCCCGCAGACACAAGCGCCAACTCCACCCTCGTCTGGGATGCCGAAAACCGCCTGATCGAAGTCCAGGAGGCAGGGACGAGTGTCCCACTCGTCCGCTTCGTCTATGATTCCCAGTCGCGCCGCATCGCCAAAACCGAGGGGACGGAAACAACGCTTTACCTCTACGACGGCTGGAACCCAATATGGAGAGGCGGTTTTCAACCGCTTGTTTCATCAACCACCGTAATCGAAGAAACCTACCTCTGGGGCACGGATCTCAGCGGCACGATGCAAGGAGCCGGAGGAGTAGGCGGCCTTCTCTCCGTCACCCAGGGAGGTTCCACATATTACCCGACCTACGATGGCAACGGAAACGTCAGCGAATACCTTGATTCCACCGGAGCAGTAGTCGCCCACTACGAATATGACCCCTTCGGCAGAATCACCGTAGCAACCGGCTCGAAAGTAGCCGACTTCAGCCACAGGTTCTCAACGAAGCCTTTGGACTTCTCAACAGGCCTCTACTACTACGGGTATCGATACTACGATCCGGAAACCGGCCGCTGGCCATCCAGGGATCCGATTGGGGAATTAGGTGGCACCAATCTTTACGAAATGGTTTCAAATAATGCTATCTCTTCGGTTGATGTTTTGGGTCTAGCATCGACTCAGATTGATACAACTTGCGGGAAAAAGTTTGATGAGTGTGATCCCACAGTTGATGAGATTAAGGAATTTATAAAATCTCTTCCGGAAGATTGTATGATCACGGAAATGGAATTTAACGGCCACGGAATGAATGATGCCATGGAATTAAATCAGGACGAAGGTGAGATGATCGAGCTCTTGGAAACGATCGATGCTGATGGTGATTCGACATTTAAAGTTTCGTTAGGAGGGGATGAATTTACAGAGGTATTTGATGGCCATCTCGATAAGGATTCGAAGATCCATCTGGACGGTTGCTATACCGGTTGTACTGGTCCAATCAACGGGAGTGATAACAATCTTGCAAAAGTATTAAGTGAGAAGGTTCCCGGTACTGTTTCTGGATCAAAAGGTCTGGCTTTCGGGAACGACTGGGGACGTCCCAGTAAAACCAACCCGTCTTCTGTAGTTGGGGTCAGGGGTACATATAAAGGTGGTAAATACATTGGAGGGAAGTTTGCAAAGTGAATTCAATGATAAAGCGCTTTATTCTATCTTTTGTTTCTGCTGTCACAATGGTGGCTGGGTCATTTGGTTTAGTTGGGTCTATTCTTTTATGGGATAGCGAGAAATTTGGAGTTTATGTCGATTTTTTATACGGTATTGGAATGAATTCTTTTTTGTTATTTTTTGTTTCTTTTCTGTTGATAGTGATCGGTTGGTTGTTATCGAAGTATATTAATCGAAATGATGTTAGCCGTCAGCTCTCTGAGAAAAACTGATGATAGTTGCAGCCAACTCCGCCATTAACACCACCCATCCCACCGGTTCCTCAATATGATGACTGTGGAAATCTAATCTAATCCAAGCCAATTTCATTAGCTTTAATTGAATGATAAGAAATATAATAGTTTATCTAGTAATTAATATATTGGTTATATTTGGATTGTGTTTATTTCTGGATATGTCTCTAAAAAGATGTTTTCTTCAGGCGGTTGCTACATCGGTTGTAAGCGGCTTAATATTTTTTACACTTATAAAATTTCGTAGGTAAAGAATAGTGGCAGCCAACCGCAGTGACTGTGCCACTCGGCTTTGAAACATGAAATCGGCTCGGAGCTTCTTGGGAAACGGTCCGCCCGATCGCAGCTTGGCCTCCCCTGTATTCATCCGAACGTTTCAACCCAAGATCCACCCACTCCAGCTCTCCGTTATTCATCGATTGCGGAGTAGGCTCTA
>JBPOGC010000256.1:0-3130 GCA_051251795.1 Luteolibacter sp. | reverse complement strand
AGCTGAGTCCCTGTTCGATCAGCCTCAAAACTTCGACGCGTCCCGTGCGCTTCTTTGATGAACTTACGACGACTGGTTGGGTTCCTCTCATTTGCTTCGGTATCTCAGCGAGGAAGGTATCTACATTGGTCTTCGTCTTGGTAGGGGATTGCTTGTCCGCCTTGGTGAATACCAGGGAGAAGGGCACGCCCAGTTGTCCCAACCATTCGATGAAATCGAGATCGATGCGCTGTGGCGGTAGGCGGGAATCAATGAGCGCGAAGACGCGACGAAGGTTTTCCCGTGAGGTGAGGTAATCTGCGACGGATTCGTTGAACTTCTTCTTATCGCCTCTAGCCACCTTTGCGTATCCATATCCCGGTAGGTCGACGAGACTCCAATTTTCGTTCATGACGAAAAAGTTCAGCAACTGGGTTTTCCCGGGAGTGGCGGAAACCTTTGCAAGGCCCGCCTTGTTGGAAAGCAGATTGATCATCGAGGATTTCCCTACATTTGATCTACCGATGAACGCGAACTCCGGGCGCTCCCATTGCGGTGCGGCCTCGATGTCGGCGGCGCTGGTGAAGAATTTAGCGGATTTGATCTGCATAAGCCACGCTCCGGGAGCAAACGCCGACGAGCAAGACAATATCCACTTCTTCAATAGGTGCAGGCAGAGATTTGAGACACCATGGTCTTGGGGACTGTCTCCGAGTCTATTCAGAAATCTTTTGCCAGCGTTCGGCAATGACAAATCCCAAGCGCCAGCTTCCGAGCGTTTCAGGGACAAGTCCTTGGGCGAAAAGAATTTTTCGGTAGTCGGGCAGGCGCTGCGCCGGGGTCTCGGTGAACATTTGGAAGAATCGATACATGATCCAAAGCATCGCGCGGTGGTGGAGTCTCCGGCCGGTGAAATCACTGACATACCACACGCCCGTATCCGTGAGCATTTTCGACAGGGTAGGGATGAGTTTCTGAAGAGTCTTTTCGTGAAAACAATCGAGGAAGAAGTGCGTGACTATGACGTCGAAAGTCTGACCCTGTATCTCATGGAGGCCGTCGAAGACATCGGCATGGATAAACCGCACGTGAGCCCCTTTGACACGTTTTTTCGCCTGTCGCAGCATACCCGCGCTCGCATCAATACTGACGAACTGCGCGTCCGGCCACACGGGCACTGCCCGCTCTAAGAAACGGCCGTTTCCATCTCCGATGATGAGGACACGTTTAGGAGATGTATCAACGAGTCCGGCGCAACGCGCTTTTTGGAGCACCCGACCGAATACGAGCGTTTCCGCAAATGTGTAGAAGGGGGCGAATCGGTCGTAGCTCATGAAAATGTTCTTCCTTTGCACCGGGTGGTGTCCGTACCACGTTCGGCTAAATTTAGAAACTGAACTTGCCTCGGTGGATGTGGCGCGTGAATGATTTTTTGACGAGGGAAGAGTTTCTTGTCTTGTGGCTTTATCCATAGGATGGAAGCGGGGGGGGATTCATCAAGCCGTCAGATACGGACTTTTAGGGATAAAAGTCCCTGCCTGCTCTGCTTAATCCCGTGTCATTTGATTTTCAGGAACGATCGCTCCTTTGCTTTTGACTACCTGGTAGGGGGTGACGATATCGCAGAAACCGCTTCGATGGATGGCATTCAGTTGGAACCCGGAATAATGAAGTGCGGCGACAACGAGAGTGGCGCAGCTGAACTTATCTCCGATTTCGCTGATGCTCTCTGGATGCGATGGGGCATTTCGTAACCCAACGATTCCCGAATAGTCGTAGGCTTTCCTGGGGTTGGATGCGGTAACTGTAGCTTGTTCAGTGAATTCCCGGAGCCGGTCTGAATCAACTGAGCCATGCGGAGGACGAAATATGTGCCATGATTTTCCCGACAGGTAGTCGAGCCCGTCGTTCGTGTTCACCGCTTGTTTCATGGCGACTTGTAGCAAGCGGGGTTCTGCCCCCGGATCTCCCGAAACCGGCACTACCAAAGCGACATGACCATAACGAAAAAGCTCGTAGGGAAGTTTCTGGATCTTGCCTTTCCGGAGATGTTTCCAGGAATCACCGTGGCTCATGTGGAAAGCGATCACATCGCCCGGGCGGAGTAAGGCGCGCTCGTTTTCATTCAGGGAGCCGTCGCTTTCATGATGCTCCATCACTAGGTTCATCGCAGTTTGTGAAGATGAGGGTTGTGGTGGTTTCTCCATCCAACTGAAAGGAACCCTCCCACGGTGTGGGGTCATTTCACCACCGCAACTCGGGAATGCGGCGGCGATGATGAAGGGGGCAATGAGGGAACATCCAGCCATTGCAAGGCGGCGTGGTTTTTTCCCCGGCCTGTAACGTCTGGTGAGAAGGAAGGACAAGGTGGCAATCGGTATGACCCAAAACATGAGTGCATTGTTCCGTGAATTGGCAGCCGAGCGTGAGTCGATAATCTTTTCAGAAACATCGATTGAATCGATATATGAATTCTTGGGATTTCGGTGTGGACGCACTTACGCCTTCCATTTGGTGGTTAATGTCCGGATGGAACTCCTTTGGTGTTTCTGAAGTTTTTCATATTTCTCTGAATAGGCCGGTGGGTGAGCCTGTCAAAAGGTCGTTATGAAACAATATTTACTTCCTGCGATCGCAGGCATTTTTGCCCTTTCTTCAAACATCATGGTAGCCGCTCCCCATAGCGATTTTACCCGATCCAAGGCTCCGGAAAAGTCTTCCGACAGGGGCTACAGCAACAAAGGGTCAAGCAAGAGCCACGGCAAAAGTTATGGACATAGTAGTTGGAACGACCGGATTGAGGTGCGTGCTCAAATGCGTTTGAAGAGACTGGGCTACTATCGGGGTGCAATTGATGGCGATTTCGGGCGTGGTTCGCGTGCGGCTCTCGTAAGGTTCCAACACAGCAAACGCCTGAGGCCAACCGGTTCACTGGACAGTAAGACGATCCGTGCGCTGGGCATTTGAGTGGATGAGGAGAAGGTGTATCTCGCGCCTTCTCCGCGGTAAGGGGGGCTCCTACAGGTAGAAGTAATGCCAATAGGAAGAACTTATTATTAGAGACGTGTCTAAGCCATCAATTCCTTCTAAACACCCCATGTGGCGTTGGCACCGCATGTATCGATGTGGATGAAGCCGGGATAGAGTCCAA
>JBPOGC010000255.1:0-3148 GCA_051251795.1 Luteolibacter sp. | reverse complement strand
AGCCCCTATCACCAGGACAAACCCTCACAACAGACGTTTGGGACAAACGTCCCTGCCTCTCCTCCTGATCACGGCCTTTGGAATTGGCATGGATTGCGCTCGTTACGATTCTTCTTCCATGAGCGTAAGCAGATTACAAAATTCCCGGGTTACCGTTATATGAAAGGCGATCCATCACTCACCAACAAAGACCTCGCACCGGTTTCCGCGGAAAAACGCACCTGGTCCAAGTGGAACATCGCCGCCCTGTGGGTAGGCATGGCCGTCTGCATCCCCACTTACACCATGGCCAGCGGTCTGATCGGCGGGGGGATGACATGGTGGCAGGCGCTGCTCACCGTTTTCCTCGGAAATCTCATCGTCCTGGTTCCCATGACGCTCAACGCCCACCCCGGCACGCGCTACGGCATCCCCTTTCCCGTCCTGCTTCGCGCCAGCTTCGGGACACGCGGCGCGAACATCGCCGCACTTCTTCGTGGAGTTGTCGCCTGCGGTTGGTTCGGCATCCAAACATGGATCGGCGGCGCGGCGATCTACTCGACCGTCGCCATGCTCGGAGGATTTGAGACAGGAGGCGCCCCCCTCCCCGTCCTCGGCATAAACGGCGGCCAGCTCACCTCCTTCCTTTTCTTCTGGGCGGTAAACGTCGCCTTCATCTGGAAAGGCATGGAATCCATCAAATGGCTGGAGGTCTTTTCCGCGCCTTTCCTCCTCATCGTCGGCCTCTCGCTTCTCATCTGGGCGGTCACGAAAGCGAACGGCTTCGGTCCGGTCTTCTCACAGCCATCCGGCTTCAAGACCGCTGGCGCATTCTGGGTCGCGTTCGGCGGCGGACTCACGGCCATGGTCGGCTTCTGGTCCACCCTTTCCCTGAACATCCCGGATTTTTCCCGCTACGCGAAATCGCAGAAAGACCAGATCGTCGGCCAGTTCATCGGCCTGCCGCCGTCCATGGCGTTTTACTCCTTTATCGGCATCGTCGTCACCAGTGCCACCATCGTCATCTTCGGCGAGGCCATCTGGGATCCCGTGGAAGTCATCAACCGCATCGGCAACAAGACCGTCTCCTGCATCGCCCTCATCGCACTGGCCATCGCCACCCTTTCCACGAACATCGCCGCGAACGTCGTTTCCCCCGCCAATGATTTCTCAAACCTCGCGCCAAAATACATCAGCTTCCGCACCGGCGGCCTCATCGCCGCCGCCATCGGCGCGCTCATCATGCCATGGAAGCTCATGGCGGATCCCAGTGGCTACATTTTCACCTGGCTCATCGGCTACAGCGCCCTGCTCGGCCCCATCGCCGGCATCATGATCGCGGACTATTTCGTTTTCCGGAAAAAGCACCTGGAAGTCACCGAGCTCTACAGCACCGATGGCATCTACCGCTACACCGGCGGATTCAGCCTCATGGCACTGGGCGCATTGGCACTCGCCGTCCTGCCAAACCTCCCCGGCTTCCTCGCCCAGATCGGAGCCGCCGAAGTCCCAAGCTTCTTCACCCTGATCTATCCGCAGGCCTGGTTCACCGGCTTCGCACTCGGCTTCGGCATCTACCTCCTTTTCCGGAAAATTTCCCCAGTAACAGTAAAACTCTAGCAACGCACCTCCATGCCCACCCTGCCTCCATTCGACCACACCCCGCTCCCCTACAGCGGCCCGTCTCCCGACGAAATCCTCGCCTTGCGCCAGGAATTCGTGAACCCCGGCATCTTCCACTATTACAAGAAGCCCGTCTGTATCGTTGAGGGGAAAATGCAGTATCTCTACGATGAAACGGGACGCCGTTATCTCGACGGCTTCGGCGGCATCGTCACCGTTAGCGTCGGCCACTGCCACCCGGAAGTCGTAAAAGCAGCCAACACCCAGAACGAGACCATTTCCCACACCACCAGCATCTACCTGAACTCCCAGCTCGCCCTTTACGCGAAGGAGCTCGCCGCGAAAATGCCGGGGAATCTGAAAGTCTGCTACTTCGTAAACTCCGGCTCGGAAGCCAATGACCTCGCCGCCCTCATGGCACGCGCCTACACGGGAAACTACGATATGGTAGCCCTCCGCAACGCCTACCACGGCGGCAGCGCGGGAACCATGGGACTCACCTCCCACCACACTTGGAAGTTCAATGTCCCGCACTCCTTCGGCATCCAGCATGCGAAAATGCCAGACACTTACCGAGGCCAATTCGGAAAAGACGATCCTGACGCCGCGGTAAAATACGCCGCCGAGGTGAAGGAGGCCATCCAGTTCGGCACATCGGGAAGCATCGCCGCCTTCATCGCGGAATCCATCCAGGGAGTCGGCGGCTCCGTCGTTTTCCCGGACGGATACCTGAAGGCTGCCTACGAACACGCCCGCGCCGCAGGAGCACTCTGCATCGCCGATGAAGTCCAGGCCGGCTTCGGCAGGACAGGCACGCATTTCTGGGGCTTTGAGACCCAGGATGTCATCCCGGACATCGTCACCATGGCAAAGGGCATCGGCAACGGCTGCCCCCTCGCCGCCGTCGTGACCACCCCGGAAATCGCCGCCACACTCGCCTCCCGCATCCACTTCAACACCTACGGCGGCAACCCCGTCTCCTGCGCCCAAGGCCGCGCCGTCCTCCGCGTCATCGAAGACGAAGGCCTGCAGGAAAACTCCCTCAATATCGGCACCCAGCTAGATACCGGCCTAAAAGCACTCATGGAAAAGCACTCCCTCATCGGCGAAGTGCGCGGCAAAGGCCTCATGATCGGAGTGGAGCTGGTAAAAAACCGCACCACCAAAGAACCCGCCACCACCGAGTGCGCCGCCGTCTTTGAAAAATGCAAAGACAAAGGCCTCCTCATCGGCAAAGGCGGCCTCTGGGGCAACACCCTCCGCATCAAGCCCCCCATGTGTATCAACAAAGACGACGCAGACTTCATGCTCGCCGTCATCGACGAAGCACTGTCGGAGGCCTAGGCCATTTCAATCAAATCATGCCGTTTCCGCCATTCCCAGGCAGGGACGTTTATCCCTAAACGTCCGTTCTGCGTGACGTTTTGCTTTCCGCGTGCCCGAAGGATCACCCAAGCATTCCTCATCCAGCTTCTAGGGCGGGAGTCGATTTTTTTTATGGGGCGCAACCGTCAGAAACGGACGACTAAGGATAGTCGTCCCTGCC
>JBPOGC010000254.1:0-3153 GCA_051251795.1 Luteolibacter sp. | reverse complement strand
ACCGGTGTGGATCTGGTGGAGTGGATGGTGAGGCTGGGTGCGGGGGATAGTCCTATAGCGGGTATCGATAGCGTAGAACGCGAGGGCGCGGCGATGGAGGTACGGGTGTATGCTGAGGATGCGGCGAAGAATTTCCTGCCTAGTGCGGGGCTGGTGACTGAGGTGACGTATCCGGAGGGTGTGAGGTGTGATGGATGGATCGTGGCGGGGACTGAAGTTTCTACGTTTTATGATCCTCTGCTGGTGAAAATTCAGGTGAAGGGGGAGTCGCGTGAGGAGACGCTGGGGAAGATGGCTGAGGCGCTGGATGTGACGCGGATCGGTGGGATACGGACGAATCTGGATTACTTGGCGCAGATCGTTACGAGTGATGATTTCCGGGCTGGTGGGGTGAGCACGAAGTGGCTGGATGGTTTGGAATTCAGTGCACGGATTGTTGAGGTTTTGCGCGGTGGAACGATGACCACTGTGCAGGACTGGCCTGGGCGGTTGGGGTATTGGGATGTGGGTGTGCCGCCATCGGGGCCTATGGATTCGTTGGCTTTCCGGCTGGGGAATCAGCTGGTGGGGAATGAAAAGGATGCGGCGGGGCTCGAGTGCACAATGATGGGGCCTAGTCTGAAATTTGGTTTCGATGCGGTGATCGCGCTGACAGGTGCGGATATGGGGGCGAAGCTGGATGGCGTGGCTGTGTCTACTGGATGTGTAGTAGAAGTGAGGTCTGGGCAGATTTTGAAGATGGGGAAGGTGGAGGATGGTTGCCGTGGGTATCTGGCAGTAGGTGGTGGTCTGGATGTGCCGGATTATCTGGGGAGTAAATCGACGTTTTCGCTAGGGAAGTTTGGTGGGCACGGCGGTAGGGCATTGGTGGCGGGAGACGTGCTGGAGGTCGAAGTTTCAAGTTTCAAATCTCAAGTTTCAATTGAGAGGGAGAAGCTTGTCATTGACGGGGCTTGGAATATTGGGGTGCTTTATGGGCCGCATGGGGCTCCAGAGTTTTTCACAAAGGAGGATATTGAGGAGTTTTTTGAGACTGAATGGGAGGTGCATTTTAATTCTGCGCGGACTGGGGTAAGGTTGATTGGGCCGAAGCCGAAGTGGGCGCGGACGGATGGGGGGGAGGCGGGGCTTCATCCTTCCAATATTCACGATAATGCTTATGCGGTGGGGGCTGTGGACTTTACTGGAGATATGCCGGTGATTCTGGGGCCGGATGGGCCGAGTCTGGGTGGGTTTGTTTGTCCGGTGACGATTATTGAGGCGGAGCTGTGGAAGGTGGGGCAGTTGAAGCCGGGAGACAGGGTGAAGTTTTTGCCGGTGGAGCTGGAGATGGCGCGTGAGCAGGCGGAGCGGGTGGAAGAATGGATTGAGACGGGCGGTGAGTATCCGGTGCTACCTTTGGGCGAGGCGGAGGAGATGATTGTGGGGCGCAGTGTGTGTCAGGGGGAGGATGTGGTGATACGTCGGGCTGGGGATGAGTATGTTTTGCTGGAAATTGGGGAAATGGTTTTGGATCTGCGGCTGCGGTTTCTGGTTCACCTGCTGTATGAATGGCTGAAAGCCGAGGAGCGGGACGGGTTTGTGGATCTGACACCGGGGATTCGGTCGCTGCAGGTGCATTACAACCCTTGGGAGACTTCTGAAGAGGAAGTGGTGAAAATTTTGCTACTAGGTTTATCCGAGCTACCTGCGCTGGAGGATGCGGAGGTGGAGAGCCGGGTGGTGCATATGCCGCTGGCCTGGGATGATCCTAGCACGCAGGTGGCGATTGAGCGGTATATGAAAGGGGTGCGGGCGGATGCGCCGTGGTGTCCTAGTAATATTGAATTTATACGGCGGATCAATGGGTTGGGGTCGGTTGAAGAGGTGAAGGATATTGTTTTCTCGGCAGAGTATCTGGTGATGGGGCTGGGGGATGTGTATCTGGGCGCGCCGGTGGCTACTCCGCTGGATCCGAGGCAGAGGCTGGTTACTACTAAATACAATCCGGCGCGGACATGGACGCCGGAAAATGCTGTTGGGATTGGTGGGGCTTATCTCTGTGTTTATGGAATGGAGGGGCCTGGGGGATATCAGTTCGTGGGAAGGACGGTGCCTATCTGGAACAAGTATCGGGAGACGGATGTTTTTGATAAGCCGTGGTTGCTTAGGTTCTTTGATCGGTTGAAATGGGAGGAGGTTTCTGCAGAGAGACTGTTGGAATTGAGGCGGGAGATTTTGACGGGGGAGTTCTCGCCACGAATCGAGGTGGAGAGGTTCCGGTTGGGCGATTATCTGAAGTTTTTGGAGGACGAGGCGGAATCGATTGATGAGTTCCGGGTGAAGCAGCGGCAGGCGTTTTCCGAGGAAAGACAAAGGTGGGAGGCTGCGGGTCTGAATGTGGTCGATGTTGAAGAGGCGGTGGTGGAGAGCGAGGAAATCGAGCTGCCGGATGGTTGTGAGTTTGTTGAATCGCCGATGATGGGGAGTGTGTGGAAGGTGGAGGTCAAGGAAGGGCAATTGGTTTCCGAAGGGGAGACGGGGCTGATTCTGGAGGCGATGAAGATGGAGATGATCGTTCCGGTTGCCAAGGCCGGGACTGTTGTGAAAGTTTTGGTCGCGCCGGGTGCGATGGTGAAGGCGGGCGATGCTTTGTTAATTTTGAAAACTGACTGATATGAGAACGATACGTGATTTCCAAAAGGAGTATGAGGATGGCAAAGCGCTGGAGGATGTGATGCGTGGTGTGTGGGAGTCGGTGCGTGATGATTCGGATGAGAGTATTTTTATTTCGAAGGCTTCCTGGGAAATGGTGAAAGGCAAAGTGGACGCTCTGGCGGGGAAAGAGGAGTTACCACTGTATGGAGTTCCTTTTGTGGCGAAGGACAACATTGATGTGGTGGGGCTGCCTACTACGGCTGCTTGTCCGGATTATTCCTATGAGCCTAATGAGTCGGCGACTGCGGTGCGGCTATTGGAGGAGGCTGGCGCGATTTGTTTCGGGAAGACGAATCTGGATCAGTTTGCTACGGGGCTGGTGGGTGTAAGAACTCCGCATGGAGCTCCGAAGAATCAATTTGATGAGGAGTATCTGCCTGGTGGGTCGAGTTGTGGATCGGCTATAGCGGTTGCGAAGTGCTTGGTGGCGTTCTCTCTGGGGACGGATACGGCGGG
>JBPOGC010000253.1:0-3218 GCA_051251795.1 Luteolibacter sp. | reverse complement strand
CATTCCCTCAACGCGCCTTGCCTCAAACAAAAATCTCTCGCAGCACTCATTCCTGCATTTTTCAGACAGCCTCTTAGAACACGAAGCCGATTCCTATTTTGAAGGTTTCCCCGTTGCCGTGATCGAGGATGCCTCGTCTGTCTATGAAGTCATGTTTCCACTCGATGCGGAAGTGTGAGGTGTCGGTAAGCTTCCAGTACACGGCGGGGCCGGATTTCAGGAGTAAGGAGCCGTCGTCTTCCCATATGAAGTCGGTCTCCCAGAGGATCTGGCCGCTGGAGCCGAAGGCGAAGATGTTTCTTCCGAGATCGAGGTTGGCACCGGCTTGGAAGGGCTCCTGGTCATCGAAGACCCAGGCGCTGAGGCCGAAGTTGACGAATAGTTCGGGGGTTTCCGTTTCGTAGCCGAGGGAGAGGCCGCCGCCCCACTCGCCATCGCCAATTTCATATTCATCCTCGCCGGCGAGTGGGACTCGGAGCTGTGGGGCGAGAGTCCAGGAGCCGGAGCGTCTATCGAGGTTGAAGTATTTCTTCAGCGGCAGGGCAAGGGTGAGGTCTCCGATTCCTTGGTCGGTCTGTTTCCGGACGTTTCCGTTCTGATCGAAAACTTCCCGCTCGGCATGGAGGATGTAGGGGATTTTCGCGGTGAGCCTGATCCAGCGTTCCCAGGTGTAGACGCCTTCGATATTGAGGATGTGGACGTCTTCCGAGAGGCCGTTGCCGACTTTTTCACGGCCTAGTAGGAGATCGCGCTCATGGCGGTATTCCTGAATGAACTGGATGCCATAGCCTCCGCTCCAACGTGGCATCATGTTCATGATGGGCTGGTCTGCCCATGCCGCGGCGGGCACGAGGAGACACAACACGAGTGTTACGTGTTTCATGGTTTCTCTGTGGTAAGTGTTGAGCCTAGAGAGAAGTGGACTTCAGCTTTTTCCCGCTGTCCAGTTGGTAGAGGGTGACGGCTTCGTAGCCTGCGCCTTTGACTGCCTTTGTGATTGAGGCGGGGTCGAAAGCCTTGCCATCCTTGACGGAAATGGAGATGAGCTGGGATTTCACGTTGAGGACGATTCCCTTGTCTGGCTTTGCGGTATCGACGAAGTCGAGTCGCTGGAGTTTTTTCCGGATGCCTATTGCGCAGGATTCGCAGACGAGTCCTTTTGTATAGACCTGGATGGTGTTTGGCTCCGATTTGAGGGATTGGAGCGCTACTTTCACACGTGCAGTGCCGCTGATCTCCGGGATGTCTGCGTCATTGGGTGATGCGCTGGAGAAGGCGATGAGTGCGAGTGTGGTGAGGATGGATCGAGTAAATGTTTTCATAAGATTTCGTTTATATATTTTTCAGCATGGTTAGAGGTCCATGCTATGACCTTACACGTTCAAGCAATGAGGGAGATGACTGTGATTTTCTGTCATCTTCCTGAGGTGTAGGTGCGGTTTATAAACGATAGGTGCAGTGTACGATCCGCTTGGGAGGTTCTGCAGTGCTTATGAGAGGAGGGGGGCGAGGGCTGTTGTTTTTTGTCCCTGGCGATGGTTTGCAAAGTTCCAGAAGGTTGTTTGCAAAGGGTGTGTCGGCGCTGAGCTCCTTGGCGTCCGGGGCTGAGATTTCCGAACTGCTATGAATGTAGTAGTTCTGGTGCTTGAGGGAGGAACAGCAGCAGGGTTCCTCATCTTCGTGATCGGTTTCCAGCTGGAGGTCCGGGCAGCAGGAGTGTTGCTCCGGAGTATGTTCCTGAAGGATGAAATGACCGCATGCGCACGCTGGCACGGCCAGGAGCAGTGCCATGATGTACGATATGATGATGCGGTTCAGATTCACGGTTTCTGGAAATATAGACGAAATGCGGGTGGGTGGCAAATTTTCTCTTCTGCGCGGGGTGGGTGGATTTCTTTGGTTGTGTTCTCGAATCTTGGAGGCTTGGGATGGGGAAAGAATTTTCAAACCACGGAATACACTGAATACACGGAAGCCTGGGTTGGGTGGTGTTTTTGGAAGGGGTGGGAGGATCTCTTTCGGGCTGTGTGCTATGAGATTTTTTCGAGGAGGGTGGCGTGGAAGCCGTCGTGGCCGGTTTCTGAGGGGAGGAGGTTTGTTTGGCTGAGGAGTTTGTATTTGCCGGGGTTGCGCGCGAGAAGGGCGGTTATCTGGTCTTGGTTCTCGGAGGGGAGGATGGAGCAGGTGGCGTAGAGGAGTTTTCCGCCGGGTTTCAGCATTTGCGGGTAGGTCTCGAGGAGCTGGGTCTGGATGGAGCGGACGCGTTTCAGGGCGGCGGGTTTGAGGCGCCATTTGAGGTCTGGCTGGCGTTTCAGTGTGCCGAGGCCGGAGCAGGGGGCATCAATGAGGAGGGAGTCGCCGATGCCGGCGAAGTCTTCGGGGGTGGTTTGTGTGATGAGCTTTGGTGAAATGGAGGTGGCGCGTGCGAGTCTGGCGCGGCGCTTGAGCTGCTGTAGTTTTTTCTCTTCGACGTCCATGGCGAAGATTCGGGATTTGTTTTCCGAGAGGGCGCAGAGGTGGAGTGATTTGCCGCCGGCGCCGGAGCAGGTGTCGAAGATGCGCTGATCCGGCTGGGGATCGAGGAGCGGGGAAATGGTCTGTGAGGAAGGATCCTGGATCTCGATGCGGCCGTCCAGGCGGAGGGCTTTTGGAAGGATTTTTCCCGGAGGGAGGGCGAGGGCGTGAGGGTGATCCGGGAGGGTGGTGGTCTCGACGTTGTTTTCGGCGAGCCAGGTTTGGGCTTCTTCGACTGTGGCGAGGAGGGTGTTTACGCGGAGGAAGACGGAGGGTTTTTTATTGAGGGCGGTGAGCTGGGGTTCCCAGAGGTCGCCGAGTTCTTCGTGTCCGAGGGTGTCGAGCCAGTCGGGGATGGATTGGCGGATGGCGCGGGGTTGATCGGGGAGGGTGGCCTGGCGGGTTAGGATTTCGGCTTTTCCCATGCCGGTGTATTTGCACCACTCGGGGAGCTGGAAGCCCATGAGGATCCATTGGGCGCAGAGGAGGGAGTTGGTGTCTTCGGAATCGACAAGGTAGGCGAGGGAGCGGCGCCAGCGGGTGACCTCGAAGAGGGTTTCGGCGACGAAGGAGCGGTCGCGTTTGCCCCATTTCTTATTGTTCTCGAAGGCGGCGGCGAGCTGGTGGTCGAGGACGCGGTGGTTGAGGATGACGGATTTTGCGAGATCGAGGGTGGAGGCGCAGAGGTGGCGGTGGAGTTTCAT
>JBPOGC010000252.1:0-3233 GCA_051251795.1 Luteolibacter sp. | reverse complement strand
TGGTCGTTTTTTGCTGGGATGGAGGGTGAGGCATCGCGGTCGTAGAGGCGCTGCTGGTGGGCGGCGTGGAGGATTTGTTTGTAGGTTTCCTCTACCTGGCGGGCGACTTGGGCGTTGATGCCGTGGCTGCGGCAGCGATCGAAGCTGAAGCGGTTTGCCTGGGCGAAGTCGTAGGCGCGCATGAGGGTGATGAAGTCGGAGTCTTCGCTTTCCTCGAATGTTTCGCGGGTGGCTTGGGATCTGGAATCATCGCGATCCAGGCGGGTGAGTAGGTCGCGACCACTGACTAGGGCGGCGCAGAGGGCGGCGTCTGGCACGCAGTCGCGCTGGCTGGCCTCGATCAACATGCGTGAGTAGCGCGGGTGCATGGGCAGGCGCAGCATTTGGCGGCCGATGGTGGTGAGTTCTGTATTTTGTAAGGCTCCGAGCATGGTGAGCAGGCGTTCGGCGCGCTCGACGGCTTGGGTATCGGGTTTGTCCAGCCAGTCGAAGGTGGCGGCTTCCCGGATGCCGAGCGAGTGGAGTAGGAGCACGACTTCTGCGAGGTCGCTGCGCTGGATTTCCGGGGTGTTTCTTTCCTCGCGACTTTTGTGGCCGATGGCGGTCCATAGGCGGTGGCAGGTGCCGGGGGCGGTGCGGCCGGCGCGGCCTTTGCGTTGATCTGCGCTGGCTTGGCTGATGGGCTCCAGCAAGAGGGTGCCGATGCCGCGTTCGGAATCGTAGCGGGCTACGCGGGCGACACCGCTGTCCACGACGTGGCGGATGCCGTCGATGGTGATACTGGTCTCGGCGACGTTGGTGGCGACGACGACTTTGCGCAGAGTGTTCGGGGCGAAGGCGCGGTCTTGCTCTTGTGGCTCTAGTGCGCCGTGCAGGGGGATGCAGGCTACTCGTTGCTGTGTTCTCAGTCCTCGCAGCGCGTCGAGGGTGCCGTTGATTTCGCCGCGGCCTGGCATGAAGACAAGGATGTCGCCGGGGGTGTCTTCGTTGATGATGCGCTCGACGGCCTCGGCTGCTTGCGCGGTGATGGGGCGCTGGTCGGGGAGGGGGAGGTAACCGATTTCTACGGGATAGCTTTGCCCTTCGGAAATGAGGATGGGGCACTGGTCTAGATACTCGGCGACTGGTTCGGCATCGAGGGTGGCGGACATCACCAGCATGGTCAGATCGGGGCGCTGGGTTTGTTGGAGGTTTTTCACCAAGGCGAGTGCGACATCACTGAGCAGGTTCCGCTCGTGGAACTCATCGAAGACAACTGCTCCGATCTTAGTCAGTGTGCGATCATCCTGAAGCCAGCGTAGGAGGATGCCTTCGGTGACAAAGCAGATGCGGGTGCCGGGGCTGGTGTGATCGTCGAAGCGGATTTGATAGCCGACTTCAGCGCCGAGTTTTCCCTGACGCTCCGAGGCGACGCGTGTGGCTACTGTGCGGGCGGCTACGCGGCGGGGTTGCAGCACTACGATCATCTTGTCATCAGCGATTCCTGCATCGAGTAACATCTGCGGGACTTGCGTGGTCTTGCCTGAGCCGGTGGGTGCGACGAGCACTAGGCGATTGCCGGATTGTAGGGTGCGCAGGATTTCGGAATGGATTTTCCAGATGGGGAGTGCGGTGGGGGCAAGCATGTGGTGAGGCGCAGGCTATGGCTCGGCGTGAGCGATGGAAATAAGGAAAGGACTGGAGGAGGGCTTGAGAAGGGTGTTGTGGATGGTTCGCTGTGAGCGGTGAGTCATCCGGGCTTGATCATCGGGCGGTAATGGCTCACTTCAGATTGATGAAGCCGTATGTGAAACTGAGTGAGTCGAAGATGTCCGATGGGACGGTGTATTCACTGCACAAGCATGATGGGAAATTTTACCTGAAGTATAACGGCTACGAGCTGATGAGTACGTCGCTGACTTATTCGGAGGAAATGCTGGCGGAGATGGGTTGTGTGGAGCTGCTGGAGGGGAAGGCAAGCAGGCCGAAGCAGCCTAAGGTTTTGATTGGTGGCTTGGGGCTTGGATTCACGCTGAAGCGAACGCTTGAGCTGGTCGGTAGGCCGGCGATGGTGGATGTGGCGGAGCTGATGCCGCCTCTGATCGAGTGGAACCGGACGTTTCTGGTAGAACACAATGGGCCGCTGCTGGAGGATGAGCGGACGAACATCATCCAAGGGGATCTGTTTGATATTGTTTCCTCAACGAAAAGGGGGAGCTATGACGCGCTGCTGCTGGATATAGACAATACGCCGGATGATTTGATCACGTCTGGGAATTCGCGACTGTATTCACCGGGGTTTCTTCAGAAAATCCGTGAGGTGATTACGCCGAATGGTCGGGTGGCTTATTGGCTCTCTGAGCCTGCGCCGAAGTTTAAGAAGCTACTGATCAAGTCGGGCTTCCAAGTGGAGGAGCACATGGTGAAGCACCACGAGAAGGCGAAGCGGGCGAGGCATTGCATCCTGATAGCGCGGCGGAAGTGATCAGGTGAGTGCTGGGAAGCATTTCAGGAACTCGAGATCGGGTGGGGCTGTGATTTCGAGTGGGCTGCCTGTGTGAGGGTGGGCGAGTTTCAGGTGCTTTGCCTGGAGTAGCATGCGGGTGCCGGTGCCGAGGGTTTCTCCCAGCTGGAGACTGCGATCGACACCTGCGTAGCGGAAGTCGCCGACTATATGGGGACGCCTGCTTCCAAGAGGTGTCGGCGGATCTGGTGGTAGCGTCCGGTGGTGGGGGTGATGCGGAGGAGGGATAGGGTGACTTTTCCTTGCGTGATTGCTATGCGTTGGAAGTCGGTTTCCGCGGGTTTTGGGTCTTCTTCGGGGGTGGTTCTGAGAGGGGTTTTACATTGCCATTGGATTGTAGTTTCTCCGTTTACGATGGCGAGGTAGGTCTTAGTAACTTTCCTTTTCTCGAATGCCTGCTGGGTGATGGCGGCGGTTTTCTTGTCGAGGGCGAAGAGGAGAATGCCTGAGGTGGGTCGGTCGAGGCGGTTGATGATGAAGACCCGCTGACCTAAGTGGTCGCGGAGAAGTTTCATGGCGCAGGGCTCTACTTTTTCGGATGATGCGACCGGGTGGACTAGCATTCCTGCGGGCTTGTCGATGGCGACTAGGTGGTCGTCCTGGTAGAGGATTCTCATGGAGGCGTTTGCGACGGCTTCTTGAGAATTTACCGCAGAGGCGCGGGGGTCGCAAAGGGGTTCGGAGCTTGGGTTTTGGTTCACCAAGCTATGACTTTTCTTTCTTTTACGAA
>JBPOGC010000251.1:0-3243 GCA_051251795.1 Luteolibacter sp. | reverse complement strand
CGAAGGACTGCTCCGCTCAACTGTTGACTTCCTTCACCGCGCTGTATTCCGAGCGAATTCATTTCTTTGCATAACGTTATAGGAGAGCCGCGCCGGTGGAAAGATCCGATTTAATCAGACGGCGGGTTCGGCGTCGGCTCCTCCGACTTGTTCTACTTCTTTGCCTCAACCTGAGTGAAGTTCGGTATGATCTTTCCGTCGAGTGTGACTAGAACTGTGTTGTTGATCACCTTATCCTCCTGGTCTTCCGTATCGAAATAGAGCGTTGAGGAACAATAGTAGACGAAGGTTCCATCTTTGTAGAAATTGTCTCCGGCATCTCCGATGCGCGTGAGTGCCGCATAGTTTACGTTTATCTTCTTTACCTCAATTTTGTCTGTGAAGTCCTCAGCGTAATATGATTCGAGAATGCCAATCACCTCCTTGAGTGACTTCTTATCATACTTAAGTAAGTCTGGAATCGACTTCAAGAGGGGCAAGTAACCTTCATCGATGCCTAACGCAGAGATATTCGCTAGGGGACGTGGATCGAGAATTTGGAATTCTTTTTCAGCTAGTGAGCGGGACACACCCCCGATAAGCAACAGGGAAACGAGTAGTCTTTTCATATTTTTGTAGAACGTCATAGGAATGGCGCGCCGGGGTCAACTCTCAATTTGATCAGACGGCTTCCTCGGCGTCGCCATCTCCGACTTGTTAGCTTTTTTGTCTTAGCGGAGATATTTGTTAAGGTTCCTCCACCAAGACTTATTATGAATAATCCTAGCTCGCTCTTTCTTATCTTCCAATATCTCACGCTTAGTTAGCTCCGAGAACGCCTCCCAATCTGTTCCTAATAGATAAGTCGCGTTATCGAGATGAATACTCTCCAAAACAAATAGGTTCTTACTGGAGAATCCAAAGACGAAATAGCCATGAAACCCACCCCTGCCCATCGCTAAAATATCGGGATTGCGACTGCTTATCTGCTTCATCCGGTAGTCAATGACTGCCTGAGCATCCTTGCTCAGAGTCTGTGTGATCTTCTGTATATGCATCTTTGCCTTCGCCCAAGGGTAAGAACCCTGAGGCAACAACTCCCAATTCCTCTTCTTCAGTCTTGGAGCTGATAAGCTTTTAGAGTTGCCGTCAAATACTTCACACTGTCCGAAGCACTCAAGGAATAGATTCAGAGTGTGGAGATTCTTCGCATCGTCTCCCACGCAGTACTTGCGCAATTCGGAGGCAATATACATCTCGCCTGAAATCTGAATGATTCTGAAATGATCCTCAGGAGGACTGATCGTGATTCGAGGCCATCTTTGGTATGACACAGAGGAAACGCCTGAGTGGGGCTGGCCGTGCCAATCGTTCCAAGTTCTATTAACCATTCGGTCTAAGGTCTCCTTACCGCCTGAGCGATCTAATTCCTCACCGCCATGAGCATTGAAATAGGTCACCTTTCCGATTACTGAGGGGAGAAAGGAATCACCTACGGTCGCAGGTAGAGGACAACCTACTCTAGCCAACACCTTGTCGCTTAATTCTGAGATCTTCAAGGCGACGAAGAAATCGCTATCGGTTGATATGAAAGGATTTAGCGGCGAGAGGCTCCGAGCGCGAGTTTGTGTAATTTTGCGAGACATATTCTTTAGCTAACGTTAGAGCAATGGCGACCCGGGGAAAAGCCTGAATTTAATCAAACGGCGGGTTTGGGGTCGCCATCTGCGCCTTGTTCGTCCTTTTCATTCCGACTGACCAAAACGGCGCGACTCAACGGAACGTGCGAAGAACCTAGCCATCTGCCAAGAGCAAAGCCCGAGCCAGAAGCTGCGAAATGTAATCCCCACATAAACAAACGATGATGCCATACGCCGAACCCATCCGACGGCCCGATCCAATCTCAAAGACCGCTGACCAAGCCGCAAGTCGAGAGCAGTGCCAAATTTCAGCGATTCGGAAATATCATGCCCAGCGTGTAACTCTTAAATTCTTTGACGAACGTTAGAGGAATGGCGGCGCCGGTGGGAAGCCCCAAATTTAATCAGACGGTTTCCTCGGCGTCGCCATCTCCGACTTGTTCTCCTTCTTTTAATATTTTGGCGAGCGTGTATCCTGTTATTGCACCGATAATCAGTGGAGAAGAGAAACAGAACAAATAAGATGGCCAGTCCATACTATTCCCAAATCCTGGAATCCTAACGAGGGATACAATAACCGCACCCGCGATAAATACACCTATTACACTTCCAGTAGGAGCTGATATCCGTAGCGCTCTGAAGAGAAATGAAACTGGAAAGACAATAAACACGCTTGAGATCCAGTAGGCCACGGCAAGAATGAAAACCCCACCGACAAGGATTGCGACAACCCAAGTAATCAGTGCTGGCACGTCTGGCTCAACTTGGTTGGTAAATACCCCATAGAAAAGGGTGAACAATGCCTGTAGAAGAAGCAGGGAACCACCAGTCAGGAATCCGATCATGTTGGCTCCGATTGAGTGAGTCATTTCTTTGGAGAACGTTATAGGAATGGCGCGCCGGTGTCAAGATCCGAATCTAATCAGACGGCTTCCTCGGCGTCGCCATCTCCGCCTTGTTCTGCTTCTTCTTGTTTTGTTTTTCGGTTAGCGTTTTATGTTCGCTCTCGTTCAAAACCGCATACTGCGGTGACTCCCACGCTTCCTCGGCAGACTTCATGCAAGGAACAAGAACGGATCCACTGCCAGTATGAAAGAAACTCTCGTCACCCATTCTGACGAGATCTAGCTTGTCTGCTTCCGACATCTTCAATGCATCCGGTCTCCACAACGTAACCACTCCGTTAACTGCTCTAAACGTCCAATTCGATTGAAGCGGTGTGCCCTTCCGGTATTCTAGAACAATTGAATCGCCAACAGTTGTGAAGTCACCCTTCAGCGGGTATTCCACCTTCTCCAGTCGAATCCTGTCGGAAGTGAACCAGTAGCGAAATCGCTTATCCTTAAGTTCAAGCACAGTCGAATGCCCCAGGCCGTAGGTAACGAAAACACCGTCCTTCGGCTCGACACTCTCAATTTTGGGTGGAGCTGCCGAAACGGTAAAAACTGAGGCGCAAAAGGTTAGTGCTAGAAGTTTTGGTATTGCTTTCATCTTAGGTATGACACGCGAGTCTGATGTTTCTTAGAAGAATAGCGTCTTTTTTTTTGCAGAACGTCTAAGGAATGGCGGCGCCGGTGGAAAGCCCCAATTTTAATCAGACGGATTCCTCGGCGTCGCCATCTCC
>JBPOGC010000250.1:0-3257 GCA_051251795.1 Luteolibacter sp. | reverse complement strand
ATCTGCGGATCCGTGAAAACAACACCCGTCTTCAGATCATAATTCACCGGATCAACGGCTTTCCCAATGGCATGACCTGCCGCCACCTCCCCCTGCATGATCGCAATGTGAACGATCTCATGCGGCCCCGCCACATCGCCCGCCGCATAAATCCGAGGATTCGCCGTCTGCTGCATTCCGTTCACCTCGATATGGCCTGACTTCTTCGTCTTCACACCCGCCTTTTCCAAATCAAGTGGCTTCGAATTCGGCTTTCTCCCCATCGCATTGAAAAGATGAGCCGCCCTCACCTCTTTCATCTCACCATCTTCCTTGAAGCAAACCACATACTCATCCCCCTCCTTCGTCACAGACCTCAGCTCAGTCCCAGTCCGCAGATCCAGACCTTCATCCTTAAATGCCTTCATCACCACCTCTGATGCCTCCTCCGAAGCCTCTTTTAAGATCCGCCTACTCCTCTGAATCTGCGTCACCTTCGTCCCTACCCGATTCAGAAACTGAGCCAGCTCACACGCCACAATACCTCCCCCGAGCACAATCACAGACTCAGGCAGGAAATCCAAATCCAACACATCGTCACTCGTCCAGTGCGGCGTATCCTTCAGCCCGGCCACATCCGGTGTATTGACCACGGAGCCTGTCGCTATCATGAAAAAATCAGCCGTAACCTTCCCGCCGGAGTTCGCCAGAGAAACCGTCTTTTCATCCACAAACACCGCCCTGTCCCGGATCAATGTGAACCGGTCGGACTCCAACTGCTCCTTCCTGTAGGACGCAAAATCCTCAATCGTGACCAGCTTCCTCTCGTGCAGCGCCTTCATATCCACTCCTGCCTCGGGGATTTTCAAACCAAACTTCGCCCCCTCTTTCGCCAAATGCAGCACCTCCGCTGAGTAAATAAGCGTCTTCGATGGCATACACCCGCGCAAAATACACAAGCCACCCAGTTCCGCCCCATCCTCAATGACCGCCACATTCTCAAACTTCTCCCGCGCCGTCCGCGCCGCCGCATAACCCGCACTCCCACCACCGATCACCACATAGTCAAAATGCCGATTTTCCATATGCTAAAAACCTAACCCACCTTCCCACTCTGACAACCCCCGAACCAAAGCCCCCCCTTTCCCATTGCCCGAAAGCCGAAAACCCGCCACCCTCCCGCCCCCACATGGCAGCGAAGAAAAAGACACAAGACCTCACCGACCTTTCGAAACCACGGAAGATCCACCTCATCGGCGTGGCCGGTTCCGGAATGAGCGGCCTCGCCTTGCTCCTCCTTGGCATGGGGCACGAAGTCTCCGGCTGCGACCGCGTCACCACCTCCGAGACAGACCGGATGCAGACACTGGGTCTGAAATTCTCCTCCCCACAGACCGCAGAATCCGTCAAAGGCACCGATCTCGTAGTCTACTCCTCCGCCATCCGCCCGGAAAACCCCGCCTACGCCGCCGCGACTAAAGCAGACATCCCACTTATCCGCCGCGCCGAATGCCTCGCCGCCATCCTTCATACAAAGGACGGCATCGTCATCGCAGGCACCCACGGAAAAACAACTACCTCTTCCATGACCGCGCACATTCTACGTGAGTGCGGCCTCAAGCCTTCCTACTACGTCGGAGCGGAAATTCCCATCCTCGGAGCCAATGCCAAATGGGAAACGGAAGGCGAACTTATGGTAGCGGAAGGTGATGAATCAGACGGCACCCTCGCTCTCTACAAGCCAAAGCACGCAGTCATTTTGAACATCGAGGCAGAGCACCTGGACTTTTACAAAGACCTCGACCACATCAAACAAGTCTTCACCACCCTCGTAAATCAAACTACTGGAAACATAGTATATTGTGTGGAAAATACCGTCGCCAGTGAAATCTGCGCCTCCCACGAAAACGCCATCTCCTACGGCTGGGAAAACGAAGACCACACCGCGGACTACACAGCCACGGACATCCGTGATCTCAAAGGCTCCTCCGCTTTCACCGTAAAGAAACGCGGCGAACCTCTCGGCGACATAGAACTCGCCATCCCCGGCGAGCACAACATCCTCAATGCCCTGGCCGCCATAGCCATCGCAGACATCTGCGGCGCAGAGTTCTCCCTCATCGCCCGCGCCCTCTCCTCCTTTGCCGGGGCGAAACGCCGCTTCGAGACAAAATACCTTTCTACTAAATTCCGCATCATAGACGACTACGGCCACCACCCCACGGAGCTTGCCGCCACCCTCCAGACCGCCCGCTCACTCAAGCCCTCGCGTCTCATCGTCCTCTTCCAGCCCCACCGCTACACCCGCACCCAGCTCCTCTCGGACGATTTCGGAAAAGTCCTCCAGGCAGCGGACAAGGTTTTCATCACGGACATCTACCCCGCCTCCGAGCCACCCATCCCCGGCATCACCGGCCAGACCCTGGTCGATGCCATGAAGGAACACGGAGACGTCCCCGGGAAATTCCTCCCGAACATGGAGACCGCCCACCACGAAGTCGGCAACGCCCTCGAATCCGGCGATCTCCTCATCACCCTCGGCGCGGGCAACGTCCACGAAGTCGGCACCCGCATCGCCAAAGACCTGAAAATCCTCGAAGACCTCCGTTCCGTCATGCCCGAGGGCGAGATCGACGCAAAGCTCTACGAGCCAATGCGGAAACATACCACACTCCTGGTAGGTGGCCCCGCACAATACTGGCTCGAGCCGCACTCCTTTTACGCCTTCGCCTTCCTGGTCGACGCCTGTCGTGAACGCGGCATTTCCATCCGCGTCGTAGGCCGCGGCTCGAACATCCTCGTGAAAGACGGCGGCATCCGCGGAGCCGTCATTCATCCCACAGGCGGAGCGTTTTCCGAGCTATCCATAGACCCGAAAGGCCACGTCGTGGCCGGAGTAGGCGTGCGCCTGAAAAAACTCGCCTCCTACGCCGGAGCCCACGGCATCGGCGGCTTCGAGTGGATGGAAGGCATCCCCGGAAACGTCGGCGGCTCGCTCCGCATGAACGCCGGTGCCATGGGTATCGAGACCTTTGACCAGGTTGTCCGTGTTACCTTCCTCGATGAGGACGGAGTCATTCGCACCCGCGAGCGTGATGAGATCGAGGCAAAATACCGCAACGTCCAGGAGCTCCGCCGCCACTTCGCCCTCCAGGCCGTTTTCAAAGGAAAAAACGACACCCACGAAAATATCAAAACCCGCTGGCACGAGTCCCGTGAGAAACGGAAAACCTCCCAACCCATCGCCGCCTCCGCCGGCTGCACATTCAAAAACCCTC
>JBPOGC010000025.1:0-25732 GCA_051251795.1 Luteolibacter sp. | reverse complement strand
GGATTCCGCCATCTTCCCCGCCCCGCGCGTTGGTACGTGTGGCAACCAAACCAAATCTTATGAAAAAGGATCTCCATCCAACATACAATCCCGTCATTTTCGTAGACATGACCACGGGAGCCCGTTTCATCACGAAATCCACCAAGACTTCCGAAAAAAAGGAAACCATCGATGGTGTTGAATACTCCGTGATCTCCTCCGGTATCACCTCGAATTCGCATCCCTTCTTCACCGGACAGAAGCAGTTCGTCGATACAGAAGGACGCATCGACAAGTTCCAAAAGCGTTTCGGCACGGTTCGCCGCGCTGCAAAGCCGAAAGTCGGCTAACAGAACGAAAACAACTCGTTCCTTTCACAAAACGGCGACCTCGAAAAGGTCGCCGTTTTTGTATTTCGGATACTTACTCCAAAGGAAGCTCGGCCTTGCGCCAGCTATCGATCCCCATAGTCAGGACATAGATGTCATAGCCGCGCTGTTTCACTTTCGCCGCAATCTTCCGCGCCTCGGGGCATCCCAGATTTGTGCAGTAGAAAACAACCTTCTTCCCCTCCGCCTGTGCTGCCTCGATCTCAAGATCGCGACGCTGCACCTGCTCCTCGTATTGCTTCGAAGGCCAGTTCACAGATCCTGGAATGTGATCAATACCGTAAAAGTAATGATCCCTCACATCGTAGAGTAAGACCTCACCGGTCTGCTGCAGCGGAAACAGCTCGTCCACACCCATTCCGGTGACCTTCCCCTTTTTCACACTTCCTCTCGGGATTTCCACCGGCTTGCTCTGCAGCTCCGTTTTCTTTTCGGCCTTAGGTTGTACTTCCACCTCGGGTTTCACAGCCACCACCTCCGGTGCCGGTGATGGATCGGAAGCACAGGAAACCATCCCCCCAAAACCCAGCAAAAACATGTATCCAGAAAAATTCTTCACCCAAAAACCCTATCCGAACAATCGCCAAACAGACAACCCAACTCTTCCACTCACCCCGCGATCACCCTGTTCATCCGGATGTCATGATCTTCTGTCGCCATTTCCCATTGGTTCACCAGTTGGTAGCCGAAGCATACACCAAGCTTCACAGCTCCCGGTTTCGCCCGCTCCAAGACCCTGTCATAAAATCCTTTTCCCCTGCCGATTCTTCCGCCCGAAAGATCAAACCCAAGCCCCGGACACAAAAACAAATCGATATCCGCCACATCATACTTCAGCAACCCCTTCCTAGGCTCCAGGATGCCGTAAGCACCAACTTTCAAATCCTTGCCAAGCTTTTTCACCCGGTAAAAAACCAGTTCATTTCCCTCCACCCTCGGGAAAAGCCAAATCCTCCCGATCCTTTCCAGTAACGAATGCAACTCCACCTCCCCCGGTAGTGCAGAATACATCGCCACAACCTTCAAGTATGGCCGCTCGTCCAGATACGCCTCGATCTCGCTCACCACATTTGAGGAGTCACCCACATTCACCTCGATACGCCGCCGCAGATCCTCCCTCAGTTTTTTCTTCCTGTGCATCCGCGTAAGAGGCCCTGCCAGATATTCGGCAAGCATGTCATCCGGATTTGTCACTTGCCTACCTCCATCTATTTCCCATCTTGTATCCCGATGTTGAAATTTTGGCAAATCACTATACTGTTGTTCTTCGCGCAAACTCCCCTGCACGCCCAGGTGGAAACAAAATTCGAGTGGAAGCCACTTGATATAAAAAAGAGCATCTTCTCACAGGATCTCGTGATGCTCGATTCCGAGCGTGACGAATACTCAAGCAACCTCGCCGGATACGCTGTCAATTCCATCTCACAAAGCCTGGCCTCGGATGAATCCCTGGCAAAAGGACGCCGCATCCTTGCCCTCGCCATGCAGCTGTCTCCTCGCAACAAGCAAGCTCTCGTCGCCCAGTTCCAACTCAGCAAAGGAATCATTCCCGAAAAATCAAACGGAGACTACAGCCCGGATGTTCTCGCACGCCTGCTCCTGACACGCAGCCAGCTTCTTCTACAACAACCCGAGGGAGAAAACCATCTCCTGGCAAAATTCCTCATCCACATTGCCGCCGAGATCGATCCCCGCAACCAGGACGCAGTCTACGCTTCCGAGCTCTCACGGATCGACAACGGACAGCTGAATTGGGATGAAGTCACAAATGACAAGACGGCAGACGCCATTGTACCGGCAGAAGACGATGGCTCCGATTAAAATTTCCTGAGCGTTGTATTTTTAAGAAACTTCTCATCCATCTCCGGGTAATCCGTCGTGTAGTGAAGCCCTCGTGATTCACGCCGCCTCAGCGCGCACTCCACGATCAGCCCCGCCACCGCGACCAGGTTCCTCAACTCCAGAATGTCCGCATTGACACGGTGCCCCCAGTAAAACTCCCGCACTTCCTTCTTCAGATTTCTCAAACGTGCGCCCGCCCTTCTCAGACGGTTGTCAGTCCGCACGATCGACACGTAGTCCCACATAAGCCGCCTGATCTCATCCCAGTTGTGATAAATCACCACCAGCTCGTCCGGCTCCGCCACATCGCCGTATTGCCAGTCGGGAATCGGAGGCGGCTCCGGCACCTGCTTGTCCGGTGGATAGATTCTCATCATCTCCTCAAGCGCCAGCCGTGCCACCACGTTCCCCTCAAGCAATGAATTCGAAGCCAGCCTGTTCGCGCCGTGCAATCCGGTACAACCCACCTCGCCCACGGCATACAGACCGCGCACGGTCGTCTTGCCAGTCACATCGGTCTGCAGCCCTCCGCACATGTAATGCGCCGCTGGCACCACCGGGATCGGCATCTTTTCGCAATCCACGCCAAACTTCATCAGCGTTTCATAAATGTAGGGAAAATGCTCCTTCATGAAACCCTTCGGTTTATGAGTCACATCCAGATAGACGCACGCCGCTCCGGTTTGTTTGAGTTCCTTGTCAATCGCCCTCGCCACAATATCCCTCGGAGCAAGTGAACCCCTTGGATCGATCTTCTTGGTGAAATCCTCGCCCTTCTCATTCCGCAGGATTCCACCCTCGCCACGTACCGCCTCACTTACGAGAAACGACCTCGCCTCCGCGCCTGTGGCAGCCGGATTGTAAAAACACGTCGGATGAAACTGGATGAACTCCATGTTTGCCACTGTCGCGCCCGCACGGAAACCAAGAGCCACCCCGTCACCCGTGGCCGAGTCAGGATTCGTCGTATAAAGATAAACCTTTCCACACCCTCCCGATGCAAGAACCACCCTGTCGGAACGAAAAACATTCACCTCCCCGTTCTTCCGGTTCAGCACATACGCGCCAAGTATCCGATCATTGGAAACCACATCCAGCCGCGCCGAGGTTATCAGATCGATCGCGAAATGATCCTCCAGCAACGTGATGTTCGGTTCCTTCCGTGCCACCTCCAGCATCGCCCGCGCAATCTCACGCCCCGTCGTATCCCGCGCATGAAGAATCCTCCGGTGCGTGTGCCCTCCCTCTTTCCCCAGCATGTAGCGCCCCTCCTCCTTATCGAACTCCACTCCGCAGCTCACCAGATCATCTATCGCCTCATCCCCTTCCTCCACGATCCGGCGCACCACTTCCTCGTCACAGAGCCCCGCGCCAGCATCCAGCGTGTCCGCCACATGACTTTCCACGGAATCCCCCTTTTCCCTGAACTCATCCGGCAAGACCGAGGCGATCCCACCCTGTGCCCAGGCCGTGTTCGACTCCTCAGCCTTCCCTTTGGTCAAAATTACCACCGTGCCGTGCTTCGCAGCCTTCAACCCGAATGAAAGCCCCGCGATACCCGCTCCTACCACCAAAAAATCTGACGTCATCTGTCACAAACATGAACCCGTTTACTTCTCATGGAAGCAGAATTTGCCAAAGAAAATCAGGCTACCTGAATGCAGAACTCGGTTTTGCTTTGTCAGCCGTCCAAAAATAACGAATGAACGAACCGTGCTTGCTGATAACCTCGTCTCACCCGTAGTCCTTTGTTTCGCCCTCGGCATCATTGCGAAATGGATCAAAAGCGATCTCGCCATCCCTGAGCCCATCTACCAGGGGCTTTCCATCTACCTGCTTCTCGCCATCGGCCTGAAAGGCGGCGCCGCGCTGACAACCACACCTTTCCAGGAAATGCTCCTGCCATCACTGGCCACCCTTGTCCTCGGAGTGGTCACCGCAGTCTCCGCTTTTTACCTGATCAAACACTTTGGAAAACTCGGTCAGGAGGACTCCGCAGCCGTCGCCGCACACTACGGCTCTGTATCCGTGGTCACTTTCCTAGCCGCCACAGAAGCAGTGAAACGCTCCGGCATGGCCTACGAAGGCTTCCTGCCCGCACTCGTAGCGGTTCTGGAAGTCCCGGGCATCATCGTCGCCCTCCTTTTCGCTAGCAATTCCAGCAGCGGCGGCTGGAAAAAAGCCCTGCACGAAGTGGTCACAGGAAAAAGCATCGTCCTTCTCGTCGGAGGGCTGATCATCGGCGCGGCCTGCGGCCCGGCCAAGCTTGTCGACGTGGAGCCGTTCTTCAAAGCCTCCTTCAAAGGCGCGCTGTGCATATTCCTTCTGGAGCTCGGACTCATCGCCGGAAAACGCCTCGCTGACGCCGGAAAGGCAGGCTCACGCCTCCTCGCTCTTGGCTGTCTCATCCCTATTTTCCACGGCACACTCGGCGTCCTCGCCGGCCTGCTCTCCGGCATGACCCCCGGCGGCGCGGCCATACTCGGTGCCATGGCAGGCAGTGCCTCCTACATCGCAGCACCTGCCGCCGTCCGTATCGCACTGCCCAAGGCAAACCCAGGCTACTACCTAACCCTGGCACTCGGCATCACCTTCCCGTTCAACCTCGCATTCGGCATCCCGCTCTTCCAGAAAACCGCAAACCTCATTCACTCATGGCTGTAAAAATCCCACTCAAGAAAGTAACCATCGTCACGGAGCGACTCCTCCGCGAGGACATCGTTGAGCTCCTCAAAAGACACGGTGCAACCGGATGGTCAATCGCCGCAGTCGAAGGGGAAGGATCCCGGGGAAGTCACACCTCGGACTTCGAGGGGCGCAACTCCCAGATCGATACCATTGTATCTTCGGAAATCGCGGATGCCATCATGGGAGAAATCGCGGAGAAATACTTCGAGGACTGGGCGGTGATCACATATTCATGTGACGTCGAAGTCCTCAGGGGAGCCAAATACCTTGGATAAGAAGCAGTTGAACAGGCTACCGAATGAGCCTGTCGGAACCTACTTCTCTCCTTTGTAGACGGTTGATTTCCCCTTCTCGTCGATAATTGTAAACACACCACCGGTTCCTTCGGCAAGTGTAGCCATTGCCTCCTGTCCATCGCCTTTTGGAAGCATCATGGCGATCGTGTTCACCACGATATTTTTCCTTTTCGCAGTCTTGATAATCTCCGGCACCTTCGTGGCACCGCCATTACCATCGGTCATAAAGAAAATGATTTGAGGCGCAGGGCTCATATCCATCGCCATTTCCATTGGCTTTCCCCATTCCGTTCCGTACACGAGCTCCGTTTTACGGATATGAGCCCGCGATTCCTTCAGCTCATTCGTATTCGCATCCAACCACTTGGCTTTGTAGTTTGAGGAATTTGGCCAATTGCCTTTTCTCGTGCTTTTATAAGTCTTCCCATCCCTCGTCGTGATTTTCATCTCTTTGGCACCCTTCCCGTTACTTGGTTTCCCGTCAAATTCGAGCTCATCCCCTGCGATCCACGCCGGTCCGGCGAAAAAGATCATCTGGTATTTCGTCCCCGCCTGCAGGCCGGATATCGAGTCTTTCAGCTCATCGCGCATCAACTCATCCCGCGTTCCTCTCATGGATGCGGAGTAATCGATCACGTAAGCAATTCTGTTCGCCGCTACTTTCTGGTTGAAAAACGTCGCTCCGCCGCCTCCTTCTTCTCCGAAGGAATCATCACCCCAGCCGCTCCCAAAATCATCCCCGTCACCGAAGTCAACTGACTCCACAGCAGTCATCTCTTCGGGCGTTGGCACGGAAACCGCGGTCGTACTCATCGAGGTAATCACTTTGCTCGTGGACGAGGCCGGAGGAGTAGGCTTCTTCTGAATGGATGGGCGTACTTTCTTCACCTCTTCCTGAGTATCATCAGTCTTCACCTGCTGATATGTGACAATCTCCGGCGGAGTATTGTCCAATGCCGGAATGAGGAAGATTCCAAGAACAAGCGCCAGGACGGTAATGACCAACAAAGCCACAATTGCGGAGCTGATCGTTGAATTACGGCGTTGTGCTGCCAGACGCGCTTGTGCCTCGGCACTTAGTTCTACATGAAGACTCATAATTTCGGGGAATTTTAGTTTTTGGAAGTGTTCTCTTACCGGGGATTTCCGGCATTCTACTGTATGAAACGGCCAAGTCTCAAGAAACTTAGAAAAAAATCGAGACTATCAAGCGAGAGATCAACTCCCGTCATTTCCCATAAACCTTCGGGGTTTCCTCCTTATTGAGAATCGTAACTTCTCTGTTCATTGCAAATGATTTGCAACCCGGTCGAATTGTACCCCTCTGGGTCTTCCTCAAACTCCAGGTTATCACCAGTCACTCATGCCAGAGCCCAGCGAAAAATCATCAGATCCCCCTTTCTGCCGGCGTCATCGATATTGAGCAAAATTCGTCCACACGGCCTGCAAGCTCAAACCAGCTTCTCAGAAAGCCCGCCAGCCCAAAGACTTTCCACAATGGATTCCTGCGCGGTCTCCATCGTCTTCCTCTCGCCGGCATCCGCATCCTCGTGTCCTGCCAGATGCAACAATCCGTGAACAAAATATCTCAGAACCTCACGCCCCAAAGGCTCCCCATATTCCTCCGCCTGGCTCTTTGCCACCTCCGCGCAGATCACGATTTCACCATGGTGGAATGTGATCACATCCGTAGCACCCTCGATCTCCATGAAATCCATGTGAACACTCGCGCTGGTCTCCGCATCCACCAATGCCACCTCCAGAGTAGCCAGAGTCGCCAGCGAACTCTCCCCCAGCGCAGCCACCTCCAAAGCCATCCGCGAGGCATCCACGCCCACATGCTCCAGAGCCGTCAGCCAGGAAACCGGAATCTCGATCACTCCCTGGTGGTTCCCTACAATGACTTCCAATGACATACTAAAAATCCTGTTAGTTGCTCCGCTCCACCTGCGGCAGTCTTTGGGTATCGGCCTTGGGCTCACGTGAAGCCTCCTTGCCGGATCTCGTCGTCCTCGACTTGTCATCGGCCGGCTTCTGGTAGTCGATCCTGCTGTGCAACATACTGCGCAAAGTCTTGCAGAAACTGTCCTTCACCCTCGCCAGCTCACCGAGGGTAAGCGGGCACTCGTCCAGTTGCCCGTCATTGATCTTCGCACGAATCAGCTCCTCCACCAGAGTCCTGATCTTCGCGGGAGTGGGCTTCCGCAGAGTCCGCGAAGCACTCTCGACCGTATCCGCCAGACAGATGATTCCGCTCTCACGCGTGGAAGGCCGCGGCCCCGGGTAACGGAAATTCTTCTCCTCCACCTTCGGCAGATCCTCCGGATTCTCCAGCCGCCGATCCACCTTCTCCATCTCCGCCTTCTTCTGCTCCTGAGCTTTTCTGTAGAAAAAATACACCAGCGAGTCTCCGTGGTGTTCTTGGATCACCTCGATGATTCGCGGGTTCAGCTTGTGCTTCACTGCCAGGTCGATTCCGTCTTTCACGTGCGCCGTGATGATCAGGGCACTCATCGTAGGCGTCAGTGTATCGTGGGGGTTTTCACCGCCATCGTGTTGGTTTTCTATAAAATAACCGGGCTTCTTCAGCTTTCCCACATCATGGAAATACGCGCAAACCCGGCACATCGCCGCGTTCGCCCCGATGTTTTCCGCAGCCGCCTCGGAAAGCGCAGCAACCACCAGACTGTGGTGAAACGTCCCCGGAGCCTCCAGCTGCATTTCCTTCAAAAGCTTGTGATTCAAATCCGTAAGCTCCAGCCAGCTGATATCCGTGGTCAGGTGGAAAGCCCCCTCGAACATCGGCAAAAAACCACTGATCAGCATCGCCGTTCCCAGTGCCGTCGCAAATGCGATCAAACTCCCCGTCCCCAAGACCTGAAGACGGATCATCGAGTCACTCTCGAACACCCCCCTCACATCCAGCCTTCCCAGAATCAGAGCCAAAAACACCATCACCAGCCCCACATAAATGCCAGCCCTGAGAAGCTGTGTCCGCTTTCTGATACGGTCTACGCATAGCACCGCCGTCATACCCGCCACCATGCTCACGATCAGATAATTCATCACATCATCCACCGGCACCAGCAGGCTGCCGATCAAACTGACGTAAACTGCCGAAAACCCACCCACAGTCCGTCCCATCAGGATCCCGTGCAACATCGGGGCAAGCGCACAAGGCACCATAAGGTATCTGTAAGTCTCGGAGATCGTGCCCGCATCCGCCAGGATCATCACCAGCCGGACAAGCATCAGATGCCCAATCAGCCCGCCCAGCACCAGCACCACGCGGCTGTTTCTCTCACAGACCTTGTAATGCGAGACATGGAACATCGCCAGCGCTGTCAGCGCCAAGGCAAACCCGTAAATCATCCCTTTGAAAGGCTCCAGACCGAAGGTAGCCCCGGGAGAGGCCTTCAAAACCATGATCGCCGAACCGACCGCAAACGCCGCATACAACGCGAATCTGATCAGCTCGCTTTCCTCCAGTGACTGCATTGTCGCACTCTCCCCGTGGACTCTCCGCTTCTTTCCTGTTGAAAAGCCCTTCTTAGCGAGCCTCCAGCGCTTGATTTGATCGAGAAATCCCAAAATGAAACCGTATGTTATTTTATCCGGAAAGAATCTGAACCAATTCCGGAAGAGCGCAAAACCTATCCATCCGAACGACTCTTGGCAATGAGCAATTCAAAGCACATGGGCACCGGTTTGCGGACTAGAACGTAGTCTTCAGCCCCACATGCGTCCTACTACCCTCATCATCCAGACGCCAGCCGTGATCCACTCGCAGATCAAGGTATTCCGTCAGTCTCGCCCTGATACCGATCCCCGCTCCCGACAGTGAGTCCGAAGACTCCCCCCTGTTTCTCAGCCACGCCTGATCGTAAAAAACAAGGAACCTCAGCCCCGATCCGGAACCCACCGAAATGGCAGGACTGTAGATCTCAAAACTGCTTTGCCACCCCATATCCGCGAAAAACTCGCGCTCATCCACACCCCTTACCGATTGGTAACCCCCGGCCGCGAATTGCTCCGCCGGCAGCAAACGTGAGTCCGCCACCTGCCCCTCCGCGCGCAAGGCCACTTTCCAGTCACCACCCGGTGTCCACCAGCCCTCGGATGACAGCCGCCCGATCACATAGCTCGAATCCGCTTCGGCATCATAACTCTTGAAATCCGCATCGTCATTTTCGGAAATCAGGTTTCCCGGCGCACCGCTCAGACTGGCATCCACCACAAAGCCACCTTTTTTCCACTCCCGCTCCAGAGAGTAGCCCACCCGCGCGTTCAGGAACCGAACTTCACCCGGTGAAAGCCCCGATCCCCCGAAAAGCACGAACTGATCCGTGGATTTGAGCTCAAGACCCGCCCTCATCGAGTGCTTCCAGTCACCCATCCCCGGCAGTGGAATCCTGTGCATGGCAGAAACAGCCCACGACGTCCCCTCGTTCTCAATAGGCAATCCCACTAGGGACGAACTTGTTTCCACCAGAGCATAGGAACCACTCAGCTGCAGCGCCTGGTGAAGACTGTGAAACGGGATCTCCCAGGTCACCGCGTGCGCCTGCAGCGAAGAAACAGGCGCGCCGATCACCGTCTGCCAGGCCACCACATGCTCACCCTTTGTCATAAACGCCCCGCCCAGCAAGAAATGATCCCTGCCTATCGCCTCCTGCCCGGAGTTCTCATATCCCACCATCCCCGTCCACGGCTTCCTTTCCGTCAGGCCTATCAGCACATCAGCGCTTGGCGGCACCTGCCCCGGTGAGACCAGCAGCCGCGGCTTTCTGAAAACACTCCTTCCATACCAGTCCATCTGGGCGTTCAGATCTTTCCGCCGGATCACCTCCCCACCCCTCAGCCACAGACCTTTCCTGATCGCAGCCGGACTGGAGTAACTCGGGTTCGTCACCCCCACATTCCCTATCACACCCATCTCCACCACAAACATGAGATTGCCCGCGCTGAGATCCTGCTCAGGCACATCGATCATCACGACAGGATAGCCGGCAGCGTCATAATGGATCAGAATCGCGTCCGCCATTGTTGCAAGATCCCCTTCGGTCAATGCCTCACCCATCCACTTTGCGAGCGTCTCCGAGAGCTTGTCCGGCGATGGAAGGATAAGCCCTTCGGATGCATCCAGCCCGTTCGCCATATTTTTCACACCAGTGCTCACCCAGGAAACCAAAGTCACCTTTTCGAGCCTCCCCATGATCACCGCACCCTCTCCTTCCATTCCACCCAAAGTCTCCACAGAAGGTATTGGCGCTCGTTTTTCCGGCTCGGGAATACTTGGATCAATTCCCGGCAAGAGCTGCCCGGAAACAGACTGGAGAAAAAATATGGGTAGGAAAAAACGCATTCTCTTAGCGGAAAATTGAAGTTCCCGGGACTGATGCACAGGAATCATAACGATCCTATTCCGGAGATATCAAAAAAAGATTAACAAAGCTTAAGCTTCTTCCAAGCGGAAAGTCTCAGCCTTACTGGCTGTTAACGGCCGCCGCCACCTCCACGGATCCCGAAGAACGAAGATCTCTGAAGCATTGAGCCTGATTTCTGCCGCGCGGTCGCAGCAGCGGATGACCGTCTGTTTCCTGACGATGTTGCATGCTGTTGCACGCTTTCACTTTCAACACCCGACACCGCCGCCTGGGTAATTCCCCTTGAGTTGCTGGCAACAGAAACGAAAGCCTGAACCGCCCGGTCCGCAGTGGCATCGGAGCCTGTAGCAGCCACATTGTCCCGGCTCAGATCGCCAGACGCACTCACGGGAGCACTGGTCGTCACAATTTGGGAATCGCTTACCACACTGCCGTCAGGACGAGTCAACTTCGGTACAGTAACCGTTCCCTGACTGACCGAACTGGCTGAATCCCCATCATCAGGAACAATGATTACTCCCTCTGAAATCATCTCTTGGTCGAAAACAGGATCGCTGATGATGATTCCTGAAGACTCATTGGTGATCTGCCCGTTTTCCCCCACCTCGATGAAAACCTTGCCATTTCCTGCATTGATTTTCCCAGAGTTTGAGGTCGATTCGCCTGCCTTAAACTCAATTTGTGGCGCTTGAACCTCTCCAAGGTTGGTAATTTTCCCATCCTCGCTGTTAACCGTCAGCCTTTCTGCCCCGCTCTTTGAAATAGTGATATCAGTTCCACCCCCGACAAGAACCCGCTTTGATGCGGAAATTTTCGCACTACCGGCGATTAGCACATCTCGACCTGCGATGACAACATTCCCCTGCGTGGCAGTAATTTCCCCACTGAGGAAAATTGAGTTTCTTTCGCTGCCGCCGCGAAGCGAATAACCATCCTTGCTGAAAAATTCATCCGCATCAGTTTCCAGTGTAGCGAGAACAACACCCTTCGCATTGATCGAACCTCCAATCTTGAAATTCGCGTTCGGAGAAAAGAACCCCACGATACCGTTTGACGTCACCATCCCGTCGATCGTGTGCCGCTTTGTTCCACCCAGCAAATTGAGAACCTTGTCTCCTGACTTGAAATCGTAAACAAGCTCACTGCCCTCGTCCAATTCAAGCTGCTCCCAGCTCAAAATCGTATCCCCCGTCAGGGAAAAGGTAGTTCGCGTACCTGTATCGATTGCCTCTACAGATTCAGTGGAGGTTCCAGGGGTTAAAACTGCTGGGCTTTGCGCGGCGGCAAAACATAGACTCAAGCCGTACGCGATCGCATACGGACAATACTTGGCTGGCTTCATGGTGGGGACTTGGAAGGGTGTTTGAAAATCGATTCTCTCGATTTCGGGTGTTTCTAAACTTTTCCTTATGGTTTGGAAATACTTAAATTACAAAAAATTTAGCACCAGGATTTTCAAACATACCCCCCGATAGTTTGAAAAACCTGACTGCTAACATTCCTGGGTCGGAGTGGATATTGAAGATTTGGAATCGCTTACCTTGGCAACACTACTCGCCTTAGTTGATCCGATCTCATTATCCGTATTCTTTACCATACGTGGAAAATTTCGGGAAAAGCAGGTCGCCCTTCCGGGCAACGCTGCTTTTCCCGACGGGCAACTAAGTAAAACTCCGCTAGTAAAATTCTTCTTTGTCCCCCCGGACAATTCGAAGAATCCGGTAAATACCGTTTCTATAATGCGTTGAAACACTTTCGTTGCGGATGAAAGCACCAACGAAACATTGCGGCTTGAGAAGCCCCCCGGCTTCAACCAGCAACTTGTCTCGGATATGTTGGTGTAGCTTGTCATCTTACTTCCAATCGACACTTATGGTCAGTATTTCCAAAAAAACTCATAAAGTTAGCTAATTTGGCGCGAAAAAGTATCACGTTTATTTTCACAACTGGTTAACAAACGGCGATTTACGCATTTTTTTACTCTGCCGGATTTCTTTAAAAAAAACTTCATCTGTTAATCATCCATAGGCTCAAATATTCAACGAATCATAAGGGATTTGAATGAGTTTGTCCCACAAGCCATTGACGCTTAAAGCCTTTCGTATGTTCATCTATTCAAAACCATCAAAGTGCCTGAGATCGATCTATCAGCTTTCCAGCCTTTTGCTTTTCCCGCTTCCGCAGGCTTACGCAGGGGAAAACACGGCACCAAACTGGGGTCTCGAGAAAATCGGAGAACAGGAAGACGACGGCACCTCTTACAGCTATCCGGACAACACAAACCCGGTTCGCCTATATCTCATCGATACAGCGGTAGCCAACCCCGGCAACTGGATGGACGAGAACCCGAACCTCATCTTTGAAGGCACGACGCTTATCCGAAGCTATGGCGATCCCACCACCTCTTCCGAGTTCGCCCATGCCACTGGAATGTTGTCGCTGATTTCCGGAGTGACCACTGGCGTCGCACCCGGCACTCCCATCCATGTCACAAATTATGACATATATCCAAACGGCGATTCTTCCAGTGGCACGTTACTTGAGTCGGCAATTTGGAACGCGGTTTTTGAATATCAGGACGCTGAACCGCAAATCCCCGCAGTAATCTGCATCGCTAATGGCTCCCTTGGAACGGGAAGCAGCTCTTCTCTCCAATCGACCATTGAGTTCGCTGTGGAAGAAGGGATCACAGTCGTGATCTCCGCCGGAAACTCCAATGCCGACGCCTCGAACTTCATCCCCTCCAGTTACGGCACGATTGATGGCGTGATTTGTGTGGGTGCCACGGATTCCTCCGATCTCAAAACCTCCATTTCAAACTACGGCTCAGCCGTGGACATCTCTGCCCCTGGAGAAAATATCAAGGCACGGAGTTATCTCGCCGCAGACACCTTTTACTACTCCAATGGCACCAGCCCGGCATCCGCCCTCGTTGCAGGGAGCGCACTTGCCGAGCTTTCCATGAACGGCTCCCTCACTCCAGCGGAGGTAGAGTCCACATTGATCGCTGCAGCTGCAGTTTCGTCTACCGATGGAGCCCCACCTATTCTCCGGACCACACCCACGGCATCCGCTACCATCGCCCTCCCCGATGGCCCCATAACTGACCCTTCCACTCCAATCTCACTCGCTTACGACGAGCTTACCGTGCCAGACTTGTCGGAGCAAAGCACGTCCACTCCCGAACTCTCCGTCTTTTACGGAACAACGGGGGACTCTGAAACCAGTAACCTGGTCTCCCTCTCACCGGAAGATGAAATTCTGTTCACATTCCCCGTGAACCTAACCCTCCTTGACCCCGACAACATTTTCTCCATGCGCAACGGCTATTCATGGAGAATCTGCTGTGGTGAAAACCTCAATTCCTGGGCAGTGCCCATGGGCAGCCTTTCAAAGTCCACTGCTTCGGACGGCACCGTCTGGATCACCGCCACCATTCCGGCAAACAATGATCACGGTTTCATCCGGATCGAAGTTATCGATTGAACCGACGTCCGAAATCGGGAAAACAAGAAGGCCGGAACCTTATAGAGCTTGCCCCCCGGTTCGCTCTTTGGTTCCGGCCTTTTCCGTGTCGGGATGGACAACAGAATCAATTCCTAGACAAAAAGAGATGCCCCCCGGCATACTCTTTTCCGGAATTGAGATTTTTCCAATTTTTGGTGGGAAAGCTTCGGGCGGAGCGGGCAGCCCCCCGGCTGCACTCGCTCGTTCCGATTGGTTTGGAAACCTCCAACCATGCGGAGAAACACTCGACAGTCCCCCCGGACTGAAATGGTGTTTCCTCATCATAGGAACCGGCGAACCGACTGGATTGGCTTCCAATTGCTGAAGACTCCTTCACCAGAACCTCAACCGCCGCGAATCCCCCCGGATTCTGCAAAGCGCTTGTTTCAGGTTTGTTGGTGAAGCTTGTCATCTTACTTCCAATCGCGGTTGAAATTAACGATTTCCAAAATAGATGAAAAAAAATACATTTTTCTGCAATTACTTGTCCGAATCCTTCATTCATGAACTCCAGAATCACAGATACCCTATATCGTATAATGGTATTTCTGGCATTTTCTCTAAATGCGAGCGCCTTGGACTTGTCAGACATCCCGGCTGCCGAAAAGAACCTCGAAACCCTCGCCAGCCAGTGGGAAGAGCAATTCCGCAAAGACCAGGAACCAGCCAGTGAGATACAACTCGCCTTCACTTACCAGGCTCTTGGTATCGTAAAACGCCAGGCGGGCAAACCAAACCAGGCATTGGAACTACTCACCACCGCATGCGAAATCATTGAAAGACTAACTCCCGCTTCGCTCGCCGACCCACTGGAGGCAAAGGCACTGGCACTCCAGGATCTGGGGAAATTGGAAGAATCCGAACAATCCCTGCGAAACGTCCTGACAATCCGCCGCCAGAAAGACGGCTCGCCCGGCCTTGCCCGCTCCCTGGATCACCTTGCTCTCAATCTGTTGCAACAAGGGCAATATCCTGAGGCTCGGCTGGTTCTTGACGAAGCAATGGCCGAGGCACCGGAAAACGACAACGCCCTGCACGCAAGCCTCCTGACCCATAGCGCACGGCTACACCACACTCTTGGCAGCTACGCCAGATCCGCGGAAATTCTAAAGCAAGCCCTGGCCGTCCCCTTCGATGACCCGGAGCTGGCACTGACCATCCGCAGTCAGCTCGGCCTCAGCCAGCTACGCTTGGGAAAATTCGATGAAGGCTACGCCGCTACCTTGGAAGCAGCGGAGGATGCCAAGAAACTCTATTCATCCAGACCCTTCCTTGCCGTCCCCTACCTGAACAATCTCGGTGCGATCGCACTCTCCCAGCACGATGCGGAAACCGCCGATCTCGTGTTCTCGGAAGCAGTCGGCACCATTCAGGCCACCTTCGGACTGGATCACCCATCGCTGATCAGCCCCCTCAACAACCTCGGCGTGGCAAAACAAACCCTCGGCGACTACTTCTCCGCCGCGACCTACTTTCACCGGGCAGCCATCCTTCAGGAAAAGCATCTGCCTTCCGTCCACCTGCGCGTCGCGGAGACCCAGAGAAACCTTGCCTGCAATGCCCTTCTCTCCGGCGACCAGGATGCCAAACAGTTGATTGAAAAAGCAACCGCCACCGGACTAGCCCTTCTGAACCTACTCATCAAGGAAGGAACCGAACGTGAACGCCTCAACTTCCTTGGCCGCTTCGATCTCGTCTCACTCCCATGCGCCACTGGCGATGCCGAATCCATTGCCAACGTCCTCATCGCCAGCAAGGCCCGGCTCTTCGACGCCCTTCTCAACTCCGCCAACACAGCCAAAGCCCCGGACTGGCAGGCCATCCAGTCCACCCTCTCCACCGGCTCTGTCTTCGTGGATGTCTGCCTTTACACCACAGTTTCGGAGACTCCGGAAATCCGCTACGGAGCCATCGTCATCGCCCCGCACGGCCCTCCCCAATGGATACCTCTAGGCAGCGATTCGGAACTCGAGTCCTGGCTCGGAAAGTTTTACGAGCGCCTCAGCTGGCGTTCCGCGAAAATGGAAGGGAAAAGCCCTCCGCCACCTGCCCTCAAGCTCCGCCCCATCCTCCGCAGCCTTCACAAACAATTCTGGGCTCCATTCTCCGCGGTTTTTCCTCCTGGCACTTCCGACATCGCATTCTCACCGGACGCAAGGATGCACTACCTTCCACTCGCCGCCCTCCTGGATCAAAACTTCACACTACTTTCCAAAAGCCTCTCCCAGGTAACGACAGTCAGCAGCGCCAGGGACATGCTCAATCCCCCTCCGGAAAAATCCCTTTCCGCGTCACCCTGGGCCGTGTTGACCATCTCGGATTTCCCTAAAACCCCAAGGACTGAAACCACAGATCCCCTCATAAACCTACTCTCCGGCTTGCAAAACATCCCTGGAACCGAAGCAGAGGCCGAAGCCATCAAACGCATCGCACCGGAGAAATCCGTATTCTTCCATGATGAGCAAACCAGCGAACAGACAATCGAAAACCTGAAAGCGGAAACTGGCGTCATACATCTGGGTTGCCATGCATTCTTCCTCGGGGGAGACAGTTCTCTCAAAAACCTCCCCGTCGATTTCGATGACAATGCCGACCTCCTCACCTCCGGAGGCCTCATACTTTACAACGGAGCAAAAAGACGCGTCGGAGCACCCCCATATTCCAACAATGACGACCTGCTCTTCCCATCGGAAATCGCGGAACTCTCCCTCGAAGGAACCCGCCTGGTAACCCTCTCCTCCTGCGACTCTGGCGCGGGAACATCCGTCTCCGGCGAGGGGCTTGTTGGCATGAGGCGCGCCTTCGCGATTGCAGGCGCACGGGAAATCCTGGTCGCATTGTGGCCCGTCTCCGATTCCTCCACCCCGGGTTTCATGGATCGATTTTACCGCCTTGCACTCGCCTCGGATCGTCCCGCGCAGGCTCTATGGCAAGCGCAGGGCGAGCTCCTGTCAGTCCCACCGGAGGACACGGAAGCCTTTGAAATTGCCGTAATACAATACGCTCCCTTCATCCTCAGCCAAAACGCCCCGTTGGAAACAGGGAACAGCATCAAAGTGGAGCCCATTACATCTCACCTCCATCAATGGCTCATCGCTGCCTCTTTGCTTCCCATCCTCCTGTTCATTGGTTCCAGAATAAAAATATCCGGATAAAAACACCGCAACTTGAGCATCCACAAGCCCTGCTGATTTCTACATGCCTGAGTCCAACGAGCCCTCATTTCACAACACAGCTTGTAAAATGTTGATGATTCCTTACTATACGCCCAAATCGAAATGGGACATAAGTTAACAAAAGACCAGATTGAACGCTGTTGGAACTCTTGTTGGCAACGTGCGCGACGTCCTGTGGAAGGAGTTCTTCTTTCGGAAGAACAGGCCGGAATCATAGCGGAACAGTCCTTGCGCAATCTTTCCCTGGACTTCGATGAATTTCCCGGAGAACCGGAATTCGCCGCCAAAGCCCTGCTTGAGACCGCCTCCGCCACTCTCCACTCAGTCGCCACACAGCGCCGCAGTGAATCGAACCACCAGCTCTATCGCGACCCGGAAGACAAGCGCTACAAAGAAAACCTGAATCTCGACCGCCTTCAGCGCCACGATACGGAAAAAGGCTTTCACGATCGCGAGTGGAACCTTCTCCCACCTGTTCTCAAACCTCTCGCCCTTGCCACCCTGAACCGCAAAGGCATCAAAGGTCCCGACGCTGAAGACCTATTCGTTGAGACTCTTGCCGAACTCGTCCGCACACGCGAAGGCTCCGGCCGCTGCCCCATTCTTGATCCCACGGTTTTCGAGGAAGTCATCCCCCTCCACATTCGTATCGTCGGCTTTCGCGCCATCGACTGGTTCCGCCGCCGCAATGCATTGAAAAACCAGCCAAACTCAGGCTCAAGCTTCGAGGAACTTACCGAGAATAAGGATCACGCCATGCAGTTCGAGGACACCTCGGCTGATCCTGAAAAAATCACCTTCGAGCGCATTTACTCAGAATGCGGACAAGCCCTTACCAAAAAGGAATGGGAACTCATTTTCATTCTTTATGTAAACCAATCCGCTACCATCCAGGATCTCATCCAGGATGAAGAGTTTTGTCAGAAAATGGGCATGAAACCTGGCATCTCAGGCTCCACACGGCGTCGTGTTCTTGCCGAGACCGTACAGGAGGCTCTGGAAAAAATCAGGGAAAACATGGAATTTTGAAAATACCCTGTAAATTTTGCGATTGAGTAAATATATGAGATTGGATCTCCCACAAAACCTTCAGAACACAGCAGACATTCTGCGTAACAGCATGACACTGGGCAGCTTGGAAATTGCTCCCATCATGCCGCAAGGACTCTTCGAAGATCTAGCAGCCCGCTTTGAAACAAGCCCAGCCGTTGCCACTCCTTCCACTCAGATTTCATTCTTCAACAAAGTTCAGTCCTTCTTCGCCACACCGGCCTTCGGAGCGGCCGCAGCAGCCCTCGTCATTCTCACCGTCGCTCTTCCTGCGGTTCTGAAAACATCCACGGACTCAGACACTACGGAATTTCGCGGTAGCTCGGAAAACGTCGTAGCCACTTCCCCCATCTCCATCGTCCTCATCGACGCACCTGTGAACCTCAGTTCTTCACTCGGAAATTCCGGAGACTTCGAAAAGGACTCCATTCTCACTACAGACACCGCCTCAGGCGCGAAAGTCCTCGTGAATTTCGGCAACTCCACCATCTCCTCTGTCACTGCTGATGGTGAGACCGTCCACATAACGAATCTTCCAGCGGATCAAACAGCACTTAACGCAGCCATCGCCACCGCGATCAGCAGGCTCTGATCACTTCAGCTAGCCAGCCCGGCTACCCACTCAGACGGCACTCTCTTTCTTCACTTGAAGTTTGGTGAGTAAAGTCTGAGTTTTGCCGTCTTCATGTCTCTCGCCGCCTACGCCACCACCTCTCCTGCCCTCAAAAAGGAAGTCGCACGCCGCCGCTCCTTCGCCATCATCTCCCATCCGGATGCCGGTAAAACCACCCTCACGGAAAAATTTCTCCTCTACGGCGGTGCGCTCAATCTCGCAGGATCCGTCACCGCACGGAAAAACCAACGCACCACCACCTCCGACTGGATGGAACTGGAAAAGCAACGCGGCATCTCCGTCTCCTCCACCGTCCTCCAGTTCGAATACAAGGATTGCGTCGTAAACATCCTCGATACCCCCGGACACAAAGACTTCTCCGAAGACACCTACCGCGTCCTCACCGCCGTCGATGCCGCCGTCATGGTCGTCGATGCCGGTAAAGGTATCGAAGCCCAGACACGCAAACTCTTCGAGGTCTGCCGCCGCCGCGGAGTCCCCATCTTCACCTTCATGAACAAGCTAGACCGCCCCGCGCGGCCGACCCTCGACCTCCTCGACGAACTCGAATCCGTCCTTGGCATCGCCGCCTTCCCCGTAAACTGGCCCCTCGGCGACGGCCCCCGCTTCAAAGGCGTCTACGACCGGGAAAACAAAAAAGTCCACCTCTTCGAGCGCACAGTCCACGGCTCCTTCCGCGCCCCCGTGAACGTCTCCGGCATCGATGACCAGTCCGTCAAAGACACCGTCGATGAAATCACCTACGCCCAGGTTTGCGATGAACTGGAACTCCTCGAAGGCGCCGGTGCGGACTTCGATGTGGATCAAGTCCTCGCCGGAAAACTCACCCCCGTCTTCTTCGGCTCCGCCGCCAACAACTTCGGCGTCCAGCTCCTCCTCGACCGCTTCCTCGAGCTCTCCCCGCCACCCATCCCACGCAAAAGCGAGGAAAACGCCATCGAGCCGGCCTCCAAGGAATTCTCCGCCTTCGTTTTCAAGATCCAGGCAAATATGAATCCCAAGCACCGGGACCGCATCGCCTTCATCCGCATCGTCTCCGGCCAATTCGAGCGAGACATGAACGTCATCAACACCCGCACCGGCGAAAACGTCCGCCTCGCAAACTCCCAACGCCTCTTCGCCCGCGACCGCGAGACCGTCGATGACGCCTACGCCGGAGACGTCGTCGGCCTCGTCGGCAACTACGACCTCCTCATCGGCGACACCCTCGCCACCTCAAAGGAAGTGAAATTCGACGAAATCCCCCGCTTCCCCCCCGAGTGCTTCTCATACCTTACCAACAAATCCACCGCGAAATACAAACGCTTCCAGTCCGGCCTCAGCCAGCTTCTAAAGGAAGGTGTCGCCTCCGAATTCAAGCTCCTCGACGCCCCGGCCACTTCATCCAGCGTCCTCCTCGGAGCCGTCGGCCCACTTCAGTTCGAGGTTCTCCAGCACCGCCTCCAGGGCGAATACGCCGCCGAAACCCGCATCGAACCCGCCGACTGGTCCATCGCCCGCTGGCTGAAACCCACTGAAGGAGACCCCCTTGCCCCGGAAACCCGCCCAGCCCTCTCCATGGGCACCGCCCTCGCCCGCGATGCAAACGGCTGGCTCGTAGCCCTCTGCTCCTCAGAGTGGGCCATGAAAACCTTCACCGAGAAAAACGAGGACTGGGAAATCTCCGAGCACCCCTTCCCACCGATGTGACAATTCCTACCCGCCATCGCGAAAACAAATCCCCCTGGCTATCCCCCGTGATTCAGCGTAATCTTTCCACATGAGCGAAATACCCCGCATCATAAACATCGAGGAAAACATCGGCAAAACCGTCGGCAAACGCAAACCACCCCACCCTCTCGACCCCACCAGCCACTCCATCAAACGTGCCAAAGAATGGAGCCAAGCTTTCCCTCCCTTTATGACACCCAAAGGTGTCTATCGTTTCAAAACCCACGAGGAAGCAGAGCAATGGAAGATCCGCAACACCCGCAGACCGAAGGCGAAGAGCTAGTCCCGCGAAGTCCCAGTGTCGAGGATCTCCTGAAGCTTTGCAGTCATCTGAACGACCTTGGCGCAAACTACGTCGTTATTGGCGGCTTCGCCATTCGCGGTGCCGGCTACCCGAGAGAGACACACGACATTGATTTCGTCATCGCCACCGACCTTGAAAACGAGGCCAAAGTCTACGCAGCCCTGGCCACCCTCCCCGATCAAGCCGTCCTGGAACTCCAACCCGGGGAAGTCTCCCAATACACCGTCGTCCGCGTCAACGACGAGATCACCGTTGATCTCATGGCCTCCGCCAGTGGCATCGATTACGAAGAGGCCGCGAAGGACATCGTCATCCGGGAAATCAACGGCGTCCCCATTCCTTTTGCCTCGCCCCGCCTTCTCTATCGCATGAAGGAAACCACACACCGCGAAAAAGACCGCGCCGACCTCCTCTTCCTACGTACCCATTACGCCGAGGAAATCTTTGGCAAGGAACCCTAAACCTCCAGCCGATACCTCATCACCTTCGCGTCCACCTTCTGGCTCCACGCGTCAATCCCCCCGTTCATCCCAAAGGCATTTCCAACCCCGTGCCCACGGAACCAAGCCACCTGATCCAGCACAAATTTCCCAGTGTGATCATACAGCACCACCAGCCCGCCCGGCTTCTCCTTGAATATCCTCTCCTGCACCTCCTGGGCGAAAAATTCCGCCCCCTCGATCCTCACCGCCTCAAACTCCTCCCGGGTACGCACATCAAGGAACAACACATCCTCCCGCTTCGCCACCTCCTCCGGCTCCATCAGCATCGTAAGATCATGCTCATGACTCGTCAGTAAATGCGCCAGCACCTCCTCCGCGTCAAACTCCGCCCTCTCGCAGAGCTTCGCCAGCGTCTCCTCATCATCAAACGCACAACTCTGGCACCCCCCGAGATGATACTTCGCAAACAACGCGCGCCTCGCCCCCGGCATACCCGCCATCAGCTCACCCATCTTCGTCCCCGTCGTCACATGCTCCATGCAACATCCATACGCCTTCTCGGCGGAAAAATCAAAGCCTGCTCTTCGGCACAATCGCCCACTCCTCACCCACCCCGACCATGAACGGAGCCGCATGCCTCACCTCCACCCGCACACCCTCCGCACAAACCAGATCCACAGTCTGAAACCCACCACCAAAACTCACCCGATCCACTTTCCCAACAAGTATCCCCCCCGCAACCTCCGGCCTCGCCAGCTCCAGATCCTCCGGTCTCACCCAAAGCCCCGCCTCCTCCCCAGCGCTCTTCGGCGGCCCCACATGACAGGAAATCTTCGCCCCGCTCGGGTGCGGGATGCTGTGGAAAGGCAGGAAATTACACGCCCCGAAAAACGAAGCCACATAAGCATTCGCCGGTGAATGATACACCTCCGGCGGCGCCCCAGCCTGCTGTACCTTCCCGCCTTTCATCACCACTATTCCATCCGCCACCGCCAAAGCGTCCCCCGTATCGTGCGTCACGAAAACCGCCGTCGTCCCCCGCTTCTGCAAAATCGCCCGCGTCTCATCCCTCACCGACTGCCGCAGCCGCGTGTCCAGACTGCTGAAAGGCTCATCCAACAAAAGCAACTTCGGATCCGGAGCCAAAGCCCTCGCCAGCGCCACCCTCTGCCTCTCACCCCCGGAAAGTTCATGAGGAAAACGCCCCTCCATATCCTTTAGTCCCACCAACTCCAACATCTCCTCAAGAAGCTCACGTTGCACCGCCTTTCCCAGCCTCCTCACGCCAAACAACACATTCCTCCCCACAGTCAGATGTGGGAAAAGCGCATGATGCTGAAACACCATACCAATCCCACGCTTTTCCACCGCCACCCCGCCACCCGGCTTCGCGATCACCTCACCAGCCAAGTTCACCTTACCCGAATCCAGATCCTCCAGCCCCGCCAGTATCTTCAATACAGTCGTCTTGCCACTCCCGCTCTCCCCCACCAGCCCCAGAATCTTCTTCTCCGGCACATCAAAGCTCACCCCATCCACCGCCGGGACATCCGCCCCACGGTATTTCCTACTCACATTCCTGACTTCCAGAAAACTCATGCCTCCCCCTTTTTCATCCAAGCCATCAGAGGAATCAAGCCCACGAGACAAAGCCCCACCAGCCCCAGTCCCGGAAGAGCCGCCTCCGCCATCCGCCCCTCATCCGTCAGCCGGTAAGTCCGCGTCGCCAGCGTCTCAAAATCAAACGGCCGCAGCACCAAAGTCAGCGTCAGCTCCTTGAAAACATCAATAAAACACAAAGTCGCCCCCGCAATCACCGCCGGCCACACCAGCGGCAGATCCACCCTCATCACCGCACCGAACGGCTGCTCCCCCAGCGTTCTTGCCGCGTCCCGAAGCTCCCCCGGCACCCGCTCGAACCCAGCCACCACCGGCTGAATCCCCACCGCCAGATACCTCACGAAATACGCAAACATCAGCCCACTCACCGAAGCACTAAGCGCCAGCCCACTCGCCCACGGAAACTTCTGAGAAATCCACACCACCACAGCCCCCACACCCACCGCCACCAGCGCACCAGGAAACCCATACCCCATCAGCCCGATCTTCTGCGCCACCAGAATCCCCCTGGATTTCAGAACCCTCTGCCCCGCCACCAGCAACAACGCACCAAACACCACAACCACAGCCGCCCCACCCGCCAGAGAAAACGAATTCCACCCCGCTTCCAGATGCCCGGCAAACTCCGCCGACCCCCTCGAATCCCAAGCCCAACGAACAAGCCTCACCCCCGGCACCAAAAAACCCACCGCCAACGGCACCAGACAAACTCCCAACGCCATCAACCCAGCCCCCACACCCAGCTTTTTCCTCCCCAGCACACCCTCCGCCCCACTAGCAGTAAACCTCCGCCGCCCCCGCTGCCACCTCTCCAGCCCGAGCACCACCAGCAGGAAAGCCATCAAAAACACCGCCAACCGCATCGCCACCCCGATCTCACCCTCACCCCACGCCCGGAAAATCCCCGGCGTCAGCGGAGCCAGCCCGAAGGCACTCACCACCCCGTAATCATTCATCGCCTCCATCACCACCAGACTCCCCCCGGCCACCACCGCCGGCCTCGCCATCGGCAGCGCCACCTTCATGAAAACACCAAAACTCCCGCACCCCAGCAAACGCGCCGCCTCCAGCTCACCCGCCGCCTGCTTCGCAAAAAGCGCCCGGCAACTCAGGAAAACATAAGGATACAAAGTCGCCCCCAGCACCCCCACCGCAAACACCCAAGGCATCACCACCTGCACCTTGAGAAACGCCTCAATCCCCCACTCATTCCGCACCCAGATATAAAACGGCACCAGCCCCCCCAGCACATCCACATAAGCCACCGCCGCCACAAAACCCGGCATCGCCACCGGCAGCAAAAGCCCCCAACCCATCAGCCACCGCCCCGGGAAATCATATACCGAGACCACCCAGGCACCAGGCACCCCAAGCACAACAGCCACCGCCGCCACGCAACCCACCAGCAGACCCGTCTGCCAGACATGATCCCACAGCCGGTTCTCCACCACCGCGCCCCAAGCCCCACCCACCGGAGCCCCGGCACGCAAAAGCACCACCCCCACAGGCAGCAGCACCAGCATCGCAATCAGCCACGCCAGCCCGCGAAACACCCATCCGCTCATTTCCAGCCAGACTTGTCAAACACACGCGTCGCCTCCACCAGGTTCTCACCCAGCTTCGGGAAAGTCGTCACATCCACCTTGAACTCACCCCACTTCTCCAGCTGCTTGCCCAGGGAAACATCCATCATCACCGGATACTCAAAACTCGTATTCGCATAGAGGCTCTGCACTTCCTCACTCACGAGAAATTCGAGATATTTCGTCGCCTCATCCACATTCTTCGAATGCTTCACCACACCCGCCGCACTCATGTTCACATGCGTCCCGCGTCCATCCTGATTCGGGAAAACCACTTTCACAGCCTCACCAGCCTTGCGCTCAGCAGCATCCGAAGAATTCAAAAGAAGCCCCAGATAATAGCTGTTCGTAACCGCCACATCAGCCAGCCCGGATGCCACCGCCTTGATCTGATCACGATCACCACCCTGCGGAGGACGCGCCATATTGTTCACCACACCCTCCGCCCACTTCTCAGCGGCACCCTTGCCATTCGCAACAATGATCGAAGCCATCAGCGCCTGGTTGTAAGAACTCGTCGATGACCGTGAAAGCACCCGCCCACGCCACTCCGGCTTCGCCAGATCCTCGTAATTCTTAATCCCCCCGTCCTTCACCCTGTCCTTCGCCACCACAATCACCCGCGCCCGCAGCGTGAACGGATACCAGCGCCCCTCCGCATCACGCAGCGCCTCCGGAGTGTTTTCCAAAAGCTCATCGGACTTCACAGCCTGCAGAAGCCCGTCATCCGCCACCCGCTGCATCTGCCCCGCATCCACCGCGATCAACACATCCGCAGGACTCGCCTCCCCCTCGGATTTCAACCTCTCCACCAGCTGGTTCACCTGCGCGTTCACCACCTTCACCTCGATCCCCGTCTTCTCCGTGAACATCGCGTTCACCTTCTCATCCACCTCATAATGCCTGTGCGAATACACATGCAGCTCCGCCGCGGAAGCCTGCATCATCCCACCAACCAAAAACCCTAAAAAGCACTTATTGCGAATCATTCTCATCATCGGAAAACTACCCATACACCGGCAACACGCAACAAAAACCTCAGGAAAACACTCTCAGCCCCAGAGCAACCTCTGAAAACCATCCGCAATGACAACGCGAACTCTTCATTGAAAGTTGAAGATTGA
>JBPOGC010000249.1:0-3269 GCA_051251795.1 Luteolibacter sp. | reverse complement strand
AACGGGCCGGCCGGTGTCTTTGAAGATATTTTCCCGCAGTTGATCGGGTTTAAAGATATCACGGGGCCTAGCCTGCAGACGTTTTTGAATAAGCCGAAAGGGAAGAAACGACGTGAAATGCTGACCAATCACGATGAAGTCAGGAAGTGGTATGACCTGAGTGCTGAAAGCGGACACCCTTGGGTGATTGCCATTGATGAGCCTTGGTTTGGAAAAAAGAGACCGGAAAACTTGGTGGATGTGCTGCGTAAGGAAGTGATTTGGGGAGGGGCTCTGGCAGGTGGGCATATGGAATTCTATGCGGGGAGCGATGATGTGAAACACATCCCCTATCGCTCTTACGAGGACTGCTGGACAGCCATGGGTCACGCTGCGAAGTTCATGAATGAAAATCTGGCGATGGAAATCGCCGGAATGAAACCGAATGACGACCTGGCGGTTGGAGAAGACAACTGGGCCATGGCGGATGAAGGGAAGACCTATCTGCTGTATTTGAAAAATGGCGGAGAGGCTAAGGTTGATCTGTCCGGGTCTCCGGATATGGAGTTCTCAGTGCAATGGTTTAACCCGCGTGATGGAGGAAACCTGATCAAGGGCACTCCAGCGATCGTTGATGGGGCCCCGGAAAGTTTGTCACTTGGTAATCCTCCGGACTCGATAGAGGAGGATTGGGTGGTTCTTCTCAAAGCAACAAGATGATGCGAAGGAATATTGTCCGGTGCCCGTTCATCGAAGAACCGGCAGGTGTGTGGCCGTTGGATTGGATTCCCAGAAGTCGATTTCCCTCTTTTGCATTCAGTTGAGGATGCCTCGTGCCACTGTTACACCAAGAGCTCGGGCAAATTCGTTCTGCATCCTCCGAATTCATTCGTTTTGATACCGAGCTGCTGGAGCATGGTCAACAGCAGGCGGCTCATGGGTTCTTCGTTTAGTTCAAGCTTGGATTTTCTAAGTGAGTCGGTGGCAGCACCGGAGATGCTGTCGAGATCGCCAAGTCCGTATTGGAGATACTGGCCTTGGCGGATGCCCATTCGCTGTCCGCCTGCGACGATGACGGGATAGTTTCGGGAGAGGTGGAAGGCACTGGAGGCAGATCCGAATAGGGTGAGAGTATTCTCTAACATATTGCCATTTCCTCCGGGCTCAGGAGTGGACTGAAGTAGGGTGAGGAAGTGTCCGAATTCCTCCATGAGGAAGCGGTTGTATTTTCCGAAGTTTTCCCAACCTCCTGGGCGTTTCACGTGGTGGGAAAGCATGTGAGTGAGATTGAAGCCTACCGCCCGGCCAAGTCTGTCGCTGATGCCTTTTCCGTTCTCTTGTCCGATCTGGTAGGTGACCGTCCGTGTAGAATCGGTGCGAAATGCGAGGTAGATGAGCTCGAACATTGCGCGAAGATAGTTCTTCGGGTCTTCCGGAGTAATCTCCAGCTGGAGGTGATCCACGTTCACGGAAGGGACGGGCATGTTCAGCCAGTGTTTGGCTTTTTCCACTCTACGCTCGGTTTCCCTGACGGACTGCAAGTATTGCTCAAGGGTCTGTTGGTCGAATTTGGATAGCTTGCGTTTTAGAGAGCGGCTGTCTTCCAGGAGGTAGTCGAGTGCGGACTGTTGCGCTGCCAGCTCCTGCGCGGCTCTCTTGTTGTCGGCTACGAAAAGCTGGTCGAAGATGCGCTTGGGTTTGTGTTCCGAGGGGATCGGACGCCCTTGTCTGTTGAATGACATGGTTTGCTCCTTGCCTGGCACTCCCGTGCCTCCGTCGGTGCCCAGAACTAGGCGGGCGTGGCGGGTTTTCTCTCCCACTAGCTCAACGAAAAGTTCATCAATGGAAACGGTGCTGAGGGGTTTTCCATCCACGCTCTTCCGATCCCCAGTGATGAAAAGGCCTCCATTCCTGTGCCCGTGTTCTCTACGAGCGAGCGGATGGGATAGGCCGCTGATGACGGTCACATCCTTTTTAAGTGGGTTCAGTGGCTCGAGGCATTTTGTGAATTCATACCCATCTGCAGTTTTATGCGGAAACCAGCTCCAGTCCTGAAAGGCAGGATCCTCACTTAGTGGCATGGGGACTCCATCGGGCATGTAGAAGCAGGCCAGCCGTTTCTTTGCCTCGGTGGCTTTCGGGAGGGCGGCCGCGAAGGTTTCAAGCCATGGGAGCGCGAGTCCGATTCCGGCGCCCCGGAGGAATTGCCGACGGTCCAGTGAGGAAAGATTCATGTCATTTTGGGTTTATGAGTTTCTAAAGAGATCGCTTTGTACGAGTAGCATAATAAGTGTTTTCAATCCATCGCCATTTTTACGGGTCTCCGCAGTGATGCGTTCGATCTCCGCGTGATCTGAAAAACGGAGAGGTCTTCCTAGCGCGTAGCAGGCGACTTTATGAACCATAGCTCTGGCGAATTGATCCTGGCGGTTTTCCAAAAGATAGCGCTTGAGGCCGTCCATACCTACGATCGTTGTTTCATCCACCAGTTGGCTGGTTGCTTCGACAGGTTTCCCCTCAATCGAGTCACGCCACAACCCGATGGCATCAAATTCTTCGAATGCGATCCCCCAGGGGTCGATCTTCATATGGCAGGAAAAGCAGGCGGGATCGTTTCGGTGGTCTTCCATCCGTTCCTTTACGGTCATTTTCATGATTTCCGGATCGGTCAGGTCGATTTCCGGCACGGCGGGAGGTGGCGGTGGCGGTGGGTCGTGCAGGAGACTTTCGAGAAGCCAGATGCTGCGCCTCAAAGGGTGGGAGTCCTTTCCGTCAGAGTTCATTGCCAACAGGCCTGCCTGTGTCAGCAAGCCACCACGTCTGGTCTCCGGAGGTAGGGCTACTTTCCGGAAATGATTTCCGTATACCCCTTCCACCCCGTAGTGCCGCGCCAGGGTCTGATCCAGGTAGGAATAGTCCGCGTGGAGGAAATCCATGATCGAGCGGTCTTCCTGAAGCATGTGCTTTAAGAGAACGACGGGTTCCTTCCGCATGGAACTCTTCAGTGCGGGGGAAAACTTGGGAAAGTTTCTTTTATTCAATCTCAGGGCATCCAGCATTTCCAAGGCGAGCCATTGGTGGGTGAAATGGCCGGTAAAGCGGTTTACCCGCGGATCCGCAAGCATGCGCTCCGCCTGTTGAGCCAGCACCTCCGGGTCGCTGATCTCACCGCTTTTCACCAGAGCCAGCAATTCCTCGTCCGGCAGGCTGCTCCACAGGAAGAAGGAAAGTCTGGAGGCAAGCTCGCCGTCTGTCACCGACTCCTCGGATTGGGAAAGGTAGAGGAAGTT
>JBPOGC010000248.1:0-3331 GCA_051251795.1 Luteolibacter sp. | reverse complement strand
CATTCAGAGGGACAGACCCTTTGTAAGAAATCCCTTGCGAATTTGGTTGGAGAGGCTAGAAGGTGATATGAGACGCGCGCGATGGATTGCTCCCTGGAAAGATTCTGAGACGAAACCGGCGATTTACCACTGTGTGTCACGAGTGGTGGAGAGGAAGTTCGCATTTGGTGTCGAGGAGAAAGAGCACTTTCGGATGCTGATGCGGATGATGGAGAAATTCACTGGATGCCGAGTTCTTTCTTACTGCCTGATGTGCAATCATATACACATTCTGTTGGAGGTTCCTCCGGAGCCAAAGGGAGGCATCGAAGACCGTGAATTCCTAGTAAGGCTTGCGGCGCTATACGGGGAGTCTTTCGTGGCAGACGTGGCGGCACAGCTGAATGCTGCACGGCAAGAGGGCGGCGTGGATGGAGGGAATCCGGAGCGTGTTACTGAGATCAAGCAGCGCTTCAACTACCGGATGCATGACCTCGGGGAGTTTATGAAAGGTTTGATGCAGCGTTTCACACAGTGGTTCAATGGGCGGCATAAACGTAAGGGAAGGTTGTGGGAGGATAGGTTCAAAAGCGTGATTGTGGAGAGCGGAACTGCGGCTCGGACGATGGCGGCCTATATTGATCTGAATCCCGTCCGCGCGGGAATGGTAGGCGATCCGGCGGAGTATCGTTGGAGCAGCTACGGAGAAGCGGTCGGTGGTGGAAAAAAGGGGAATGGAAAAAAGGCGCGGGAAGGACTGGTAAGGGCATGCATGAGCCACAGAGGAGATGGTTTTGATGCGGAGAGATGGAAGGAAGTATCTCGGATTTACCGCCGGGCAATGGGGCTGGCACTGGGTAGAAAAAACGGAAAGTCGGAATCGACGCTTAAATGTGCGGTAAGGAAGAACACAGAGGAAGTTCTAGCGTCCGAAGATAATGAGACAGGGTTGGGAGATCTGAAGATGGCGGAGATGCTTCGGAACCGGATTCGATATTTCACGGATGGGGCGGTGATAGGTAGCAAAGGTTTTGTGAATGATGCGTTTGTGGCATCGCGCGAGAGGTTTTCAGGGAAAAGGACGGATGGTGCGCGGCGTTTACGAGGTGCGGCATCTGCGGCCAAGAATCACTTGTGGAGTATGAGGGATTTACGGGTGGAGGTTTGATAGAGACGTTTTCGAGGCTTTTGTATGTGTAATGGAAAGGAGACCGCTGCCCCAGAGAACTCAAATTAAAACGAGCCTGCTAGACCACCAGAGAGTTCTGTCAAAAAATCTATCCGACTGAGAACTAGGCACTGAGTTTTCGGCCTGAAACCTCTGGTGAGGCTCCCCTCTCCCGTCCGGTGCTCCCTTATATCTCCAGGGTCCTAAATTTGAAGTTTCAAACCAGTTTCCTCTTGCCACCCCTCCCCTTCGTCACCTAAAAATCCGCCCGCCGCTGGTATCAGCGGCCACCCGGTAACGGGGCGTTAGCTCAGTTGGTAGAGCACCTGCATGGCATGCAGGGGGTCAGCGGTTCGAATCCGCTACGCTCCACCATTTTTCTCCTTCTGAAAAACCTTGGGTCACCTCCCATTCAGCTTCGACAGTGTCGCAGCATCAATGACGAAAGTCCCGCTTCCGAACGGCTTGAACGGCTCGTTCTCCTGAATTTGATACTCGAAAGCCTTGATCGGCTGGACACCTTGCACTTCTGAAAGCAGATAGACGCGGATCGTTAGCGATTCATTCCCCTTTCCCCCGTCCATTTTACGGATCGAATATTGGATTTCGTTCGCCCCGTTGCGCGCGCCTCCTATGACAAGCTCCGCTTCCTTCGCGTTCGAAAAATTATGGCGGCTCACCTTGTTCACCACCACGTCCACCTGTCTACCGGGACTGAAGACATAGACTTTTGCAATGGTCGTCGCCGGATTCACCGCGATTGGCGTGGGCGGGACTAAACCCGTTGGCTGCGCCTCGGGCACGCCTTTCAGATAACTGATATCACCTGCTGCCAGCTCTTTTCTCACATCCGGCAGGGCGGACAGATTCACATACTGCGCCCGGTCATAAGCCCATCCTCTCGCGCCGCTTACGAAAGAAAGCACCAAAAGGTTGTCTGTTGGTTTCCCCCCCACCCCGAAGTCCACCTTTCCGAAAAATGAAGCCGTCGCGGTGCGTCCGTTCACTTGCGCATCGAGGAACTTCAGCCCCTGCAAAGATGGCGGCGGAGCTGGGAGTTCAAAAAGTGCCGCTGGAAACGCCCGCTTCTGCGAAAGAATGCGGTTGCGCACTTCCACTTGACGATGAGCCGCTGTCACTAGCTGCCATGTCCTGAAATCCTTGCGGATTATCGCGTCTCTCCAGACGCTGTAGGTTTTCCCTAAATCATCCTTCAATGCGGACTCCGCAGGGAGAATTATCGAAAAAAGCAGCCCGATTGCCAAAATATAGCGTTTCATGGTCGAAACGATTGGACAAATGCTCCTAAATCACAACAAACAAATCCACGCGCTTTTTGACCGCTCCTACGGTCGCGCTTTCGAGTTATGAGTCACATTTTGCAAAAAGTCGCACCGATTGGTGAATCGCGCGACAAAGAGATCCTGAAATCCGCGTCCAGCTACATCTATACGGACAAGGACGGCATTGATCTTCTTGCCCATGTGTTTTTCCCCGAGCTTGGCGAAGCGAAAGGACGCCCGGTTGCGGCAATGTTTCACGGCGGTTTCTGGGACACTGCGATGGCCACCCAATTCGTCCCACACTGCCACCATTTTGCGGAGCGTGGCGTGGTTTCCATCGCGTTTGAATACAGAACTTCCAGCCGTCACAAGACCGGCCCCCTGGAGGCAATCGAGGACGCACGAATCGCCATGGCCTGGCTCCATGAAAACGCAGATCTTCTCGGCATTGATACTACAAATCTAGTATTATTCGGAGCATCCGGCGGCGCGTTTCTCGCACTGCAGCTCGCACTGAACAATCAAAAGGAAAACGAACTTCCCATCAGCCCGAAAGCTCTCGTCCTGTTCAGCGCCCTGGTCAACACAGCACCCGCCACTGACGCCGGAAAACGCTTCCCCTCCCCCAAGACAGCCAAAGCCCTGAGCCCGGCAAACCTGCTCCGCCGCAAGCTTCCACCAATGATCTTTTTCCACGGAAAGGCGGATCGCACAACCCTCTATGAGGATGTTGCAAGCTTCCGCCGCCGCATGAAATGGCGTCGGAACAAGTGCGAAATCATCGACTTCGCAGGTGCTGATCACAGCTTCTTCAATTTCAATGTCAGCCATGAAAACTTCGAAATGACGATCAACGCCGCTGACCGCTTCCTCGTGGAGCACGACGTGCTCACTGAGCGCG
>JBPOGC010000247.1:0-3341 GCA_051251795.1 Luteolibacter sp. | reverse complement strand
AAATGTCCACCATCAAGCTAACTCGTCCGAAAATGGACGCCGGGGAAAAAATCTACTTCGGCGGCCTGATCAAAGGCTTTTTCCTCACCATGACCCACGCGATCAAGTCCTTGCGCGGGAAATCCTACGGAGCCAAAGGGCTGGCATCCTCCGGACTCGGTGTGACCATGCAGTTCCCAGAGCAACGCTGGGACGACCGCATGCCCGAGTATTACCGTGGTGCACCAACACTCGTCACCGACGAGCAAGGCCGCGAGCGCTGCGTCTCCTGCCAGCTTTGCGAATTCATCTGCCCGCCAAAGGCTATCAAGATCACCCCGTCCGAAATCCCCTCCGAAGACAAATGGGCAAAAGTCGAAAAGCGCCCCCTCGAGTTCGATATCGACATGATCCGCTGCATCTACTGCGGCATGTGCGAGGAAGTCTGCCCCGAGCAGGCCATCTATCTACGCAAGGACTACCTAATCACCGGCACCTCCCGCAAAGAAATGGTACACGACAAAAAGAAACTCTACGAAATCGGCGGAACAAGAGTCGGCCTCGTAAACAAGTGGAACGAACTGAAATAGTCTTCCTTGAGAGTTGAAAATTGAACTTTGAAAATTTAGACCATGCCCTCCTACCTCTTCTGGCTTTTCGCCACCATCATGCTCATCGGTGGCTGCGCCGTCATCGCCTTCCGCAACCCGGTTTCCAGCGCCCTCGCCATGGTCACCTCCTTCGTCGGCCTCGCCGCCCTCTTCATCGGCCTCTCCGCCTTTTTCGTCGGCATCATCCAGATCCTCGTCTACTCCGGTGCCATCATGGTGCTCTTCCTCTTCATCATCATGCTTCTCGATCTTAAAGATGAAAAACGCCGCACCGAAAGCTACGTCCCCCTCGTCGGCGGCCTCGCCCTGGTTGGCATCTTCTTCGTACAGCTCATCGGAGTCCTTTCAAACAAACTCGCCAACCAGACCCTCCCTCCCCTTGATGCCGCGACCCTCGCCACCGCAGCCGAAAGCTTCCCGGAAGGCACCAAAATCAACCAAGCCCTCACCACCGGCTCCCTCCCCGACGTCCACCTCATCGGCCACACCCTCTTCACCCAATACAACTTCCCCCTCCAAATCCTAGGCATCCTCCTCCTGGTCTCCACCGTGGGAGTAGTAGTCCTCTCAAAACGCCAGGCCGAGTAGGACTTCATTTGGAGTTTCAAATTCAAAGTTCAAAGTTTCATGCCATCCCTTAACGACTACCTCCTCGTCTCCGGCCTTCTCTTCTCCATCGGCCTCGCCGGAGTCGTCCTCCGCCGCAACATCATCATCGTCTTCATGTGCCTGGAGCTCATGCTCTCCGCCGCAAACCTCACGCTCGTCGCTTTCTCCCGCTTCAACGTCACCAAAACCGGCCTCCCGGACTACGATGGCCAGATGCTCGTCTTCTTCGTCATCACCGTCGCCGCGGCGGAAGTCGCGGTAGGTCTCGCCATCATCGTCGCCCTCTACCGCGCACGCCAGACCATCCACACCGACGAACTGGTCTCCCTGAAAGGGTAGGAAAAAACAAGGTGTAGCTGGAGACTCCGGCTCCAGGCCGTTCAGGGGGATTCCAGCCCCCTGATCTCAGCCCACGCACATCCGTTCTTGTCCCCATCCCATCCACCGGCCAGTCTCTCACCCTAGTATGCGAGCAACGGCCTTCCGATGGATTCTACGCGGCGAACCCTTCATTCCAAACGGTTCCCAGCCTTCTGACGGCTTCCCGGAAATCCTGAAACACCTCGCCTCCCAGCGCGGCGTCTCCTCGGAAAAGGAAATCGAAACCTTCCTCCGCCCTCGCCTCAAGGATCTCTCCGACCCTTTCCTAATCCCCGGCATGCACCCTGCCGTAGAGCGCATACTCCGCGCGGTCGATTCGCAGGAAACCATCTGCATCTACGGCGACTACGATGTCGATGGCGTCTCCTCCATCACCCTGATGTCGAAAATCCTCCGCTCCTACGGTATCGAGCCTCGCAGCTTCATCCCCCGCCGTGGTGGTGAAGGCTACGGCCTCAGCCTCGCCGCCCTTGAGCGCTGCATGGACGAAGGCGAAAAACCGACCCTCCTCATCGCCGTCGATTGCGGCACCGTCTCCGTCGATGAAGTAGCCCACCTCAACACCCTCGGCATAGACACAGTCATAGTGGATCACCACGAGCCGAACCCCGAAGCCACCCCCGCCTGCGCCGCCCTCGTAAACCCGAAATGCGGCAGCGACTTCACCTACCTCTGCGCCGCCGGAGTCGTCTTCAAGCTCGGCCACGCACTCCTCAAAACCCGCCCCACCGATCTCGACCTCAAGTCCCTCCTCGACCTCGTCGCCGTAGCCACCATCGCGGACATCGTCCCCCTTGTGGATGAAAACCGCCTCCTCGTCCGCCACGGCCTCCGCCGCCTGCCGAAAACAGAGAACCCCGGCCTCCGCGCCCTCCAGCAAATCACCGGCATGAACGGGAACCCCACCTCCATGGACGTCGGCTTTCGCATCGGCCCGCGCATCAACGCCGCCGGCCGCATGGACCGCCCGGAAGACGCCCTCGCCACACTCAACACGGATTGCAGCAACACGGCCAAAGAACTCTCCCAAAAACTCGATACCTACAACCGCGAACGCCAAGCCCACGAAGGAATCATCCGCAAGGAAGCCGTCGCCCAGCTCTCCACCGGCTTCGATCCCGCGAAAGACCCCGTCATTGTCATCGGCTCACGCTCCTGGCACCACGGTGTCGTCGGCATCGTCGCCTCGCGCCTCATGCGCCAGTATTACAAACCCACCTTCGTCATCGCCATTGATGAAAACGGCATCGGAAAAGGCTCAGGCCGCAGCATCGAAGGCATCTCCCTCGTCGAGGCCATCCGCTCCTGCGAGCAAGACCTCATCTCCGGCGGAGGCCACGCCATGGCCGCCGGCCTCTCCGTCCACGAAGGCTCCATGGATGCTTTCCGGAAAAATTTCTCCGAATACGTCCTCGCGAACTCCACCGAAGAAGACCGCCGCCCCCGCCTCGTTTACGACGCGGAAATCCCCTTCTCCCAGCTCTCCCTCGACTTCCTCGACAGCTACGAGCTCCTGCAACCTTTCGGAAACTCAAACCCCCAGCCCGTCTTCGTCTCCCGTGGAATCGACCTCAGCCGTCCCCCCTTCCGCATGAAGAACAACCACCTCCGCCTCATGCTCCGCCAAGGCTACCACGAGCAGGACGCCGTCTTCTTCGGCGGCGGAGAGCACGCACTCCCCGATCCACCATGGGACATCGCCTTCACCATAGACCGCAACACCTTCCGCGGAAAAACCACCCTCCAGATCATCATCCAGGA
>JBPOGC010000246.1:0-3370 GCA_051251795.1 Luteolibacter sp. | reverse complement strand
GTGTCATGGGCTGGGGTTGTGTTTTTTTGGAACCACGAATCTCACGAATCCTACGAATCTTTTTGCTTGGGTTGTGGTCTTGTGGAGGAGGCTGGGGGTGAGTGTTTTTTCACCACGGAATACACTGAATACACGGAAGCTTGGGTTTGTTTTTTTTGTTGTGCGGTAGAAGGCTTACGATGCGGGTTGTGGTCTTGTGGAGGAGGCTGGGGATGAGTGTTTTTTTACCACGGAATACACTGAATACACGGAAGCTTGGGTTTGTTTTTTTGGTTGTGCGGTAGAAGGCTTACGATGCGGTTTTTTAATAATTGGGTTCGGGGGTTTCTTTTATGATGGCGGCGATGAGATCCTGTGCTGTGAGGGCTTCTCCGGTGGCGCGGTAGTTCGGGACTATGCGGTGGGAGAGGACTTGGGTGGCTACGCGGCGGACGTCTTCTGTCTCGGGGGCGGCGCGGCCTTCCATGATGGCGAAGGCTTTTGCTCCTAGGACGAGGTATTGGGAGGCACGGGGGCCGGCACCCCACTCGATGTAGTCCTGGGCGGTGTTGCTGGTGACGTCGTTCGACTTCGGGCGTGTGGCGGTGGTGAGGGCTACGGCGTAGGCTAGGATGTGATCGGCTACAGGCATGGCGCGGACTAGGCGCTGGATGGCTAGGATTTCCTCGGCGGTGATGACGGTGGAGAGTTCGCCGGAGGTGCCGATGGTGGTGCGGCGGACGATTTCGATTTCATCCGCGGTGGATGGGTAGCCGAGATCGAGGGAGAACATGAAGCGGTCGAGCTGGGCTTCGGGGAGTGGGTAGGTGCCTTCCTGCTCGATGGGGTTCTGGGTGGCGACTACGAGGAAGGGGTTTGGGAGGAGGCGGTTTTCGCCGGCGGTGGTGACGCGGCGTTCCTGCATGGCCTCGAGGAGGGCGGATTGGGTTTTTGGCGGGGTGCGGTTGATTTCGTCCGCGAGGAGGAGATTGGTGAAGACCGGGCCGGGGCGGTAGGTGAATTCCATTTTTCCCTGGTGCTCGTGGATGACTTCGGAGCCGATTATATCGGCGGGCATGAGATCCGGGGTGAACTGGATGCGTTTGAAATCGACGCCGAGGACGCGGGCGATGGACTGGACGAGGAGTGTTTTGGCGAGGCCGGGGACGCCGATGAGGAGGCAGTGACCGTTTGCGAAGAGGGAGGCGACGAGGCCTTTGACGATGTCTTCCTGGCCGACGATGGCTTTTGAGAGCTCTGCCATGATGGCGGAAGAGGTTTGGGAGACGGATGCGATGTCAGGTTCTTCGGATGTCATGGTGGTTTTCTATAAGAGATGATTTCCTTATGAAAACCTTTCGGGTTTGGGGGGATTGGGCAAGGGGGAAAGTGGGTGCTGTGGTTTCTTGGGTTGGGGGGAGTTTGGAACCACGAACCGGACGAATCTAACGAATCTTTTTTTGCTGTGGTTGTGGGATTTTTAAACCACGGAATACACAGAACACACGGAAGCAGGGGTTGGGTGTTCTAAACCTGTGTATGCTTGTATTTGGGGCGGGCTGAAGCTTGCGGTTCGGTGTGTTAGTTTGTGATCCGGGCTTTTTGGGTGGGGGTTAGGTATTGGAGGGCTTTGTTGGGGTTGGAGCGGGCGTGGGCGTTTACTTTTGTGGCTTGCTGGGGGGTGAGGGTTAGTTTTGCGAAGGCGGTGCCTTGGATTTGTTTTTTCTGGTCGGAGGCGGGGGCTGGTCTGTAGTTGGTCAGCTTTTGGGAGCCGGGGAGTTCGGCCGGGTTTTCCAGGTAGATGGCGGTGGCTACGTTTTCGGCTTTTGCTTTGGAGATGATTTTTTGGAGGGAGGTTTTGGCCGGGTCATATTCTACGAGGGTGACTTCGCGTCCGCTGATGAAGCCTGCTTCGGTGGTGGTCACGCCTTCGATGGCTCCGATTTTCATTTCGCCTGTCCAGAAGCAGTGTTGGCAGAGGGCTAGTTTTTTGGTGGCTGGTGATGTGCTGGCTTGGGGTTTGCCGGCTTTTTCCAAAGCGGATTTCATGCGCGGCTGGAGTTGCTCTTTTGTCCAGACGCGGTCTTTGCGGGGGATTAGGTCTTTTCCGGAGGAGTCGAGGAAGCGGACGACCTGGTAGTTCCAGGCGGGTTCGTTGTATTTTTTCAGGACTTCGGCGTCTTTTCCTCCGCTGTTGTTATGGATGAGGAGTGGGATGAAGTCTTGCTCTGCTGATTTTACGACTGATGGGTCTGAGAGGACGTCTTGACCGAATTGCTTGCAGCCGGCACAGCCGGGGACTTCCTGGAAGAGGAGGAAGACGGGTTTGCCGGTGGATTTGGATTTTTCGAGGGCGGTGGGGAGGTCGCGCAGCCAGGTGACGGTGCCGACTTCGACGGGGTTTTCGTTTTTCGTGGGATCCGCGGAGCAGGAGGTGAGGATGGCGAGACTTAGCAGGAGAATTTTTTTCATGTGGATGGGAGGGAGGAGGCGGGTGGTGTATTCCCGTTTTCGGGGGCAAATTGGATTGGACGTAAGGGGAGTGCTGTGGAAACTGCGTGGAAATGCTTCTTTCTTGTCTTTGGTTGGTGCTGGGTTTCGTTCTGCTCGTTTTCGCGGCGGAGTATCTGGTGAAGGGTGCGGCTAGCATTGCCGCGGGGATCGGGGTTTCACCGTTGATCGTGGGATTGACTGTGGTGTCGTTTGGAACAAGTGCTCCGGAACTGGCGGTCTCGGTGGCTTCCGCTTTCAAGGATCAGGCGGATCTGGCGGTGGGAAATGTGATCGGGAGCAATATTTTCAATGTGCTGGTGGTGCTGGGGCTTTCGGCGGTGGTTATTCCGCTGGTGGTGCACCGGCAACTGCTCGGGTTTGATGTGCCGGTGATGATTTTCTTTTCGTTGTTGCTCTACGGGCTTTCGTTTGACGGGCTGATTTCGCGGGTGGACGGGGCGGTTCTGTTTGGGTTGGGCTTGGTCTACGTGGGCTTTCTGATCAGGAAATCGAAGAAGGAAAATGATGCGGCGGTACTGAAGGAGTTCGAGAGTGAGTTCGGGATCAAGGAGGGGGAGAAGGTGGCTCCCAATTGGCTGAAGAATCTGTTTTTGATCGCGTTGGGTATGGGTGGATTGGTCTTGGGCTCGCAGTTGCTGGTGAACGGGGCGGTGGATATTGCCCGCTATTTCGGGGTTTCCGAGCTGATCATCGGATTGACGATCATTTCGATAGGGACTTCTTTGCCGGAGGTTGCGACTTCCGTGGTGGCGGCTTTCAAGGGGGAGAAGGATATCGCGGTGGGAAATGTGGTCGGGAGTAATATTTTCAATATCGTGCTGGTGCTGGGGCTCTCTTCTGTGGTGGCTCCGGAGGGGATCGCCGTTTCACAGGAAGC
>JBPOGC010000245.1:0-3436 GCA_051251795.1 Luteolibacter sp. | reverse complement strand
AGTAACTTTCTTCAACCCCTTTCATGAAAAAGCCCGCCGGAGTGATCCGGCGGGCTTTTTCGTTGTGAATTTTCGTAAGGCTTACTCTTCGATGAACTTATTGTGACCTTCCTTTTTTGATGCGCGGAGGACATCGATGAGTTCTTTGACTTTGTCGAGATCCCCGTCGAGGAAGGCGATCTCGATTTCCGCGAGGTTTGAGATAAGTAGTCCCATCATCCTGCGGTAGTTTGCCAAGGCCTTGGTTTTCTCCGGGCCGTCTGGCATGTCTTTCAATAGTTCAGGAGTTTCAGCGACCGCCTTGATCATGGCTTGCTGGGCTTCAAGGGCCAGGGCTGCTCCTTTTGCAGGGTCTTCCTCGCGGCGGAAGGCTTTATACGCATCGTTCATGGCATCCATTTGTTTGCCGAGCTCAGTATCGTCTGCGAACGAGGTTTGGGAAAAAATGGTTACGGTTGCTAGGGCTGCTAAGAAAAATCGTTTTTTCATGTGGATTATTACGGCGTGAAAACGGGGATTCTTCCAAGGCAAAAGTTTTCGAACCTTGTATCCGGTGTGCTTACAGTGAAAATGAACAGGTGCTTGTCTTACTGCCGTTCCCTGAAGATTCCGGAATGCAAAAAGCCCTCACAGCACAACCATTTTCGCGTTGAGGCTTGCGGAGGTGGAGGACTTGGGGGATGGTGGTTTCCATGCAAGCGGTGACGGACAAACTTAGGAATTTTTTGCAGTTCGTAGCGATCAAGCTCATTGATGATCCCTCGCAGGCGCAGCTGAAGGTAGCCGAGCTCAGTCCCAAGCGACTGAGGTTCAAGCTTGTTCTGGCACGTGAGGACGTGGCGATGCTTATAGGGCGGAATGGATTTACAGCTTCCGCGATACGCAGTGTCCTGAAGGCTGCAGCCGAGAAAGAGGGAGTCCAAGTCACCCTTCAAATCCACTCCCATGAGGAGGAGGCTGAAATGGTGGCTAGGGAGTCTTGATTTTTCCGAATCGCCTCGGAAATTCTTTGCTGTTCCGACGTTAACAGACTTGCTCGTGGCATGTAGGGTGCTATGTGATAGCGCAAGCCTAGCTTTTTCTACTGCATGTCAATTCACGTCGCTCTCCATCACCGCACCAGTTACGAATACGATAAGGCCGTCGAGCACGGTCCACACGTTGTCCGCCTAAGGCCAGCCGCCCACGCCAAGACCCGGATTCTCTCTTATGCCCTCAAAGTAGGGCCCGGTGATCACTTCGTAAACTGGCAGCAGGATCCGCAGGGGAACTACCTCGCACGACTGGTGTTCAACGAGCCGATGAAGCGGATGGATGTGGAAGTGGATCTGGTCGTGGAAATGGCCGTTCACAACCCCTTCGACTTTTTTCTGGAAGAAGCGGCCGAGGAATATCCCTTCAGCTATGACAAGGAGGTAATGCATGAGCTCGCACCGTTTCTCGAAGTCGAGGACTCGGGACGTCGGGTGAACCATTGTATCGAGTATTTCAAGAAGAAGAAAGGTCGCACGATCGATGTGCTGGTTGAACTGAACGCTGCTGCGCAGAAGGCCGTTGAATACAAAATTCGCATGGAGCCGGGTGTGCAGACACCGGAAGAGACTCTGGAGCTTTGCTCCGGTTCTTGCCGTGACTCCGCATGGATGCTGGTGAATGTCCTGCGGGGCATGGGATTGGCGGCACGCTTTGTGTCCGGTTACCTAATTCAGCTGAAAGCCGATGTGGAAAGCCTGGACGGCCCAAGTGGCTCGGAAGTTGATTTCACCGATCTACACGCATGGACGGAAGTATACCTTCCTGGTGCCGGCTGGATCGGACTTGATCCTACATCCGGCCTCCTTGCAGGTGAGGGACACATTCCTCTCGCATGTTCCCCACGCCCAAGCAGTGCTGCTGCTGTCTCCGGCGGGACGGATCCTTGTGAATCCACGATGGAGCACGAGATGAGTGTCGAGCGTATCTACGAGAGCCCTCGTACTACGCTTCCATACACGGATGAGGAGTGGGAGAAGATCAATGTCATGGGTCGTAAGATCGATGCCGAGATGAAGGAAATGGACGTCCGCCTGACAATGGGTGGCGAGCCAACATTCATCTCGATCGACGACTTCGATGGAGCGGAGTGGAACACTGCTGCTGATGGGCCGACCAAGCGCATTCTTTCCGACAAGCTGATCAAAAGGCTGAAAGGGCATTTCGCCCCCGGCGGACTTCTGTTCTATGGACAGGGGAAATGGTATCCCGGCGAGCAACTGCCACGCTGGAGCCTGGGATGCTATTGGAGAAAAGACGGCAAGCCGATGTGGCACGACGTTTCCCTCATCGCTGACGAGTCCAAGGACTATGGTTTTGGCGCTGCGGAGGCTGAGCGTTTCTCAAAAACTCTTACCGCTAATTTCGGGCTGGAGGATGAGTTTCTCATACCGGCCTATGAAGATGCCTACTATTATATTTGGAAAGAGCGTCGGCTTCCTTCCAACGTGGATCCGCTGAAGTCCAACCTGAAGAACAAGCTGGAGCGCGACAGGCTTGCAAGAATTTTCGAGGAAGGCCTGAACTCAGTTGTCGGCCATGTCCTGCCTCTCAAGAAAAAGGAAAAGGATGGTAAGAAGAAGTGGACTACGGGCTCATGGTTCCTTCGCGATGAAACTCTTTACCTGCTGCCGGGTGACTCTCCGATGGGCTACAGGTTGCCGCTTGATTCCTTGCCTTGGGTGAAGAAAGAGGATTTCCCATGGGACATCCCGCAAGATCCGACAGCCGACCGCCCACCACTTCCTGCAAGGATCGCCGTGCAGCCAAGAGGTTCAGGATACTCTGAGGAAATGAATGCGCGAGCCGCCCAGTCAGCAGCTGGAGCAATGCCTACCGATGAACATGACGACCTTCTCAAGAAACTGACCGAAGCGGAAAAATCCCTTTCCCACAGAAAGCCGGAAGAACAAGAAAGCGCAGGCTGGATCACTCGTTCCGCCCTCTGCGTGCAAGCGCGCAATGGCAGGCTCCATGTGTTCATCCCACCGGTTGATACCACGGAGGATTTCTTGGAAATGATCGCGATCATCGAGGCAACTGCCAAGGCAGAGAGGCTGCCGATCATCATCGAGGGCACACCGCCTTCCTACGATCCTCGCATCGAAGTGGTAAAAGTGACTCCCGATCCGGGTGTTATCGAAGTGAACCTTCAGCCTGCTGCTAGCTGGGATGATCTGGTTAAGAACACGACGATTATATACGAAGAAGCTCGTTTGTGCCGTCTGGTCACCGAGAAATTCATGGTCGATGGTCGCCACACCGGCACGGGCGGCGGTAACCACATCATCATCGGTGGTGAGACACCTTCCGATAGCCCGGTTCTGCGCCGCCCGGATCTTTTGCGCAGCATGATTACCTTCTGGAATCATCATCCATCGCTCAGCTACCTATTCTCCGGTCT
>JBPOGC010000244.1:0-3456 GCA_051251795.1 Luteolibacter sp. | reverse complement strand
CGGCGATCATTAGCAGTTGTTTGGTTTTCATAACGCGGAAATTTATAAAGATGACTTGTGACCAGGCTGTGACCATTCCATGCTATTTCTGAGACCATCCCAATTTTATTTGCGTTATGGAACCTGCGGACAGCGGTAGCCGATCGAGCGGACGGTTTGGATGATGATCGGGTTTGATGGGTCGACCTCAATCTTTTTCCGTAGCAGGAAAATGTGTTGGTCGAGGGTTCTTGAGTCTGGAAAATAATCGATGCCCCAGCAGGCATCCAAAAAGGCATCACGAGAGACTGGTTCGCCGAGGTGGCGGTGAAGAAGTTGGAGCATGGAGACCTCGCGTGGGGTTAGATCGATGCTATTTTCATCCCGCTCTGCCATGAGGGCGTGTGGTCTGACAGTTAAATCGTGGAGTTTGAAACGATCGTTTTTTTCGTTCGAATTACTACGGCGGAGGGCGGCGCGGATGCGAGCCATGACTTCGCTGCGGGTGAAGGGCTTTCGGATGAAATCATCAGCTCCAAGATCTAGGCCGACGACGATATCGATTTCCTGGTTCTTTGCTGAAAGGAAGAGGATGGGTATTTCCCGGTCACTAGCGCGGACTCTACGGCAGACCTCGTAGCCGTCGGTGCCGGGCATCATGATATCAAGGCAGAGCAGATCGGGCTTTTCCGAACGCCAGAGATCGAGCGCTTGCCGGCCGTCCACCGCGCGTAGAGCAGTGAAGCCTTCGCTCTCGATGCATGCGGCCATGGCATCAAGGGTAAGAGGATCGTCTTCTGCGATGAGGATGGTCATGCGATGTGTTGATCGGAAACAATGGCTAGGGTTGGAGGCGCGGGGATGCTTAGGCGAAAGGTTGCGCCCTGATCCGAATCCAATAGTTCCAGTGTGCCGCCCATGCGCTTCGCAAGATCCCTGCCGATGGACAGACCAAGTCCGGTGCCGCTGGCGCCTTCATTGGTGCTATCGAGAACGCGCTCGAATGGTGTGAATATCCGTTGGCGGGAAGCGGAGGGGATGCCTGAGCCTTTGTCAGACACTTCTAGGATGAGTAAATCCGATTCAAGCCTTGCGCTAATCCTTAACCATCGTCCTGAGGATGCGTATTTCTCACAGTTTGATAAGAGGTTCCCGGTGATCTGACTCAGGGCATCGGGATCTAGCAAAACATGATTGTTGGCGGAAATATCCGTTTCGATCTCGATGCCACGGCGCTCGAGGGCAGGGCGGAAATTCTCAAGAGTGTGGCTTACGATTTCTCCCGGTATGCAACGGGAGGGGGTGAGTTTTAAGCTGTCGCGCTCTCTACGCGAAAAGGTGAGCACGTTTGCGACCAGTCGGGAGAGGCGCTCGATTTCCTCTGAGACGAGGGAAAGCCTGCGACGAGATTCTGCTGGGCGACTTGAGAAAAAGTCGGTGGCGAGATCGAGGTTTAGGGAAAGATTGGTAAGGGGAGTGCCTAGCTCATGGGAGACGCGATTGACGAAGGAGACTCGCTCAGATGCCAGCTTGAGGGCGCGCTTTTGTTGGAGGAAAAGAATGATACCGGAGAGAGCTAGTAACAGCGCGAGTGCTGCCGCGATGGCAAGTGTAGCCGTATCGTAGGAACGGGTAACGGTTAGTCCGTCCCATGAACGGATCTGCCAATCACCGAAGAGTGTACGGGTGGGAAGGATGGAGGAGGCTGGTCCGCGTCGCCCGGAGCCGATGGATGCGATTGCCGGGCTACCCGGTGGCTCGATTTCCACCCTCTCTCCTGCCTCACGAAGAGGTGTGAGGGGTAAAGTAATCCATTCTGCCATATGCGTCGTGGTGCGCTCGCGAACCTTTGTCTGATCGATCATGATAGCCACAAGGACTCCCGGCTCTGGCTGGCGGAGGTGAAGGCGCATAGAGGGATCCGGTGTGGCGAGCCATGTCCCATTGCCCGGAAGTGTTTGTTTCAGAAGAGAGGAATCGAGAACCACCGCGTTTTTTGGATCGAAGGGGCGTTTGCGCTCCTCCAGTTCGATCTCGGGCAGGCGTTCGAGCTTGGAGAGAGGTGACAGGGTGAGATCACTGCCTTTTTCCCTAAAAATGCGAACTAGGCTGACTCCGGTGATTTTTTTCGCCTCTTCCGTGGCTTGGTCCTCCTTTTCGTAGAGAGCGCGGATCGCAAGGGAATCCAGGTGAGCAAGATAGAGTGCGTCCAGCCGCTCAAGCTCAGAGCGGAAGGAATCAGCCAGATCAAGGAGGCGCTCTCGATCCGCTGGAGTGCGGACTTCTACGTCACGCCGTGCCATATGCTCTCCGCCGACCATCACAAGGACGGCGGCGGCGAGCATGGGTAGGATTGTGACAAGGGCTGGTCGCATCAGGGTTTTGCAAGCGTCACTGTAATAAAAGCAAACCAGACGCGGTTTGCCGAGTCCGGATCCACTTCGGAATTTGATGGGCGATTGATGGTGCCGAGTAGATACGCGCTATTGAGACTGAGCGTAGCGGAAGTTAAGATTTGCTGGGATTCGAAGGTTGCCATTTCGAGAGTGGATATTTCCTGACCCCAGACAGAGCGGTCGACTGTATCCACATGTTCAGGAAGGATTCGTAGGTCGACCATTTTACCATCCTTGCTGAGTGTGGGTTCAGCTTCGATGGTGAGCCCTGCGTTTCTAGTCTGAAACGACGTCGCCGTAGCAGGTGAGCGGAGTCCTGAAAGCGACGCCGATATGGGAGCACCCTTCAGTTTTTCCCCATCGGGGATTGGTAGTGGCTTGTCCTCCACTTTCGGAGCTGCGATGGAAACACCGACTGAATCTGGCATTAAAGCAGGTTCGTATTCCGTAGGATAGATTTCTTCTTTGACGCCTTTAGACATGATTTTCTGTCCCGATTTTCCGCGTAGGATTACGAAGCTCTCCTGTTTGGCTGTCTCCTTCTCCACTGCGTTGACAATCTGTGCGTAGAGTTCGGAATCCGGGAGTTGCTCGCGCTGTAGTTTTGCGGCTGTCGCGAGTGGCAGGGAGAAGTCTTCGTAGCAGATGGAAATGACACGCATTCCAATATCCGAAACTTTCGCCACCGTTCCTGCTTTGGCGGATTTGAAAGGATCCTTTGATTGGTCCTGTGCGAAGAGGGAGCCAATTGCGACCGTTGTGATAGCTAGAGCGGTGAGTTTCATTTTCATGGTGCGGTCACCCTAGCGGATCGGAGGAGGCGAAGTGTCAAAGCTTTGTCATAAAACGTGTCCTTTCATTGATCTGGAAGAGGTGCTTTGGAGAAAGAATTACAAGCGGGTTCAAGCGCTTAGAATAGGGGCTGGTCTTGCCAAGGCCTTTTGGACTGGCTATCGATCTTTGGCATGTCGCATAGGTTGCGGCTTCCATTCGATATATGAAGGTCATCCAATTGCTACCCGAGCTGAATTCCGGCGGAGTGGAGCGTGGAACTCTGGAGGTGGCGGATTTCCTTGTGAAG
>JBPOGC010000243.1:0-3533 GCA_051251795.1 Luteolibacter sp. | reverse complement strand
CAGAAAAGATGGCTGGATAGAGCTTCCATTTCCCTTGGAAGAAAGTGGCTTGGCATGTCGAGTCAAGGTGATCAGATCCAATCAAGCTGCTTGGACACCCATGCTTTATAGCTAAGCGGGATGCGAAACCTGAACCGGTTTTGGAATGCGGAGGATGGTGGCGGCTCGGGTAAAGCTGTCATCGTTGTAGCCGAGCATTTGTTTGAGGCGGGCGTCTTTTTCGATGGGGTTGGTGATTTTGCGGCTTTCCTGGAAGTCCTGCCAGTCGATCATGCCGCCGAGGAGGGGGAGGAGGCCGTTGGAGGGGACGGGGAGATCGCTGCCGTGGAGCATGCGCTCGTGGACAGGGGAGCTTGTCAGGATACGGTTGGCGGAGGGGCGCAGGCGGAAGCTGAGGCCGGCGAGGGCGCTGTTGTCGGCGTAGAGGTTTGGAAATTTTTCCAGCATGGCGACGAAGACATCGAGGTAATCGGGATCGAGGATCATCATGCCGGTGCCAGCATGGGCGGCAATGCAGGTGACTCCGATTTCCAAAGCGCGGGTGAGGACTGTAGGTGAGGCGAGCGAGTGATCGATGACGGGCATGGTGCGTTCGCTGCCGGTGTGGGCTAGCAAGGGCAGTCCGGATTCCGCCATTCGCTCAAGGAACTTCGTGTAGCGGGGATTGTTCCAGTCGATCCCTTGGACGTTGGGGAGGCATTTCAGGGCGGCGGCTCCTTGGGTGAGGCAGTGCTCGAGCTCTTCCATGGCTCCTTTCTTGGCGGGGTGGATGGAGATGGCGGGGAAGAACTCGGGGTGCTCGGAGGCGACTTTCAGGACATACTCGTTCGGGACATAGAGAGAGGAACGCTCGGGGAGGGGAGTGCCGTCCTCAGTGTGCGGAAGTTCGTGAGCGAGCAGAAGGGCTCTGTCGATGAGGCTGCTTTCTTTGACGTAGTTAAGAAGTTGCCGGACGAAGAGTTGATCGAATTCCGAGCCATGGAGATCTTTGACCGTGAGCCCGATGGCTTTGGTCATGATTGGTTCGCCGAAGCGGGTAAGGCCTTTGGGGCGATACCAGCAGCCGCTGCCGCTCGTTCCACTGCCGACGAGGTGAACATGACAATCGATGCGCATGCTGGATGTAGTATCGGATTAAAAGTTCAGCGACAATCACGCGGTCGGGTAGATAGTTGGATTTGAGCTGTTCGCCGAAGGGGGCTTAAAGGAGGGGAAATGGTACCGGGTGTTGCATTTAAACATTTTTCGACAGAACTAGGCTTCATCTCGTGTCACTCGGGGTAGTCCTCGCCAAATTACATCGAAAGAAAGTTTTCGGGAGAGAGGACTGAGATCGGGGATTTGCTGAATCCGCTAATATCGTTAGTCAGTATTTGGTCTGCCTTACTAGCAATGGCAGCGGAGATTTGGAGGGCATCTTCGAAGTCTCCAGCGAGGAAGTTGAAAGCTTGCTTGGCTTCGTAGGTTCCGGTGGAGGGGACGGTGAATGTATCTAACAGGTTTCTAAGTAAGAAGTGGATGGCTTCCGATCCAAATCGCTTTCTACCGATGTATTCGATGATGGAGAGGGAGTGCCATGCGCAGAAGAGCTTGCAGGGATGTGTGTTGGCGTATTGCTCAAGAGCAAGCGCGCTATGGTGTCCGGCTCTGTCGCTGATGATCAGATCGAGGATGACATTGGTATCGAGAAAGAGTCGGATCATCTCCCGTATTTCTGATTGAGATGGTCGTGATAGGCCGCTTCATCATCGACGCCGGCTGCGGGGGCAAGTGTGGCGGTTTCTCTCCATTTGCTGAGCCAGCTGAGATCCGAAGATTGTTTTGCATCACCCAATGCCTCCTTCATTTCCTGATAGGTGTTGTAGGAAAGCATTACTGCTACCGGACGGCCTTTCTTATCGATCTCGATGGGCTCGCGGTGGACGGCTTCGAGAAGTTCCCCGAAACGGTTCTTTGCGTCCGTGGCGGTAAATGTGTTCATGAAGTTAAAATAGCTAAAATGGCTATTTAGTCAAGGTGGGAGGATGTTTGAACCGCTAAGTCGCTGAGGCGCGATGACTGGGGTAGTGGACTCTGATTCTTTGTTTTTTGAACCGCTAAATCGTTAAGAAAGATACGGTTTCGGAGCAGGAGCGTCATCGCGCCTTGGGTTTGGGCGGGTGTCTTCACCCTTGGTTGGGAGAGGTTTTATGGGTGGCGGGGACGCCACCCTGAACTCAAGGTGCGGGGACGCACCTGCTCCTCACGGGGGAGGCGGCCGTGGCGGTCGATCCAGTTTTCTCGAGGGAGGTGATGGATTTTTGGGTGTTGGCTTTGGCCGGCTTGCGGTCGGCGCTAATATGGATTGCTGTCTCGGAGTAGGGCTTATCGGAAGCGGAAGCGGTAGAGGGTGAGGGATTTTTTGCCGAATCTCGATAGAATTCCTTCTTCAGTCGCTTGTTTGAGATCCCGGCTGGCGGTGGCTGTGGAGATGGTTTTGAAGAGTTCCAGATAGAGCTTTCGGGAAAAATCTTTGGAGACAAAATGCTCTCTGGCGCGTGAAAGGCGCTGGGTGGCTGTCAGTGGTTTTGGTGAAAAGGAAGCGAAGAAGTCTTCCAAGGACTGAAGAATGACACCGAGAGAAAAAGTGATGAAGGCGGTGGAGTCACCACTCCTGTCTGATGCCTCGAGTGCGGCGTAGTATTCCTGTTGGTGTTCGCGGATCAGCGACTCGATGGGAATGAATTCGAAGACGGGGTGATAGTGATACAAAAGGAGAGTCTGCCAGAAGCGTCCAATTCTCCCATTTCCATCGTGAAACGGATGAATGAATTCCAGCTCGTAGTGAAATACGCAGGAGCGGATGAGTGGATTGAAGTCTTCGGTCCGAAGAAAGCGGAAGAGATCATCCATGAGATGGGGAACCCGATCTGCCTTTGGAGCGATATGGCTGACTTTCGAGCCTTTTAGGATTCCTACGTTGGTAGTTCGCCACTTGCCGGGTGACGGGATGAGCTGATCCATCATGAGACGATGGGCTTGGAGAAGGGATTCGGAGGAAAAAGGATCGAATCTCGCCATCAAGTCGTAGGTGGCAATGGCGTTAAGTGCCTCCTGAATTTCTTCTTTTCGACCGATCACTCGTTTTCCGTCGAGAAGGGCGGTGACTTGATCTAGATCGAGTTTGTTGCCCTCGATGGCCAAGCTGCCCTGGATGGTGCGGACGCGGTTCGCTTTCCGAAGGTGAGGCTGTGGTTTTGGTTGCTGCACGCCTTCGATGCGTCCGATGAGTCTTTCGATTTCGCTGACGAATCGTAAGGTTTCGGGGGTGATGGAAAACGGAGGATTCACGGTGCGATAGTATCAGGTGATACTATCAGGGTCAAGGTGGGTTGAGAGATGTGACTCTCTATAGCTAAAGCGGCAAGGTGGGCTGGACTCTATGTTAATTCTCGAACCGCCGGGTTCGCTAAGGAATAGAAGGTCTCGGAGAAGGTGCGTCATCGCGCCTTGGGTTTGGGCGGGTGTCTTTACACGTCGTTTGGAAAGGGTTC
>JBPOGC010000242.1:0-3573 GCA_051251795.1 Luteolibacter sp. | reverse complement strand
CGGGCGGGGGCGTGGCCTTCGGGGACCCAGGCGTCCCAGACTTCGTTCATGGCGGCGAAGTCTTTCATGTCGATATAATCTATAAATATCGACATGTTCTATTGACGTGTCGATGGCGTCGACCTATTTTGCTGAAGTGTCGAAGGAAGAGGAGATCCAACTGAAGCTCACAGGTCAGAATTGAATTTAGGCGTTGCTGAACCCGGACAGGAGGGGATCCTAAAATGGAGGGGCGTAAGTTGCCTTGGCAAATCTCACAACTTTTGTCAGCCCAGAGCCCAAGAGGCACTCGATAGGCACAATACTCTCAGGATTGATTTCGATTTGGTCGAGAGCACGCTTGATTCGACTTCTTCTAAGGATCTTTTGCAAAAATTTAAGCTCATTGATCAAAGCTCGCTGGCTAAGGCGTTTAGAAAGGGCTTCTTCCAGCAGGCCTTCAATATGCTCCGGGATAAGAAGGCAGAGCATTTTCAGATGTTTCTTGTCCTGACGAACAGTTTGATCGAGACCCAAAAGGCAATGGCATTTACTTTGAAATAAGTATAAGGGATCGATTACACGGATTCCGCCTATTACTAGAGTTCTATCCTTGAGGTGTTTGATCTTGTTTCCAGGGATACCGTAGACATTCGTCATGATGTCCACGTGGACGGACGGGTTTCCCTGAATCGTAAAAATTCCCAATTGCCCATCCGCAGGGGACGTTCCTTCGATTAATTGGCCATCATCTGCTTTGGTTCGGAGATACTGAAGGGCGGCATGACTCACCCAAATATCGCAATCTTTTGAAGTGAAGGGCATAAGTGGCGCGAGAACAGCTTCAGCCCCTTTGGCGCTAAAGTATTCCGCCCAAAAATTGACCGCTTGTCCGCCCTCGAGAAAGTGGTCGGCTCCGCTGGTCTCGAGATCTTGCAGGAAGGATAGATAATCGCTGACCCGCGTCTCTGACATCCTCAGCGCCCTACAGCTTGCTTTAAATTTGAGATGCGAGCGTTCTCGAAGAATCCCACCGGGAAAATGGAATTTTCTCGTTGTAGCTTCTGAGGGTCTTCGCCTTTTGCCAAGCGGGCAGCATCCAAGTGACGAGAAGCTTGCTTAACAGCAGATCTCGAATCTCGGTTTGCATTTTCTGAGGCCTTCATTTTCTCTTCGAAGGTAAATTCACTGTGGGAGGCTGTCAATCTCACGGTGGTTGCTGGTTGTCAGTTGGTCAGAGTTGGAGATTGGGTTCTGGGGCGAGGTGAGAATTCGCATTCGGGAGAATGCGGCTCCTATCTTTTCACTGCGGCGATGACTGAGATTTCTACCAAGAGTTCGGGGCGGGCCATGCGGGCTTCTACGCAGGCGCGGGCGGGGGCGTGGTCTTCTGGAACCCAGGCGTCCCAGACTTCGTTCATGGCGGCGAAGTCTTTCATGTCGCGGACGTAGATGGTGGCGGAGAGCATGTGCTGGCGGTCGGAGCCTGATTGGAGGAGGAGGTCATCGACCTTTTTGATCCCGCCCTCCGGCGATCCCCTAAAGGGCACGTCGCGAATAACTCCTGTCCATGTCGCTCCGCTCCAGTTCAAGCATGGTGGCGGTTTGCTCGGAGATGTCTTTGGTGGCGTCCTTGCAGACTTGGCCGCAGAGGTAGACGGTGTCGTTGTGGATGACGATGCGGCTCATGCGTTGTTTGGTTTCCTGGCGGTGGACGGGCATGAAGAAGTGGCTATTGCTGAGTGAGAAGTGTGAAGTGGAAGACTTGGGTTGAGTGTTTTCTGAACCACGAATCAGGAAAATCTTACGAATCTTTTTTGGGTTGGGTGGTAGACTTTGGTTGGGTGGGAAGAAGAGGATTGAACCGCTAAGGCGCGAAGGTCGGGAATTGACAGTGTCTGCGATTGTTGAGTTGATATAGGTGAACCCATAATTTTGAAACTTCGGCATTCACTTACGTTTTTTACTTTGATCGGTGCTGGGATTTTGGGTGGCACTTTGCTTGGGAGTTTTTCTCTTAAGGACGTATCTACACATGGTGGAAAAGGTTCTGTGGAAAAGTCCATTCGGGTTGTGAGAAGGGGTTCTCTTTCTCCCAAGCTTATTCGATCAAGAGATACGGTAGGTTCTCTTCTCTCTCTTCCGCCGCGTGAACTTTATGGGCGACTGGCTCTTTGGTTGCTCGATGCGGATGAGGCTGGGATTTCCTCGTTCTGGCAGGAATATCGTGATGGCGGCGGCTCTGATTATGAAATTCAGCGGCTTGTTCTGGTAAACTGGACACGCGTAAATCCTTGGGAAGTTTCGGTGGATGCTTCTGACGATATTTATCTTTGGTGGGAATCATGGGCATGTCACGAACCGCACTCCGCGCTTGCTGCTGATGATGATTCAGGGGGGCGATACGCGGGTGCAATTTGGTTCACGATCGGGCAATTTCATTCGAACTGGTTGCTCGAACATTTTGACGAGGTTCCTGAAGCCCGGAGAGAGAACGCGCTTCAGGGATTTTACCAATCTGGCTCACTTGATCTGATGAACCCGGTGAAGGTGCTAAAGATGGCAGCCAGGTGGGACAATCGGGATCTGATTGGTTTCACGTTGGTCTCGGCGATCCGGGAGTCGCCTTTAGATGCTTGGCTATGGCTAGAGGAATATAGTCAGGAGCATAATAAATATTATGGATCGGTTGAGTTCTTCTTTATGGATGCTGACCCACTTAAGGTGGCGGAGTATGAGCAAATTGCTGGCACTCTTCCGCCGGGGGAAATGAAGAGAGACTTCGAATCTGCAACCCTGGAGCTTCTGGTGAAAACCGATCCCGAGGCGGCTTTGGAGAAAGCGCGGGGAGTAGAAAATCCTCGGTTTAGGGCTGAACACCTGGCAATCGCGGGTAAGGGATTTTTGTATTCGGATTCTGAGCGGGCATTTCAGATCGCGGATGAACTTTTGTCTGCCTGCCCGGAAGTCATGCACAAACAGGAGATATCCCAACCCGATGGCACTGTTTCTGAGCAGTCTGGTGAGAGGCTTTACAAAATCTATGGATTTCTAGAGGCGCTGAGTAATGCTGACGGTGAGCGTTTGATTTTATCCTATCTCGCCAGCGACCCGGCGATCAAATACACGGAGACTTTGTCGGCTATTTCCAATACATGGGCCGATTATCAACCGGATCTTTGCGCGGCTTGGATCAATCAACAATCTGATCCAGCGATACGGGAACCGGTTGCGCGGGCTCTTGTGAAAAGTCATATGGGGCAGGGGCGATTTGAGGACGCTCTTAATTGGGCTGTTTCGCTAAGTGATGAGAAGAAGAATTCATCAAGCAGGATTTTCAGACGATGGAAAAAGCTGGATGATCGAAGTGCATCCGAATGGCTGGACTCAGCAAATTTATCAAGCGATCGGAAAGAGGAACTGCGGAGGGCTGCTAACCGATGAACGCACTGTTTGATGTGAAAAGCGTATCGAAGGCTGCGATCATCTTTATGTTGGCGGTGATCGTGGGTTGGGCTTTTTCAGTCTCGTTCCATTCCGGGGAGGAATCCAAATCTACTGTAGATATAGTAAATAAAAGGTCTGAGGGTCAGT
>JBPOGC010000241.1:0-3590 GCA_051251795.1 Luteolibacter sp. | reverse complement strand
GACCACACCGCAGAACTCCTCTGGCTCCCCCTTACCCTATCCCTGGTCACTCTCCTTTCCGCCCTAACCCTGGAAGCCACCTACCTAAGAGTAGTCCCCTAAGTTTCAACTTCCGAATTCCAACCCCCAAAACCAAAGCAAACATTCTACGGCAACACCTCAACAGTTCTAAAACACAACCCCAGCTTCCGTGTATTCAGTGTATTCCGTGGTTTGAAATTCTTTCCCAAAACCCGGAAAAAAAAGATTCGTTAGATTCGCGGGATTCGTGGTTCCCGAAAACTACAGCCCCAGCCCCTAGCCACCCGCCCAAGAAATGAGCGACTTCACCTTCCAAAACCCCGCAGCCCTTTTCCTGCTCATCCTGACCATTCCCTTGGCCTGGCTGCTCTCACACGCCCGCAAGAAACGTCTTCAAACACTAGCCAAACTCACCGGAGAACTCCCCACCCACCGCCTCACCCGCGACATCCTCCGCCTCCTCGCCTTCATCCTCATAGTCCTGGCTCTAGCCCGCCCCGGCCACTCCCCAGTCCACGAGTCCTCTTCCCGCACCGGCCGCGACATCGTCTTCATCCTCGATGTCTCCCAGAGCATGCTCGCCGAGGACACCCCACCCTCCCGCCTGGAAGCGGCAAAACAAGGCATCCGCGACGCCCTCAAAACCTTCCAAAACGAACGCACCGCCCTCGTCGTCTACGCCGGCAGCGCCTCCATCCTCTGCCCCCTCACCTACGATTACGAGTTCGTCTCCTACATGCTAGGACAGGCAAACCCACGCACCGTCGATTTCGGCGGCACCGCCCTCCAGTCCGCCATCGAGAAATCCATCAACCAAGTCCTCACAAAAGACCGCGACGGCCTCCAGGATCTCGTCGTCCTAACAGACGGCGGCGACAACGCCTCAAACCTCGACTCCTTAGTCTCGCTCATCAACGAAACCAAGACAGACGTCCTCCTCCTAGGCCTGGGCGATCCTCTAACAGGCTCCACCATCCCCATTCTGGACGAGGAAAAAAAACCAACCCTCCTCCACGAAGACGACGTCCCCGTCACCACCCGTCTGGAAGACGCAGCCCTCCGCGAACTCGCCGCCCAGGGAGTCACCATCAGCTACATCCCCCTGGAAACCGATCCCTTCCAGCTTGGCGATATTTATCGCACCTACGCGAAAGACCTCCCCTCAGACCAGGCAGACACCTCCTCAGGAATCAAAGCCTACCAGGAAGCCGCCCACCTCTTCATCATCCCCGCCCTCATCCTCCTACTCCTCTCCGAGTCCCTGGCAGGGACGCTTGTCCCCAAGCGTCCGCGTCTGACGGCCCAAGCAACCCTCCTGCTTTCCCTCCTTCTCACGTTCACAGCAAAAGCCGAAACCACCCTCCAAAGAAACTTCCAATCCGCCATCGCCACCTACCAAAAAGGCGAATTCCCCGAAGCCCTCGCACAACTCGACACCCTCCAGAAATCCTCCACCGCCACACCCGGCGAACTCGCAGCCATCAGTCTGAACCGCGGCCTCACCCTCCTGAAAATCGCCGAAGCCCAGGAAACCCCCGACGCCTCCCTCAACTACGCCCAACAAGCTCAGCTCGCCTTCCTTTCGGCAAAACTCAGCTCACCGGAAATGAACCGCGCCGCCCTCCGCATCCAGACCAGCGTCGAGCTCATCTCCAGCCTCGAAGCACAGATCGCAAAGCAGAAAAAAGAGGACGAAGAACTCAACGCCCAGATCCAAGCCCTCATCGAGCGCCTCCAGTCACTCCTCGCTTCACAGACAGACCTCCGCACGGAAGTTGCAAAAGCAGACGTCCCACGCCCCCGGCCAAACCGCAACAAACCTGTCACTCCCATCACCCCTCCGCAGAACGCACCCTCCCTCGCCAACACCTTCGTAAAGAAACAAACAAATCTCTCCGCAGAAACCGTCTCCATCCGCGAGGACATGCTCGCCATCGATCAGAAGCTCCAGGATCCCTCAGAGCCCAATCCCGCCGACACTCTCATGGCCGAGCCTCTCGCACTCATGGAACGCGCCAAGGAATCTCAAGCCCTGGCCACCCAGAGCCTACCCCAATGGGATACCTGGCCTCAGTCCCGCACCTTCCAGCTATCTACGGAACAAACCATCGAGAAAATACTCGAACTCCTCTCGAACAGTCCCGACGCCGGTGAAAGCGACGACTACGAGGATTACGAAGAAGAGTATGAAGACTACGAGGACAGCGATGGTGAAAGCACCACCACCTCGGATCCCACGGAAAGCGATCTCGCCTCCACCTCCGGAATGACAGAACTCCCCACCCCGAACTACTCCGCCGAAGAAATTCTCCAGCAAGAGCAAGGCTCCCTCCAGTTCCGCCAGCAGCAACGCGCCGAGTCGAACAAAGGCAAAGTGGAAAAAGATTACTAATGCGTCACCACCTTCCATACCTCTTCTACCTGTTCTTCGCGACTCCGCTCCTCGCGGAAGATACGGAGCCTCTAGTACTTCCGGAAAAAACTGTCGAGACCACCCTCATCGACCAATCGCTCTTCACCGACCGCACCGCCCAGGCAACTGTCAGCTTCGACACCATCGTCGATCAACCCGATGACTGGCCTACCGACTCCGCGGACATCTCCATCCTCGATGTGGAAGTCACCGGCGAAGCGGATACCTCAACAGCCCTCATCCGCTTCATCCCCCGCAAGACGGGTATCGCCACCCTCCCCTCCATCCGTTTCCAGAACGAGACCACCGCCTTCCAGACCACACCCATCCAGTTCCTTGTCGGTAAGCCAAAACGCTCCGAGGAAATGTCACTCACCCTCAAGCCCGCCAAGCTCCGCGTCTATATCAACGAGCCCCTGAAAATCGACCTCGCTTGGAGCTCCTCCCTCCCCGCCCCCTCCCTCGGTGCCCTCCGGCTAAACCCTCCCTTCTTCAACCAGGAAAGCACGGAAGTGGTAGTGCCCAGAAACACCTACGATGAAACAACCCACCTCGGCCTGCCCATCGGTGGCCGCCGGGTCATAGCCACCCGCACAATCAATTCGGAACACCCCGAACAGCTTGGCACCGTAAAACTTCCCATTTTCGTCCGCTTTACCGAGCCAGGCACTCACATCATAGATCCCGTCAAACTAGAGATCTCGAAACTCACCAAACCCGCCGCCTCCTTCGCCAACTACGCAGCCTACTTCAACAATGCCCTCTTCGAGCCCATCGATCCCTCGGAACGGCACGAGCGGCTTTTTACCACTACACCTCCCATAGAAATCGAAGTCCTCCAGCTCCCTGGCGAAAATCAATCCCCGGACTTCAGCAACCTCTTCGCCCCCACCACTGCAGAAGTATCCATCAGCCCTCAGGAAACCGAAATCGGCCAACTCATGAACTTAGAGGTCAAAGTAACCTCCCATGCTCCACACGGCATGATCTCCCTGCCCCCACTTAGCCAGCAGCCCGGTCTCCGTGGCCGCTTCTTGGTCGATGACGAGCCACAGCTCCTCTGGCACGAAAACGGTACCACCTTCCGCACCCGCCTACGCGCCCTCAGCACCTCCGTAAAAGCCCTGCCCGCCCTCAGTTTTCAGCTCTTCGACCC
>JBPOGC010000240.1:0-3610 GCA_051251795.1 Luteolibacter sp. | reverse complement strand
CAGCTCCGGCGTCGCGCCTTGCCTGACACAAAAATCTTTCGCAGCACTCATTCGGCATTTTTCAGACAGCCTCTAAGCGACTCTGCGCAAAATCAAATCCCTCCGATCGTGTTCACCCAGTAGTCCAGTGTTTGAGGGATATACAAGAATCCGAAATAAGGTTCATATTATGGAGTCTTGAATTGGGAATGGGCCATCGGGTTTTTCCCGGTTCAGGATATTAATAAACCCAAAAAACCTAAAATGAACCTGAAGATCCACACGAAATGTGGTGCGTTGTTCCTGTATTCTCTGATTTTCCAGGCAATCCCCTTGGAATCCGCGGATGCGATAGTGCACAATAATGATAACTACGGATATATCTACTGGGAGCATGGATACCCCACACTGCTGACAGGAAGAAGGCCGCAGAGCGCGGCGAATACCTACGCACGTGCCAATCCGAACCTGATCGTCCAGACTGGATATTACAGCTTACGGCTGGATTGTGATGATGCGAAGCTGACCGGATTCGACTCCCTGAATGGAACGGACTACATCTCTGCGTTGAACCAGGACGTGACCAGCTTTACAAGCGCCACGATGAATCTCTTCGTCTACAAGGACGGAGTCCGCTACAGGTGCACTTCTGGGATAGTGGAGCAAGCGGGGGAATCCCCGTCCGTGCGTTTGATTGAGAACGGGCAGTATGTGCAGCGTTTTGATCACATGGGGCTTGTGTTTGAGGACAGCAGTGGAAATCAGCTCGGTGTTGCCGGCCGCTTGGAAGTGACGGCGTGGCCGGACCGGGTGGGACTACAGCTTGATTTCATCGATGTTCCCGGAGTGACCCGGACGACGATACAACTGATTACGCCGAATGGGACGCAACTTCTGAAGGATACCTTATCTGATCATGTGTTTCTACTGATGGAGCCGCAGAACCAGCAGGCGATTTCCAGTCCGAATGCTTCGTCTTGGATCACGGCGGCCTACGAGAAAGACACGAATACGCCTCTGGTGGTCGATTACAGTGAGGAAAAGGCGGCGATTCAGATCGATGTGCCTGCCACGACGGTCTCATATCCACAGGATGCTGACAGGGTGGATGAGTATATTATCGAGGTGAAAAATCCTTACGGGAGTCAGCAGAATGTGCCGATTGTCTTCGAGCAACCGACTCCAAGGGCGATTACGGGAACGCTGATGGTACTCTGCAATGAGAACGACGGCAGCCCGACGGGGCATCAGGTGCAACTTTCAAAGAACTGGCACACTTCGGAGGATGTCATTCACAAGGGATCCTGGTTGCGAGGATCCACTATGCTGACGATGGCTGCAAATGAGACGAAACGTTTCCGGCTCCGGGTGATTTATGGCTACTGGGGTGGCGCCGGCACGGTTTCGCATTCCCAGCTTTCACTGATTGGATACGGGGGGAACTGGAAATGGGACGAGAGTGCGCTGGGATCCTGGGGGGAGTCTATGACCTTCGACCCCACACAACATATCGCGGGGGCGTTTCTGGCTGATGTGCGGCCAGGCTTCACAACTCCGTTGAGTGCGAATTCCACAAGCCACAACTGGACTGAGAATGCCGGAGGAGGAGATTTCCTGATTTACTATGATGATAGTAATAAATTCAGGTGGTTGAAGCGTGTGAAAACGGCCTACAAGTGGACGGGGCCGAATGTTACTGAGGTTCTCTATTCCGGGGTCGCGGATGACGACAAGATCAGGGCGAACTACTCAAGCGTGTTTGTCCGGACGAACGATTACCACAGGAGGTTCTTTGATTATAAATACGAGTTCCTTGATGACGTGAGTCCCAGTCGCCTGGTGTTTTTCCAGATGGCGGCTGATTATTACACAGGAGCTCCGTTTGAGAATTACTACCGGGGACACAGTGGCGGAATGTTCTGGAACTATACAGCTTCTCCGGGCGGGGACACCTACCAGGCGAAGATGCATTTCTCGGGACGCTGGCTTGCGATCAATGACACGGACACTTCGAGTGGCAGTGAGAAATACCACTCCCATCGTGGCTTGATAGACTATGGCACGACTCTCAACGGAGCGAGTTTCACCGCGTATATTCATCCGTATGGGCGATCCTGGGGAGCGGACAAGTTGCTATTCGACCTTAGCTCGGACTCGACCACACGCAGTTACAACGACGGCGATGTCGTAGAGGGTAGGGTGGGTTTGGTAATGGTTCCCAAGGCTTCTCAGGATTACTGGGGAGAAGACGCGGAATTCGCGGGTCGTCTCGCGTCCTACACGGACGCGTGGAGCGGAGTTTACGATGAGTACCGCTACAACCACGATATTACCGTGACGGCGAGTTCCGGGACGATCGTGAGAAATTATCCACTGGAGATTTCCGCGAACAATTCTTCGACTGTGCTTGCTCAGTTTGTGATCAACGGAAACCGGGGTGTAGGTCATGTTCCGATCGTTCTCCGGGATGTGGATCCGGGCTATGGAGTCAGGGTGCAGCGAAATTATGGCGGCTGGGGCTGGCTGGAGGATGTGAACATCGCGCAGAACAACTATTACCAGGGTGTGATGAATGCCAACGGTAAGATGGACTACTGCTTCAATGTGGACAGGCCGTCATCGGTTCTGGGATCCTCTTGGGAAATCCGGATTCTGAGGGGGCCTGCTGCCAATTAGTATGATCGAATCACTGCCGATTCATGAGGGGAGCCGGAGTTTGTCTTCGGCTCCCTTTTTCGTAGATACTTTTCCGTGACTATCTGGAGAGGTGGCAGGAGTGGGCGGCGAAGCCCGCGCCGAAGGCGGTGAGCCAGAGGGACTTGTCGGTGGGGTTCGCGGTGAGGCGTTTTTCCAGGGCGAAGAGGACGGAGGGGCTGGACATGTTGCCGTGATCCGAGAGGACTTGGCGGGTTTCTGTGAGGTGGAAGGGGGGGAGGGTGGATTCGAGGGCTTCTATGACGTCGCGGCCGCCGGAGTGGGCTAGGATCTGGTCGGGTTCCGAGGTGCGGCGGGCATAGAGTTCTGATACTGCGGCGGCGGCGAGGGTGGGGACGGAGCGGTGGAGCTGGTTTTTGAGTTTTCCGGCGGAGTTTGTGAAACGGATCTTTTCGCGGTCGGCAGGGACGTGGTGGGTATCGAAGCCGTGGAATTTCCAGGTGTCTTCTGTGGCAGGGGTGCCTGTGAGAATGGCGGCTGCGGCTCCGTCTCCGAAGAGGCAGAGGGAGATGAGGACGCCGGGATCGTCATCGATGAAGAAGGCTGTGGAGGAGGTCTCGACGGCAATCATGGCGATGGTGTGGGTGGGGTTTGCGGCGAGGTAGCCGTGGGCGGCGCGGAGGGTGGGGATGGCAGCTCCGCAGCCGAGGCCGACGAGATCGCAGAGGTAGGTGTCCGGGCGGAGGCCTGCTTTTTCCGCGACATGGCTGGAAGGGCCGGGGCATAGGTAGCCGGTGCAGGTGCAGAGGAAGAGTGCGTCGATTTTCTCGGGTGCGGTGCCTGCTTTTTCGAGGGCTTTGGTGAGCGCTGCTGTGGCGAGTGTAGGTGCTTCCCGCTCGAAGGAGTGGTTCAGCTGCTCGGCATTCTGGCGGAAGACTGGGTCGAGATCCGGGGAGGTGAACTGGCGGTGGTTGAT
>JBPOGC010000024.1:0-25776 GCA_051251795.1 Luteolibacter sp. | reverse complement strand
AATAAAATAAGGTCCCAACGTATTCACAGAATACGTCAGCATCATATCGTCCCGATCCTTCGTTCTTGGGAAAATGCCCGCATTGTTGATCAGAATGTCGATTTTACGCCCATCCAGCTTCTTCACCAACGCCTCGATCTCGTCATTGTCCGTGACATCCAGCTCCATCACCTCCGCGCCGGTATCTTTCAGCTCGGTCGCTTCATCCGGCTTTCGCGCGGTGCCGATCACCTCATACCCCTCGGCTTCGAATTTCTTCGCAAATTCCAGACCCAGGCCGCGGTTTGCACCCGTGATCAGGACAGTGAGTTGATCCTTCGCATTTTCCTCTTCAGCAGCACTAGCCATACCTGCCATGGATGCCACAGCCAGGCCTAGAAAACCACTACGAACGCAGGATGCGAATCCATTCCTAACAAAACCAATCTTATCTTTCATATCCATATCCATATTCAGGTTCATTTCGAGTCACAGAGGAGCACGCGGTTGTCCCTCCCAAACCAAGAGTTAGCTTAGGAAACCCGATCTTGCAAATCCCAGACTCAAGTCACCACTGCCACCAGCCTGAGCTTCTCCGCCCTCGGAAGCTTCTTGATACGACACTCCTCCTTGCTCGCCTCAGACCTCCCACCCGCCTCCTTCCGGAAAACGATTTTCAGAGGCAGCCTCCCACGCAAATACCTGGCGCACTTTTTCCCCTGCGATTCATGCTCGGAAAAACGCCGCTCCACATCTGTCGCAATCCCGGTGTAAAGCGTCCCATCCCCACATAGGATGATGTAAACAGACCACACCGCGACCTCCATCACTCTTCCACCAACTCCGCACCTTTGATCAGACGGCAGAACTCTTTCTTGGTCACATCATGCACCGTGCCCTCAGCAGCGTCCGGTGCGTCCGTTTCCTTGTATTGGATCGCCAGGCGCTCCCATACGACGATCCTGAAATAACGCTCCCCTTGTTTCCATAACTGATTCTGTGCGAGTTGTATCATATTTTTGTTCTAGAAATTCATGAACCTTCGTTATCGACGGGCAGATTCGCGCCCACGATTTTCTCCAGCTTTTTCATCAGCTGTTTGTAACCGCTTCTCAGTTTGAGCTGCTCCTTGGACGCCTCACTGTATTTTTCAAAATACTCTCCCCTTCCATCCAACGCCCTTGAGATGTCCCTGAGGCTTGTTGCCACATCCACCGCCTCATTGAACAATTCCCTGTTGCGCAGATCCGTGTAGCGCTCCACCGCGTCAAGCTTCACTCGCAAATCCTCAGACTTCTCCTTCAGACCATTGATCGTCTCGTTACTGGATACCCTGTTGGGAAAGTCTACCTTAACCTCGGCCGAAACCGGAACGATGATACGCCAGATTTCCGAAGCCAGGATTTTTTCAGAAAGCATGGGAGGCCTCCTACCCGACCCCTGCACGGCCAGCAGCTTCGCGGAGACATGGTATGGCGCTTCGTTGGCGATCTCTTCGAGACGTTGACGCACATAGCGGTTCGCCAGATAGGCACCGGCCTCGTTCCCCTCGGATTTCTCGCGGATTTCATCGAACTTTTCGCGGACTGGCGCAATTGCTTCGCTTGGCTTCTGCGCGCACAAAGCGATGAACTCGTCATTGGAAGACGCCAGCAGAACCTCGTTGTTCAGAAAGAAATCCACGTTTTCCAAAGTCAGCAAGCCCACCAGATACTCCTCAGCCTCGGCAGGTAGGACGATCTTACGACCCGTCTCGGATTTCATCGCCATCAGCAGTCGCCAGAAATCCTTAGCCAGACCCAGCTTTCCTTCCCCGTCCAGCGCGGCGACGACCAATGCCTCCGGCTTCTTCCCAGTGATCGCCGCATCCGCCAGGATGAATCCCGGCCCCGTGAGGTTCCCACCATTTCGGAAAAGAGTGTAGGAACGCCCCGACCCGACGTTCAATACGATCTCACCATTTTTCGGCAATGACCCGTGCCTCGCCTTCAACGCGTCAACAATCGGCTTCGAGACCATATTCTTGGCCTTAAAACCCTTGCCTTCACTCTCCTTGATCTTGATCTGGAAGGCTCCCCCCGCATCATTGGTGTTGGCTCGCATTATAACGCTCATTGCCTCCGGCCTGAACACTCTTCCCGGCGAGCTCCCATCCTGACTCTTCTCCGTATTCGCAGACCACTTCCAGAGAGCTGTCCTGAGGTTCGCTTGCTTCAGGAGAAAATCTTTTTCAGAAGTCTTCGGTGGATCTTCCGGCATATCGAAGGGATCTCCGCCCGACTCCTCCTTTACTGCCGCGATTTCTTCCTTCGGTTTCGGCTTCTCTTTCACCTTGAAATCATCCAGCCCTGCGACCCACCCCTCCCAGTTCCCCTTTTCAGGATCTTTCCGTAAGGCGACTGCCTTCGGATGATCCGCATCCAGCACGGACATCGCATCTCCCGTCAGGTCGGCCAGCAAGTTCCCATCCTGCCCCGCTTCAGCACTGCCTAACCATGACTGGTATTGCCAGAGTCTCGCCTTCGCCAGGGACAGCTCCCAGCCCTCCGGCTTCTTGAGTTCCTGACCCTTCGTGAGCTTTTGCAGAACATTCCTCGCACCGGAATTCCCCGGATCCAATGCCAGGGCAAGTGCAATTGCCTGAGCCGCCGCACGCCGCTTTTCCGCTAGATTCAGAGGATCCTTGGTCACAGTCACAAGACTCTCGGACAAAACCCTCATCGCCTCCACGTCGATGGGAAGCTTCTCACGTTGGAAAACCGGATCACGATCCGTGGGAGCAACGAATTCATCGGCACAGACCATGTTTGCAAGGAAAACGACAAACAGCCCGGCCAGCGCATGTTTTGAAAAAATAGAAAGCATATGGGTTCCCGATTACATTGTCATATCTACGCCAGCGGACAAGCCAACATTGCACCGGCGTTTTCCACACAATGCACCGTTGCAGCCCGGCCTTCTTTGCGGAAAACTACCTCCATGAGCTTGCAACAACAGGAAATCATCACCCGCGAGGAAGTCATGTTCTTCGATACGGACTGCGCCGGCGTCATTCACAACATCGCCTACCTCCGCATGATCGAGACCTGCCGTACCCGCCTCGGCACCGCGCTGGGCATGAATCTCCCCGCCATGGCGGAGAAGCTCGTCTACCCCGTCCTCACCCGCACCGAGATCGACTACAAACGCCCCGGAAAACTCGGCGACTGGATCCAGATCACCGGAAAACTTGGCAAAACCGGTAGCGTCCGCTTCTGGTGCGACTTTGAAGTCCGCCGCGAATCAGACAACGAACTGCTGGCAACAGCAAAACAGGCCTTAGCCTTGGTTCAGATGCCGGAGGGAAAACCGATTCCCCTGAGCTATCTGGACAAACACTAGTCCAGTCTTTCACCATTCCGCATTGGGAACACCTCCAGGCTCAATCCTTGATCTCCATCGAAGACGGATCCCAGCTAATCGCCGGATACTTCATATCCAGTTTCTTCAGGGTATCCACCATGATGCGCGCCACCACCAGGTTCCGGTACCACTTGCGGTTCGCCGGGATCACATACCAAGGCGCGTATTTCGTGGATGTCCGCGCGATCATATCCTCATACGCCTCCATGAACTCGTCCCATTGCGCCCTGTCCTTCAGGTCGTCCGGGTTGAACTTCCAGTGCTTGTCCGGATTCTCCAGGCGGGATTCCAGACGCTCCTTCTGCTCTTCTTTGGAAATGTTCAGGAAGATCTTCACGATCGTCGTCCCCTCTTCCGCCAGCATCCGCTCGAATTCCTCCACATGGCGGAAACGGTTTTTCCACACACTGTCTTTGAAAATCTTCTTCACCTTCACCGCGATGATATCCTCGTAGTGACTGCGGTTGAAAATCGCGATCTCACCGTTCTTCGGCACAACCTTGTGGACACGCCATAGGAAATCATGCGCCAATTCCTCTTCGCTCGGCTTCTTGAATGGATGCACGCTGATCCCCTGAGGATCCCCGGCGGAAAACACACTCCTTACACAGCCGTCCTTGCCGCCCGTATCCATGGCCTGGACCACCACCAGGATTCGTTGCTTTTGCTCCGCATAAAGCACCTTCTGCAGCTCCGCCAGCTCCTGCCGCAGTTCCTCAAAGTGTGCCAGGCTCTCCTCCTTGCCACCCTCGTCGAAGAGTTCCTTCTCGTCCGGGTCACACTTGCTGAGATCCACTTTTGATCCCGGTTTTACCAAATATCTTTCCAAAGCTCCGCTAACAGGCATGACAACTTATTAACCCCGCTCCCACTCCTGACAAGCCCCGAAGCCAACATACCCCGCCATCTAACATTTTTTGTCACATCTTTCATCATTGTAATCAGCTAGCCCCCGCATTCTTATCCATGCATGGCGCTCGCCCGGAAAACAAACATCCAATCCTCAGCTGATCCAGCGACACTGCTCACAGCCCTCCACATCGGCGCGAGCTCAGTCTCCATCATCATCGCGGAAAAGGAAGAGGACGGAAAACTCACTCCCATCGATTTCCTCGAGCAACCCGCGCCCCTCGCTCAGGACGTCTTCGGCAGCAACGTTGTCTCAAACGCCACCACGGAGCGCATCGTCTCCATCATCCGCGGCTACCAACAGACGCTCGCCGAGCTCGGTATAGACCCGAACAATCTCACACGCTGCGTCGCCACAAACGTCCTTCACGAGGCCACCAACCACGAGGCCGTCCTCAACCGCATCCGCATCGCCTGCGGCCTCCCCGTCTCCATGATCGATGACGGGGAAATGACCCGCCTCATCTACCTGAAGACGCGCCGCCGCATCCAGCACCTCCCCGCCATGAGCCGGCGCACCACCCTCGTCGTCCACGTCGGCCCTGGCAACACGCGCGCGCTCCTGTTCGAGGAAGGCTTCATCACCCGCTACACCAGCTACCGCATGGGCACCCACCGCACCCGCGAGGCAGTGGAAGGCTCACACTCGGAAGGCCCCTCCCTCCTCCGCGTCATCCGCGAGCACGCCTCGGGGAACCTCTCCCAGCTCCGCTTCGATTTTTCAGACGTCTCCATCGATGGCATCATCCTCATCGGCTACGAGATCCAGTCCGTCGCCAGCTTCCTCACAAAAAACAACGAAGCCTGCTCCACCAAGGACTTCCGGAAATTCACCGCGGAAACCGCAAACCTCAGCGACCTCGAGGCCGTCAAACGCTTCCAACTAGACTACCAGACCGCCGAGGCACTCATTCCCTCCCTGGAAATCAATCTCGCCATCGCCGAAAACCTCGGCCTCAAGGAAGTCCACGTCCCCACCAGTGAATACGAGCAAGGTCTCCTCCACGATCTCCTCGCCTCCCGCGACCTCACGGACACCTTCGCCACAGAAGTCTTCCGCTCCGCCCGCATCCTTGCGGATCGCTACCAGTCAGACAACGGCCACGGCGAGCACGTTGGAAAACTATGCGAGCATTTCCTGAAAAACCTCCAGGATCTCCACAACCTCACCGAGCACGACGCCCTCCTGCTCCAGGTCGCCGCCATCCTTCACGAAGTCGGCACCTACGTCAGCGCCCGTGCCCACCACAAGCACTCGGAATACATCATCATGAATTCCGAGATCTTCGGCCTCGACCGCCTCGATGTCACCATCGTCGCCCTCGTTTCCCGCTACCACCGCCACTCCGGCCCGCGCCTTTCGCACCCCGCCTACGCCGCCCTTACCACCGAAGACCGCATTCGTGTTTGCAAGCTCGCCGCCATCCTCCGCGTGGCGGACGCCCTCGAGCGCACCCACGCCCAACGCGTCTCGAAAATCGAAATCAGCCGCACAAAAGACAAACTCCGCGTCCGCCTCCCCGGCCTCGAAGACGCCGCCATCGAGCGCCTCGCCATGGATTCAAAGGCAGACCTCTTCGAGCAAGTCTTCGGACTCACCGTCGTAATCGAGGAAGAAAGCTAACTCATCCCTTCATTAGGATTTAATATTTAAAGTCAAAAGTTTCCCATGCCACAATACTTCAACCGCGAACTCTCCTGGCTCGAATTCAACCAACGCGTCCTCGACCAGGCATTGGGCGAAAAACTCCCGCTCCTCGAGCGCCTGAAATTCCTCGCCATCTCCGCTTCGAACATGGACGAGTTTTTCCAAGTCCGCGTCGGCTCCCTCATGCTCCAGCGCCGCAGCGGCCGCAAAGCACGTGACAACTCCGGCTACACCCCCTTCCGGAATCTCAGCGCCATTCGCGAGCGGGTTCTGAAAATGACCGAGGATCAATACAAGCTCCTCAACTCCACCCTCATCCCCGCCCTCGCGGAAAAAGGAATTCTACTCCTCTCACCAGACAAGCTCTCAGACGTCCAGCGCACCCAGACATCCATCATTTTCGAGGACAACATCTCACCCCTACTCACCCCTCTCGCTGTCGATCCGAACTCCCCCGCCCCGGTTGTCCCCGCCCTTCACATCGTCCTCGCCTGCCGTCTTCACGATCCCACGGACAAGACCAACCGCCACGTTCTCATCCCCATTCATGAGAACCTCCCGCGCCGCATCGCCCTTACCACTGACGACGAAACCCTGGCCTTCATCCTCATAGAAGACCTCGTCGCCATGCACGCCGAGCGCCTTTTCCCAGGTGAGAAAGTCACAGCCTCCACCGTATTCCGCGTGACCAGAAACGGCGACATAGCCGTCGAGGAAGAAGACGCCACAAACCTCGCCAACGAAATGGAAGACGTCCTCACCGCACGACGTTTCGCAGATACCGTCCGCCTCGAGATCCGCTCCGATGCCCTCCGCGAGCTCTCCCGCCTCATCCAGAACGTCACCGCGTCCACCTCCCAGGAAATCTACCGCCACGACGGCCCCCTCGGCCTCGCCTCCTTCATGGAAATGGCCTTCCTTCCTGACTTCGATCACCTCCGCGACGAGGACTGGCCCGCCCAAAACAGCCCCGCCATCGCCCCCGGTGCCTCAATGTTCGAGACCATCGCCGCGAACGACCTCCTCCTCTTCCACCCATACGAGTCTTTCGATCCCGTCATCCGCCTCCTCGAGGAAGCCGCCGTCGATCCCGATGTCATCGCCATCAAGCAGATCCTCTACCGCACCGCCCGCCAGTCACGCATCATAGACGCCCTCATCAAGGCCGCTGAAAACGGCAAGCACGTCACCGTCCTGGTGGAGCTGAAAGCCCGCTTCGACGAGGCCCGCAACCTCACCCGTGCCGACGAACTCCAGCGCGCCGGCGCACAGATCGTCTACGGTGTGAAAAACCTCAAGACACACGCCAAGATCTGCCTCGTCCTACGCCGCGAGTCCGGCCACATCCGCCGCTACGTCCACCTCGGCACCGGCAATTACAACGAGACCACCTCCCGCCTCTATACGGACGTCTCCTACCTCACTTGCCGCGCGGAATACGGAAACGACGCCTCACTCCTCTTCAACGCAGTCACAGGCCGCTCGAAGCTCCTCCGTTTCCAGCGCCTCATCCCCGCCCCCTCCGTAATGAAACCCCGCTTGCTCGATCTCATCGCCGGCGAGACGGAACGCGCCAAACAAGGCCTTCCCGCAAAAATCATCGGAAAGACAAACTCCCTACAGGATCCCGAAATCATCGCAGCCCTCTACACCGCATCAAAAGCCGGCGTGGAAATCCTCCTCAACGTCCGCGGTATCTGTTGCCTCATCCCCGGGGAAAAATTCTCGAAAAACATCACCGTCGTTTCCGTCATCGACCGCTTCCTGGAACACGCCCGCGTCTTCTACTTCCACCAGGGCGGCGACCCACAGGTCTTCATCTCCTCCGCGGACTGGATGACACGCAACCTTGAAAAACGCGTCGAGCTCATGATCCCCATCGAGCAGAAAGCGATCAAACGCCGCCTCATTCGCATCCTGGAGACCTACTTCAAGGACAACCAGAACGCCTACCGCATCCTGAAGGACGGCACCTCCAAGCCCATCACCCCTGCCAAGGGCGAAAAGCACCTCCGCTCCCAGGAATACTTCTACCAACAGGCGAAGAAAGCCGCCAAAGCCCGCGAACACGAGCGCTCCATGACCTTCGAGCCCCACGTCCCGCAGGAATGAAATCGTAAAGCATGCGTACCCTGATCAAACATATCCTGAACCGCACGGAACCCTCGGACTCGCTAGAAGTCGGTGGCTGGGTTCGCACGCGCCGCGACTCAAAAGCCTTCTCCTTCATCGAGCTGAACGACGGCAGCTCTCTTGGCAACCTTCAGATCATCGTCGATGCCGGAGTCCCCGGCTACGAAGACATACAGAAAATGTCCACCGGAGCTTCCGTCCGAATTACTGGAAAACTAGTAGCATCGCCAGCCAAAGGCCAGGACTGGGAAATGCAAGCCGCCTCGGTGAAACTCATCGGAGCTGCCGCAGAAGATTTCCCCCTCCAGAAAAAAGGCCACACCCCGGAGTTCCTTCGCTCCATCGCGCACCTCCGCCCGCGCACCAATCTCTTCGGCGCGGCCTTCCGCATCCGTTCCCGCATGTCCTATGCCGTGCACCGCTTTTTCCAGGAACGTGATTTTGTCTACGTCCAGACACCCGTCATCACTGCCAGTGATTGCGAGGGAGCCGGGGAAATGTTCCGCGTCACCACCCTTCCTAGCGACAAGCCCGGCAAGGACGAGGAGGACTTCTTTGCGAAGCGCGCCTACCTCACGGTTTCCGGCCAGCTGGAGGGCGAAGCCTTCGCCTGCGCGCTTTCCAACATCTACACCTTCGGCCCCACTTTCCGTGCGGAGAATTCCAATACCTCCCGGCACGCCGCCGAGTTCTGGATGATCGAGCCGGAAATGGCTTTCTGCGATCTGGAAGGAGACATGGATCTCGCTGAGGAAATGATGGCTTACCTCGTGAAGGAAGCCCTCGAAAACCAGGATCAGGATCTCTCAATTTGCGAAAAATTCGTCGATAAAACCCTGCGCGCCCGCCTCGAAGGAGTCATCGAAAAGCCCTTCCAGAGAATCACCTACACAGAGGCAGTCAAACTCCTCGAATCTTCCGGAAAGAAATTCCAATACCCCGTCAAATACGGGCTCAACCTACAGTCGGAGCACGAGCGCTGGCTCACCGAGGAATATTTCAAACAACCCACCACCGTTTACAACTACCCCAAAGAGATCAAACCCTTCTACATGCGGGCGAACGATGACGGGAAGACCGTAACAGCCATGGATGTCCTGGTCCCCGGTATTGGCGAGATCATCGGCGGCGCACAGCGCGAGGAACGCCACGATGTCCTTTTGGAAAACTTCAAGCACCATGGCCTCGATCCAGAAACATACGCCTGGTATGCGGATCTGAGAAAATACGGCACCGTCCCCCACGCTGGCTTCGGCCTCGGCTTCGAGCGGCTGCTGATGTTTGTCACCGGCATTTCAAACATCCGCGACGTCATCCCTTTTCCCCGTACCCCCGGCCACTGCGATCATTGACCCACAATCATCGCGGCCTGCTTCAGATGAACCTTCAGGTGAAACGCAAACATGCAGTTCCACTTGTGCGCATCGAATGACCCAAACAGCGGGTGCATGGTCTCACGCGTTCCTTTGAGATCAGGAAGCTCTTCCAGCAACTTTAAATGCTCTTTTACTGAGACTTTAAACGCCTCAACCTCTTCGATTCCGCAATCCTCCTGCGGCATCACATCCTTCTTGATATCGAATTTTACCTCCGGATCTGAATGCCCAAGGGAGAGTCGCCTTACGTTTCCGGAAATCGACCGGTTCACGATCGTATTGTGCCGCAAGAGTCTGAAAAACGACCATCCGCGCATGTCCTCGTCCACCCCCAGCATTGCCGGGACGGTCACCGCTCTTCGTCCATCCGCGTCAGACAACCCTGCTGCCAGCTTCAGATAAACTTCAAGAGCCTCTTCAGCCTGTCGCATGGCTCCCCTGCGCGATGTCAGCGAAAAACGCGTCCTGACCACTGCCCTGATGATTTTCTTTTTCATGTCGGAAACAAAAAAGGAGACCCATCAGGATCTCCTTTTTCGAAAAATTCACTGAGCTGTTTTAGCTCACGCCATTGCTGGCATCCTGATCTCGGAAAGCTGACGAACCAAAGCACGGGTTTCGTCCTGCCACTTCTGGAGAGCTTCTTTCGAGTGCTGCACACGGTCCGCCACATCCTTTTCTAGCTGCTGATAGTTTTCGGAAAGCTTTTCAGATACTTGGGACATCGCCTCGAGAGTCCGCTGGCAATAGCCGGTCGTGCCTTTGATTTCCGATATACGGGCTTCAGCGCGACGGCGAGCTTCACGCATTTCCGCAAGCAGGATCTTGCTGTCAGGCACACGGCGGAGTCCCTCAACAAGGCCGAGCTTGGAGAGCGTCCAGATCGTCCACTTGGACGGATCCCACTGCCAGTCTTTCACGCCATTGCGGTAGTCATGCTGGAACTCGTGGTGGTAGTTGTGATAGCCCTCGCCAAAAGTGAGGAACGCCATGACAGCACTGTCACGTGCGGAGTGGTTTGTGGAATACGGCTGGCTGCCGACGGTGTGGCAAAGCGAGTTGATGAAAAACGTGCAGTGCTGGGCAACGACAATACGTGTAACCCCGGCAATAAGAAAGCCACCGAGAGCACCCTGCCATACGTCAAGACCCATCATGCTGTTCCAGCCGTAGCCGAGCGCGGTAGGAAGAAGCAGGCCGATGACGAGACCGATCCAATGCGTGTGCTTGTGCTGCCACATGACCAGCTTGTCCTTGCGGAGATCCGCCACATTGTCCATTGGTGGCTCGGGATCGAGCTTGAAAAGGAGCCAGCCGATGTGTGCCCAGAAGAATCCTTTCGAAATATCGTAAGGGTCATCATCGTGATCCACATGCTTGTGATGGCGACGGTGATCCGAAGACCAGTTCAGGCAGGAATTTTCGAAGGCACAGGCACCGAAAATGAGGGTGAAGAATTTTACCGGAGCCTTTGCTTTGAAAGAAAGGTGGGAAAACAACCTGTGATAGCCAACGGTGATGCTCATCATCGTCGCGCACAGGTAGAAGAAAAACATGGCGAACTGGAACCAGTCCAACCCGAATTTAAAGATATAGATCGGCGCACCAATCAGGGCGATCAGGGCTGTGCCAATGAGGAAGCTGGAGGTAGTCCAGTTAACACGTTCAAATGGGATTCGAAACATAAGAGTATTATTGTGAGGAAAGGGTTGATGCCTCGTGGGAGTGTAGGTAGTCCCGCCAGCCTGAAATTGCAAGAAACGTTTATGCCACACACTTCGCCTCGGCAAGGCTCGACACGGCGCACTTTGCAGGCGCAGATTTGCCCTTGTGAAAGACTTTGACTGGACAGGCTGGAAGGGAGAAATCGAGGCAACCCTGCTTTTTGTAGTCCGGAACGGGGAGATTTTGCTGATTGAGAAAAAGCGCGGCCACGGAGCCGGAAAAGTCAACGGCCCCGGCGGAAAGATCGATCCCGGCGAGTCCCCATTGGAATGCGCCGTCAGGGAGACCTCCGAGGAACTCGGGATTTCCGTGAAAGATGCCCGCAAAGTCGGCGAGCTTTCTTTCCAGATGTCAGACTACCCAAGCATCTTCTGCCATGTGTTTATTGGGGAAACCTTTGAAGGAACGCCGATTGAGACCGACGAAGCCGTGCCCCTGTGGACACCTCTGGACAAAATCCCATACGAGCGGATGTGGCAAGATGACAGATTCTGGCTTCCCCTGGTTCTTGGGGGGAAAAGCGTTTCCGCGAAATTCCTCTTCGAAGGCGAAACGATGGTCTGGAAGGAAATCCTCGAGAGTTCTTTCTGAGCCTGGCAGGGACGCTTATCCCTAAGCGTCCGTTTCTGGCGGATAGCTTTATAAACAAAGGCCAACCCACCCGGATGGAGCCCGAGAGCCTTTCGAATTCAGAGATAACTTTCTGCCGAAACAAAGCCACATAACGGACGCTCAGGGATAAGCGTCCCTGCCTTTCCGAATTGGCATCACATATCCTGATCCGCCACGTCCATGGTTCCGAAAAGAACTTTGGAATCCACATCGTCCGAAAGATCCTCCATCTTCCACTGACGGTCGATATTCAGCCGCACGGTAGCGAGATGCTTGTGATGCCATTGATCCGGGCCAATCATGGAAAGCAGCTTCCGGCCTCTCACTTCATACAGATGGTAGGTCTGCCCGATGATCGGCTCGAAATTGATATCCGCCTCATAGATCAGCTTGTTCCAATTGAAGTGATCAATCGCCGCAAGATAGCTCTCCCGGATTTCGGTCAGCTTTTGTTGCAACTCACGCTCCACTTCAGATACCCCCCGCGATTTGAACGAAGTCAGATCGTTTGGAATGATTTTCGGACTCAAGGTCGAGACCGGGTAGGGCATGAAGGCAGCTGATGGTTTCTTTTCGGACATAGGAATGATGACGCTAGACGGATGCTTCGGCTGGGAAACCATTACCCGCAAATGAAAAAACCGGACGCCTGCAAGACGTCCGGTTTTGTGTGTGATGTTGGCAGGCTGTAAAGCCTAACAAATTCAGTTTTCAAGAGAAGCCGCTATGGAAGGCGGCATATCTCTTTACTTCATTGTGATCTTAGTCGCGGAGCGTACTCCGTTCACGTTTATCAAGGGGAGGCACTATGGAAGGCGACACACTGCCCCAGATGTTGTTTGAAGAATCCAGCAGATCGTCACCTCCGACGATCGCGTTTCCTTCATTCTCATCTTCGTTCGTGATCTTGATGTTCACGGAACTGACGCTGTTATCGATTTTCAGGATTACAGCCTTCTTATCGAAGGGATCTCCGACAAAAGCTGTTCCTTCTTCGTTCAGAGGAGTCGCAACTACAACACGAGCCGGATTGCCTGCTGTACTCAAGCCGTCCCTTCCATCCAGGATGTAACCATATCCGACTTCACCAGCCGCAAGTGCCTCAGCGTCTGTGGAGATGTCACCGTCAGGTTTTTTTGTCAGTCCTGTTTTCGCATAGAACATTTGCTCGGATTGAGTGATTCCAGCCTGGAAAAGCTGTTTGAAGTAGCCGTTCGAGTTAGAGCCGGCTTTACCGTTAACAGTGGATGTATCAAAGATGTCAGAAACTTCCTCAAGAGTGCTTTCATCCGGGAAGCTTCCATACTCCACTTCGAATTCCAGCATCGCGAAGCCGATCTGGCGGGCGTTGGAGATTGCTTCGGTCTGGTCTGCTTTTTTCCTTTGGCGGATCACCATCGGTGCGGTGAGTCCGGCGAGTGATGCGATGATCACGATCACGACGAGAAGTTCCACCAGGGTGAAACCGCGTCTTCTTTGTATACTGTTTTTCATTATCTTGTATTAGTTATGGGTTTATACTATTTTGAGCAATTGCTCGATTATGTATGAACGAATGAAAGATCACCCGAACTCTTTGATTCTAAATACCAGAAAACCCGATGCAAGGAAATTCCAGGGGTGGAAACGCCTTGTTCAGCTGACTCCTTCCGACTTCTCAAGCAGTTCACCCAAGGTCTTCGCCTCGCTGTCAGTGATAGGATACGGGCCGGAAAACTCCGCTTCGCGTGATTTCCCAATCCCACTGCGGCAGGCATAGGCTTCCCGCTGATCCAGATAATAGAGAATCAGGTAACGGCTTCCTCCCTTGTTGGTCTCGGCCAGAAAGCCGGGATAGCCCTTGGAGCGGAGAAAAATCCCGAGATCCGGATACAGGTGGGACAGGGCCGAAAGGCGTGTGTGCCCGAATGTCACCGGCTCGCTGCGGACAAGCATAATACGGTCATTTGCAGCGGAAGCGGTGCGGCGGATATAACCGTCACTGGTCGCGGGGCTGCACGATCCCGACCACATCATGATTCCACAAAGGAGGACTACAGGCACTACACTTCGGAAAATCATACTTGCCTAACGTTTGCGGTCTTTGGCGATAATCCTAGCGATTTTTAACGTATTCGGGCGATTTCCTTCAGAGTCGATGAAAATGGCTGTCTCCAGTGGCACCAGAAACTCCACCGCGGAATTGATCCCGACCAGGTTCCCCCAGGCATCGACCACCGGGCCGCCGCTGTCGCCGGGCTTCAGGGGAATGTCGATTTTGAATTTGCGGTTCATCGTGAATGCCCCCTGGGGAGAAAGCGAGGTGCGTAGCTTTCCAGGCTGGGATTTGAAACCGGTGGCCATGCCGCCATGGATAATCTGCAGCCCCGGTAAGAGCCGGGCATCAGGCGGAGTCCAGTTGTAATAATAAGGGGTTTTCATCGGCAGGTGCAGGATGGCCAGATCATCCGCAAAAGAACGCCAGACGATGCGTGCCTTCGCTGTGACTATGCGACCTCCATTCCCATAAATGATGAACACATTTTTATCAGGAGATCTGGCAAGCACATGATCCGCAGTGAGGAAATAGCCATCCTCTGTGATAGGAGCGGCCGAGCCTCCATCCGCGTCCTTGGGAGCGTTTTTCATGGAAAATTTCTGGTTCACCCAGCTTCCAAGCTCATCGCGACTGGTGACCACCACTGCGGAAAGCCGCTGCCGGACAATCTGCCTGGCCATCGCGCCCGGAGTCTCCGGAGGAGGAGACTCGGGAGAAACCGAAACACAGGAAAGTGTCAAAAAACACAGGATCGGGGCACCCAGCTTCAATAAAAATCGTTCCATCCGCTGTAAGAGAAGCATAGCCGGGGCATTCCGTCACACCTGATTTTAAAAATCAACCAACAATCGCTCCACCGCCCTGCGGAAAGGCGCAGCAAGTGGCAATTCGCCCAGGCGCTCCACTTCCACCCATTCATCGCCAGATTCAGGCTCCGAGCCTGTGTTTCCCCCATAGACTTTCAGAAGCACCTTGTAGCGGGTGATGGCGTAGGAATTTTCATAAATCACCTTCAGCCCTTCGCACTGCGCTTCCAAGCGAAGAGGAAGCTTCCACAAACCGGTCCTGCGCTTTCCGGCTTCCCTGTGGAGCAGCACGCGTCCATCTTCATCCCGGATCCATACCGCATGCTCCGCTGTCCGGGTGATCTTTGCCCGGGCTTTTTTCATAGGTAGCACCTCAGGAGAAGATGACTTGCAGAATCTCGTAACAGGACAGCTTTCACAGTGCGGCACACCTACTGAGCAAACAGTCTGACCAAGTTCCATCATCGCGTAGTGGTGCCTGCGCGGATCGGCAGGATCACAGAGCGCGGCGGCCAGCTTCCGGTGCTCCTTTACGGTTGCTGTGGAGTCGATCAGGGAAAAATCATCCGTCAGCCGGGCAAGCACTCTCGAAACATTGCCATCCACCAGCGCCGAGACTTTTCCGAAAGCAAACGACAGCAAAGCCGCCGCCGTATACGGCCCGATTCCCGGCAAAGCCAACAAAGCCGCTTCATCCGAGGGAAACTCCCCACCATGATCACGCAACACCGCCCTCCCTGTCTCCCGCAACATCCGCGCCCTTCTATAGTAACCAAGACCCTCCCAGGCTTTTAGCAACGACTCATCATCCGCCTCCGCCAGACTCCGCACATCCGGGAATTTCTCAAGGAACCTCGTATAGTAGCCCTTCCCCAGCACCGTCGCCAGCCGCGTTTGCTGGAGCATCATTTCCGATACCAGCACCGGATACGGCTCCCGCGTTCGCCGCCATGGATAGTCCTTCCCCTTTTCGGAAAACCATTCCCCCAAGGCCTTGCGAAAGTCGTCCGGCGCATCCGCGGCGGCCACCTCGAAGCGCGGTTTCAGCACAGCCATTTCAGCGTTTCTTCCGCAGGCGTCTTCCGGAAAGTCGGGATGTGATCATGTTCTGGCAGCGCCCCTTGAGTCGCAGTTCCTCACAGCTCGCCTCGATCTTGATCGATTGCCTCAGCAGCTTGAACCCCAGCCGCCGTGTCAGGCAGTCCGTCTGGATGTCCACATTCCCGTCCTCAAACTCCTCCACATGGCCACAGTCCGCACAGACCAGATGATTGTGCGAAGGCTTGTCCAGAAAGTTCGGATCATACGTCACCTGGCTCTCGCCCAGATCGATCTGGCGCAGCAAATCCGCCTCCACCAGCAGCCCGAGTGTCCGGTAGACCGTCGCCCGTGAGGTATCCTTGTCCACTTTCCGCACCCTGTCGAAAAGCTCATCCGCCGTAAAATGCTCATCGCGCGAAAACACCACCTCCACGATACGCTCCCTCTGCACCGTACGCCGGAGACCCTTCTGCCGTATAAAATCATCGAGCCGTTCCTGAATGCCACTATCCATTTCCAACTATACCTATCGCGTGAAAAGCGGATTGACCAGTTTTCAGTTCAGACAGCGGCTGAAACCTCATTCTTGCGTTGCGCGCCGGCCTCACTGGCATCAAAGTCCGCACATGGCTTGTTCGTGAAAAAAGCCACCCTTTCCCATGAATAAATCATCCGGCAATCCGTCCAAACCTCCGCAAGGCAGGAGTGGCGACGCCGCTCCGGATGACAATGCGGCAGATCCCCAAGAAGATCTCCGCCTCGTCGCCTTGGCTCAGAAAGGTGACATGAGTGCCTACGACGCGCTCGTCACCAGACATCAGGGAAAAATTTACGGAATGATACGGAACATGGTCAAAAACGATGCGGATGCCTGGGATCTCTCCCAGGACGTCTTCATAAAAGTGTGGAAAGCCCTCCCGAAATTCGAGGCGCGCTCACGCTTCTCCACCTGGATCTTCCGCATCGCGCACAATGTCGTCTACGACTGGGTGCGGAAACGGAAAATCGAGAGCGCTGGCGAGATCAATGACGAGATCTTCAACCGCGACAGCATCGATCCCTCCGCCCGCACCGCACCCTCCTTCACGGAAATGCCGGATGCGGCTCTGGAAAACGCCGAGCTACGCGAAAAAATCGAAGGCGCCCTTGGAAAACTCAGCGAAGACCACCGCGAGGCCATTCTTCTCAAAGACGTCCAAGGCCTGTCTTACAAGGAAATCGCCGAGGTCATGGACTGCACACTCGGCACTGTCATGAGCCGCCTTTTCTACGCCCGCCAGAAACTTCAAACCTTATTGAAAGATGAATATGAATCCCGATGAAACCAAGCTGGCCCTATGGCTGGACGACGAACTCAGCGGCGACGAACTCGTCGAAATGGACGCATGGGCTGCCAATCAACCGGAGCAGCTTGCCGCCCGCGAAGAGCTGCGCTCATTTCGCAACATGATGTCCGAGAACATCCCCGCCGATGAAGAACTGCCATACCCTGACTTCTTCCTAAGCCGCATCCACCAGGGCATCCGCGAGATGGAGGCCGGGGAAACGAAACCGGCTGCCTCCGCACGCAGCAAAACGTCATTCTGGAAATCGTGGCTCATGCCAGCCGCCGCTTGCGCAGGTATGGTTCTCGCCTTCGGCATCGGCCGCCAATCCTCTGAAAAGGAAACTGTCACGGCCATCAATCCGCCTGTCATGCAACCGGTCGTCTACACACCAGAAGAGGGAGTGAATGCCGAATGGTCTTCCAGCGCGGGCTCCACGCTCATCGTCCTGCAAGGCATTGCCGCGATCCCGGATTCCATGGATTTCTCCGAAACGGTCTACATCCCCACCGCACGCGAATCCGATCGGACAGCCAACCGTGAGCACAAACCAAAAGACACCATCGGCCAATGAACACATTGCTCCATCCCAGCCGGTTCGCAGCGATCATCCTCATTGCAGTCTCGATTCTCACTCCATGGGTAAGCGCCCAGGAAGACCAGGGCAGCTCGGTGATCGGCAAGCTGGAAGTCACCGTCTATTTCGGCACGGACGGCGATCCGGCAGCGGCAGGTGAGCGCGCAGAAGAAGTCTCCACCCAGATCAGCCGACAGTTGCAGAGCCAGGAGAAACTGAAATTCGCCCACTACCGCACCATGGGTGCAGAAGAACAATCCATTTTCCGCAGCTATGAAAACTGGGCGCAACCGCTCCGCCCATCCGATGAGATCCTGGTTCGCTTTGAGACCCGGAACCGCCCGAACAAAGAATCCGTTTCGCTGGATCTTGAGCTTTGGCTCGCCAACAAAAAAGTCCTCAAGACGGACGCCGCACTCAGCAGCGGCCGACCGCTTTTCATCCTGGGGCCAAAGTGGCGTGGAGGGACTCTCATTATTTCCGTAGCGCTTGCACCGGAGTGAATCGCGGTGTCATAGTGACTGTATGAAAACAGTAGCGATCATCTGGTATTGTCTCGGCATCCTGGCCTCAGCCGGTGCCCTGAAATTTGAGAAAAACACCATTGATGCGGATCTTGGCATCGAGGACGAAAGCATCGTCCAGGATTTCAAGTTCACCAACTCCAGCTCAGAAGCCATCAAAATCCGCTCCGCAGATGCAGGTTGCTCCTGCATGGAAGTTACCATAGCAGATGGCAAACTCTCTTATGCGCCCGGTGAAAGCGGTGTGATCCGCGCCGTCTTTGATGTTGGCACCTTCCAGGGCACTGTCCAGAAGCCCATCCACATCTGGCTCGATGGTGATCCCGATGAAAAGCCCTCGGCCAGTATCATGCTCCGTGTCCACGTCCCGGTCATCATCGCCGTGGAGCCGAAGACCCTGAAGTGGGAAGTAGGCGAAGAGTCGGCCACGAAGACGATGGATGTCAAAATGAACTACGAAAAACCCATCCACGTCACTGGGATCAGCACCAGCAACGAGAATTTCGAAACAAAGCTCGTGGCCGTTGAAAAAGGCAAGCACTACCAGATCCAGATCACCCCGAAAGTCACGGACAGCCCGGCGCTTTCCATCGTAAGAATCAACACCGACGTGGATGTGAAGAAACAGAAACTCCAACAGGGCTTCGCAGTCGTGAAAGTTCCGACGAAAAAACCATGAACTCGCTCGCTCAGTTCTCCGTTGTTGCCGGCCTTTCACTTGCCGCGGCCGGAGCCACGTGGCTGGTAAACGGCCCGCCTGAGGAAACCGCTTTCACCTGTGATTCATCGCTGCTGAAGCCGGATGAAATCTGTCTGCAAGATGTCCCGGAAAACGCCTTGTGGGTGGATGCCCGCACGCGCGGGGAATGGGAAGCGAAAAGCCCCCCCGGCTCAATTCTCTGGAACCTCGATGCGCGGGAAGATGCCAATGCCTTTGAAGCCGAAGGCGCCATGGCTGTCATGCAGGCTCAGATCGTGGTCGTGTATTGCGGCAGTGAAGCCTGCGGCACAAGCAGACAGATCGCAGACAGAATCCGGGCTCTGGATCTTGGGCCGGAGGTAAAAGTCCTCTACGGCGGTTGGGATGCGCTCGGACCGAGCCTCAGGGATTCCAGTTCAAAGCCTTGATTTCAAGAGCTTCGAGAAACGGATTCTTCGGATCATCTTCCAAATTCCATCGCATGAACACTGTGCACGCCTTCGCCTGCCCATAGGCCAGACCGGACGTCTCGTCCCTTAGCGTATAACCGATATCGGATTTTTTCCCGAAATACGCCTTCGAAATCTCCTTGGTGTCATCCCTCGAGAGTATCTTCAGAGTATACTTCTTTTCCGGATCGGGAACCTCGTCATAGCAATAGGCACCTGCGGAAATGATCAACTGGAAAGTCCCCGCTTCCTTTGTTGGCGTCGCGGCGAATCGTGCGAACCGTCCGCCATAAAGATCCAGGAACGGATCGACCACCACCTTCGGAGCACCGGAACCCCGTGTCCTGACAAGTACGGTCTGCGGATTCACATTTCCCTCCTCATTGATGAAATTAACGTAGTAATAATAATCTGTGAGCTGCTCGAGGGTGTTTGTCTCGCGTATGTCAGTGGTGATTTCCTGCACCTCCTGAAGCGGACCGTTCAATACGGAACTAACCAGATCGGCCTCGGGAAGCTTGGATTCCAGATGTGGAAGCCTTTCTTCCAGACTGTTCATTGCCAGAAATTTCTCAAGCACCTCCAATGCCGCCACACCACCATCCACCGCCTGTAACGCGACAGGCAGTTTCGTCGCATCCCCGATGTTGGACATGGAAGGATCACCTGCTGGCAAACCTCCGGCACCTTCACCTGTCAGGCTCTCGAAGGAATCCTCGGTATCGGCAGGAAGAATGTTTCTGACAACTTCCCCTGAGGAATCGGTTTTCGAGGCGTTGGCAGGATCCCTTTTCAGAAATTTCATCGTCCCGTAGACCACTCCAAGCGATAAACAGACAAAAATGAGAGGAACCACCAACCTGAGAATCCCACTACGCCGCTGACGCGCCGCTGAGGGAGTCGGCGCAGGGGTATGGGGCTGGATATCCCCACTGGGATCACGCCGGACACGGGTCGGGTGCTTCAGTTGTTCGGAGCGATTCGGCAGCTGCCGTGGCTCTGGACGCAAGACTGTGGGAGAAGCTTGCGACTCGGTAAGCTGCGCAGGCTCAGGCGCGGCGGATTGAGATATCTGTTCAGGAGGAGAGATATGTTGCGGCTGAGGTGCCGCGTGCTCCAGTTCTTGCTGCGGAATTGCGACCTGCTCCTGCGGAGCCGGAGCCGGAGCTTGGACGTATTGTGATTGTGGCGGCTGTTGTTGTTCTACTGGCTCTCTCGATACCGGATACGGAGCCTGGATAAGCACCTGGCAATGTGGACAAGGTCCGGTCACCCCTGCCATCTGGCTAGGAATTGTAAGCTTTGTCGAACAAGATGGACAAAGGAAGGAAATGGAAGTCGAAGCACTCAACGCAAACTCTGATATAGACTCGGAGGGAAAAAGTCAATCATTAAGGCATCCTAACAAATCAAGACCCATCCAGCCAGGGAGAGAAGCAATTGTGAGTTGTACGTCCTAGAATCGCAAAATACTTCACAGCGTTGGCTGCGCGATCTGCGGATGATTCTCACGATAGAGGGTATCAAGAATCCTGTGGCATTCATTTTCGGCACTCCAGTGCCCTCGGATCAACTCGCCGTCAGCTACAAAGATGATCTCGCCGAACTGATGTCTCCGGCGTCCTCCTGTTCCCAAGTTTTTTCAATGACAAAGAATTGTTCGAAGCCAGATATTATATAAGTATATAAGCAATTTCCCGATCTAACTATTTTCAACAAGATGACGCAGCGTCAGGATTTGGCATAAAAAACGCATTGAAACCTTTGTTTTTTCGAGACAAACCCTAGGGAGCGTGTTTTAAACGCGACGCTTTCCGATGCAACCTCTCCCGAGACACAAATGGCAACGATAACCAAACGCGAGCTAGTAATAAAGATCACTGACCAACTCGGACTGAGAGGAGTGGAAACCACTCAACTGGAGGTTCACGAAGTCGTCCAAGCGCTGATTTCCGAAATCACCGAATCACTCTCACAAGGCAATGATGTGGTACTCAGAAACTTTGGTGCATTCCACGTCCGTGAGACGAAGGCGAAAGTCGGCAGAAACCCAAAGAACCCGTCCAAGGACGTTCTGATCCCCGCCCGCGCCGCAGTGAAATTCCGACCGGGAAAGGAAATGAAAGAAAAAGTCGCGACAAGCCTGCAGGTGATCCGCGAGCGTGACGAATCGTGAAGCTCCCGGTAGGATTACTCATGAAAAAACACCTTCGGTCGTGCGCCTTCCTCTTGGTATCGGCTTCACTTTTGCTCCAGGTCTCATGCGCATCCCGCCCCAGCGGATACAAAGGATACGTCACACGTTCATATACCGTTCGCGGCCAGACGTATCATCCGATGAGCGTAGAGCAAGGCCTCGGACATACGGAATCCGGCATCTGCTCATGGTATGACGAGTCCAGCTTCTTCGGCCTTAGACGCGGCAACACCTCCCTTGGCGAAAAAGTCAAATCCCGCCACCTGACAGGCGCCCACAAAACCCTTCCCCTCCCCGCCCTGGTTCGTGTCACAAATACCGAAAACGGGAAATCCGTGGTCGTCCGCATCAATGACAGGGGGCCGTTCATCGCCGGCCGCTATCTCGATGTAAGCCCACGCGCCGCAAAGATCCTCGGTTTCCGGAAAAAAGGCCTGTCTTACACCCGCATGGAAGTGCTCTCCATCGGCGACGGAAAATACCGCCGGAAAGCATACAGAAGATAAGCTCTCGCCAATAGTCACGCATCGGCAAAACGGATACTTGCCGCCAGTTCCACCCCTCCCCAAGCTATCCCCGCCGGGTGGCAGCAATGAAAGAACGGATAGAAGAACTGGAACAATGGGGTGCGGACGTGATCTTCGGACGCGTGCAGGGCTTCCGCGCGTCCATGATGCGGCTCCTGATGTTCGGGCTTTCCGGCATCTTCCGGCTCCTCGTCCAGACCCGCCTCCACCTTTACCGGAAAGGATGGAAACACCAGGAATTCACCGGGACCCAGGTCGTCTCCGTCGGGAACCTGACAGTAGGTGGCACTGGCAAGACCCCGGTTGTAGAGTTGCTGGCAAAATCATTGAGAAACCGGGGAAGAAAAGTGGCGATCCTTTCCCGGGGCTATAAAAGCAAAAAACTCGGTCGTGCCCAGGTTTGGAAAGACAAGCACGGCAAGCTCATCCCAAGCTCCAGGATGCCACGTGTCGTCTCCACCGGCAGCGCGCTTATGCTCGACTCCAAGTTCGCCGGAGACGAGCCGTTCATGCTCGCGAAAAATCTCGATGGCGTAGCTGTCGTCGTTGACAAAGACAGGGTAAAAGGCGCTCGCTTCGCAACATCCGAGCTGGGAGCCGAGACCCTGATCCTAGATGACGGCATGCAATACCTGGATCTCGGGCATTCATTCGACATCGTGATCGTCGATTCCCGCTCACCCTTCGGCACCGGCTGCCTTCTCCCGCGCGGCACCCTCCGCGAGCCGCCGCGCAACATCCGCCGCGCCAGCTACATCCTTATCACGAAATGCGATGGCAGCCCGAATACGGATCTCATTTCCCGCATAAGGAAATACAACCCCACCGCAGACATCATCCGCTGCGCGCACAGCCCCATTCACCTTGAGAACCTATACACCCGTGAGCTCCAGCCACTGGATTTCCTGAAGGACAAATGGGTCGGTGCCATCAGCGCAATCGCCGTTCCGGAAAGCTTCGAGCAATCCCTCGAAAACCTGGGGGCAAAGGTGGAAATCAACCGCCGTTTCTCCGATCACCACCGCTTCAACCGCCGCGATATCGACCAGTTCATGCAGCGCTGCGTGGAGCGGGACATGGAACTTATTGTCACCACAGAGAAGGATGCGGTACGCTTCCCCCGCCCCACCGAGGTGAACGTCCCGATCTATTTTTTGCGCATTGAGGTTCAGATCCTTTCAGGCCAGGAGCACTGGGACGGGCTCATCGACCTCATTTGCAATCCCTCTCCAGTGACCGATACAGCCTTGAAAAACGCAGGAAGTTACCGGATTTAGAAAATCAAAAACAGTCATTCCATTTTAGAAACCAATCATGCTCACCCTCGGAATTTTAGGATCAGGCTCCGGCTCCAATATGCAGGCAATACTTGACGCAATAGAGACAGGTACACTCCAGGCACGTATCGCCATCGTCCTATCCGATAACCCTGACGGCCACATCCTGGAACGCGCCAAAGCCAACGGCATCGAATGCGCGCTGATCAACTGCACATCACACCGCTCCAAGTTCCCCTTGGAAGCACAAAAGGAAACGGCTCACAGACTGAAAGAAACCGGCGTGGACCTGGTGTGCCTAGCAGGCTTTATGCGTCTGGTAAAAGCCCCTCTGCTGAATGCCTTTCCCGGTCGTATACTCAATGTCCACCCCTCCCTTCTCCCCGCTTTCCCCGGAATCAACGCATGGGAACAAGCTCTCGAAGCGGGCGCTTCCGAATCCGGAGTCACGATCCACATCGTGGACTCAGGCATGGATACCGGCCCCATCCTGGCACAACAGTCAGTGGCCATACTGGCAAACGACACCTCCGAAACCCTCCACTCCCGTATCCAGACCGTAGAGCACGAGCTCTATCCGAAAGTCATCGGGAAATACGCAGCCACTCTCAAGCCATGAACTCCACCACTCTCGAACCACTGCGTCGGCATCTCGTTTCCACCGTGATCGGTTCGGAAAAGCCGACCGAAATCCTCCTCACAGCCCTGCTCGCAAATGGTCACATCCTGATCGAAGGAGCACCGGGCATCGGCAAAACCACACTTGCACACACGCTCGCCAGCTCCATCGGCGGCACTTTCAAGCGAATTCAGTTCACTCCGGATCTCCTGCCATCGGATCTGCTGGGGCACAGCATGTTTCGCAGCGATCTGGGTTCTTTTGAGTTCATCCCCGGCCCCGTGTTTGCAAACTGCCTGCTGGCAGACGAAATCAACCGCACCTCTCCCCGTGTACAATCCGCACTCCTGGAGAGCATGAACGAAAGCCAGGTAACCATCGACGGGGTCAGCCACGCCCTACCTACGCCATTCATAGTAATTGCCACCCAGAATGACACTCACCCGAACGGCACCTTCCCCCTCCCGGAGCCGCAACTTGACCGCTTCCTACTCTCCATGGAAATGTCCCTTCCCGATGCCTCGTTGCAAACGGAGATCATACTCGCACATGCGAATCGCCATACGGCTCCCGTAAAATCCTCCGAGATCATAGTCGAGGGAGCAACCATCATCGCCCTTCAGGAACAAGCCGCGCGCACGCCGGTCTCAGTTGCTGTGGCAAATTACATCACATCCCTTTGCGAAGGCCTTCGCCGGCTGGCCGGATCTGATCAGAGCGTCTCAATCCGCGCATCCCTGGCATTATTGAAAGCGGCTCGAGCAAACGCTTTTCTGGAAGGCGCCCCCGCCGTCTACCCGGATCACATCCAGGCAGTCTTTTCCGCTGTCATGCGTCATCGCATTCTCACCGAGCAGGATCTCGACCCTTTGGAACTGATCGAAACCGCTCTTTCAAAAACGGAAGTCCCCTAGACCTGCTGGTTCTGATCGTAAGCCAACTTCACCGAAGGCCGTGAAAGGACGATGAAAGTGAATACCCCCAGTGCAGTCCCAAGTGGGAAGTGGCAACAGTTGATCCCGGCGACGATGTAGGAAAAAATCCGGTTCTTCCGCTTCCTGATATAAAGACCCGACAGCACGTTACACACGCACATCGCGACAAAAATAATCCCGAAAACCACATAAAAGCCGATCAGCAGGGGCATGATCTCGCTTGGAAAACCTGTGGATGCAGTGGAAGAAACAGGACTTACGGGAGCAGCTGGAGCGACTTCAATTTCCATCCTCGCCATACTTCCTTCCACTTCCGCAAACTCCTCCAGAGCAGGGGGTCTCATTTCAGCCACTGCCGATTTCTGCTGCTCGGCCATTTTGAAAAAAAACATCACCATCACGAAATGTCCGATCAAAAACAACAAGCCCAGCAGACAAAACCCGCCAAGAACATAGTGGCAGATCGAGATCACCTTCAGATGCGACTCATCCTGCTGGTTCAAGAAATCGGATCGCATCGGAGGCGGTTGTTCCATGGCTGTCATCAGTTCATTCAAGTCCGCGTTCCGCAACCTCTTCTTCATCCCAGCCGAGGTAGTGACCCAGCTCATGGAGGTAAGTCGTAGCAACCTCGTCACGGAAATCCTGTTCGTCGCGCTGTGCGAAGCCCCACAGATTTCCATGAAAAAGCCTGATCCTCGGCATCGCATCAGGCCCGGGCTCCTCCACCAATGACGCACCCTCGAACAAGCCGAGCACACCGTCTTCAAGATCATCCGCAGTTTCAGGACGATCCTCGAATGAAACAGGACATGCCGCCGCAAGCTCCGACACTTCCCCGGGCAAGACGTTCCTGATTTGAGAAACCTCCTCCTCAGCCCAGCCTGAAAGTTGCTTGAAATCCATTGAGAGTCCGCGCTCTTTTTGAAAGTCCAAACGACTACTCCGCCGGAGTTTCCTTGATTTCGTCAGCCGCA
>JBPOGC010000239.1:0-3612 GCA_051251795.1 Luteolibacter sp. | reverse complement strand
CTGACCAACTCTTTGGGACAATAAAAAACGGCCAGGAATCACTCCTGGCCGTTTTCTCATAGAATATGATTCGGTTGGATCACGCGATAACCTCAGGCCAATCCGTGTGGAAGAACTCGCCACGTGGCTTGTCCGTGCGCTCATACGTGTGAGCACCGAAGAAGTCGCGCTGAGCCTGCAGCAGGTTCGCTGGAAGCACAGCGTTGCGATAGCTGTCGTAATAACCGAGCGAAGCTGTGAATGCCGGGATCGGAATACCTGCCAATGCGGCGATGGAAACCGTCTCACGCCAGTTTTGCTGGAACTCGTTGAGAAGCCCGGTGAAGAACGGAGCAAGCATGAGGTTGCTCAGCTCCGGATCCTTGCGGTAGGCGTCGGTGATGTCGTTGAGGAAGCGTGCGCGGATGATACAACCACCACGCCAGATCGCGGCGATCTTTCCGAGATCCAGTCCCCAGTCTTTCTCAGCACCCATGGTCGCGATGAGATCGAGCCCCTGTGCGTAGGAAATAATTTTGGATGCAAAGAGCGCGTCGTGAACCTTCTTCACCAGCTCCGCCTTGTCTCCGGTGATTTCCGCCTTCGGCCCCTTGAGGAATTCACTCGCGGCAACACGATTCTCTTTCAGTGAGGAAAGAATGCGCGCTTCCACGGCGGCATTGATGGTCGAGATCACAACCGCGTTCTCCACGGCATTGATCAGTGTCCAGCGGCCGGTGCCTTTCTGACCAGCGGTATCAAGAACCATGTCCACAAGCGCGCCGCCTGTTTCCGGGTCGTTCTGTTCGAAGATTTTCGCAGTGATCTGGATCAGGTAGCTTTCCAGGTCGCCGTTGTTCCAATCGGTAAAGACGGTTGCGAGCTCGGCAGGAGTGAAGCCAGCGGCTTTGAAGATGTTGTATGCCTCACAGATGAGCTGCATGTCGCCATACTCGATGCCATTGTGGATCATTTTCACGTAGTGACCTGCGCCACCTGTTCCGATGTGTGTCACACAGGGCTCGCCATCCACCTTTGCGGAAATGCTTTCGAAAATCGGCTGCATGACATCCCAAGTGGATACAGGGCCGCCCGGCATGATGGAAGGGCCCTTGCGAGCACCTTCTTCACCACCTGAGACACCTGCTCCGATGAAACGGAAACCAAGATCGCAGAGCCACTTGTCGCGGCGCTCCGTATCCGTGTAGAGAGAGTTCCCACCGTCGATGATGATATCATCCTTGTCCAAGAGCGGGATGAGAGACTCGATCACCTTGTCCACAGGGCCACCGGCTTTCACCATGATCATGATTTTGCGCGGGGAGGCCAGAGACTCCACGAATCCTTCCAGCGTCTCCTCACCAACAAGTTTCTTGTCCGGATGCTTGGAAACGAAATCCTCCATCGTACTGGTCGTACGATTGTAGACGGAGACCTGAAAGCCCCTCGATTCCACGTTCAAAACAAGATTCTGACCCATTACAGCCAGCCCGATTAGTCCAAAGTCACTTTTACTCATAATAATTATTCCGGATTTCCGGATACCCGTTGGGTAGAAGAACACGCGAATGAACGCAACCCCTTGTTGCCTTTCCTCCATCAATTTCTCACATTCCCGGCGTGAACCTTCCAAATGCGATCACCCTTTCACGACTTTTTCTCACAGCCGGCTTTGTTATCTTTGTCGCCTGGGAGAGCACTGTCGCGCATTCCATTGCGCTGGCCTTCTTCGTCATCGCCGCCATCAGCGATTATATAGACGGTTGGCTTGCACGGAAAATGGGGCTGGTCACCCCGTTGGGGAAACTGCTCGATCCCCTCGCCGACAAAATCCTCGTTAGCTCAGCATTCGTCGTCCTGAGTGCAAAGGGCATCTGCCCCGTCTGGATCACCGCCCTCATAATCGGCCGCGAGTTCCTTGTGACCGGCCTGCGCCAGATCGCCATAGAGGCAGGCCAGGTGCTTGCCGCGGATCGTCTTGGGAAATGGAAAACGGGTGCCCAGCTCACCTACCTCATTTCCGGCCTTGTCTGGCTCACTCTGGAGACCATGGAAACCCTCCCGCCCTTCCTGAATTTCTTTCACAACCTGACGCGTCCTTGGGGAGATGGCGCATGGCTCCTTCCTATCAGTCTCATCCTCGCAGTGGGTCTTACAGTAATCTCCGGCTGGAACTACATGTGGAACTCCCGCTACCTGCTGAAAGGCTGAATTCACTCCAGCAAGAGATATCCCGGCACAGAGGTTCGGAAAACCAACAGCCTTAGAACCACAAGCCATCCTTCAATCAAATTCCCACCCATGAACCTCCCCTCTCCGGACAAAATCGCGAATCTGGAGAAACGTATGGCCACTCTCGGCATATGGCAGGCCGATCTCTTGGAAAAATTCGTCCGTGGCTCGGGCGCCGGAGGCCAGAAGATTAACAAAACCTCCAACTGTGTCTTCCTGAAACACCTGCCCACCGGTATTGCCATCAAATGCCAGGTCGAGCGTTCCAGAGAAATGAACCGTTTCCTCGCCCGCCGGGAGCTCTGCGATCAGTTCGACGCAATCGCAAACGGCAAAGCCACCGCCAAAACCCAGGCCATCGAAAAGCTACGCCGACAGAAACGCCGTAGATCCCGGCGCTCAAAACAACGCTCCGTCGCAGACAAACGCGCCCTCTCCCAGAAAAAATCCCTACGGAAACCGCCGGAACAATGAACCTGCAGAATTCCCCGAAAGCTACGGCTACAGCACTTCCCAAAACCCGAAAATCACATCGTTCATGGGAAATTGGACTCATCACTCTTGGACTCCGCCCCTTTCGAGAAATTCTGACCGCTGGATACAGAAACCCCTGCGGGAAAAACCGGCACAAGTTCCCATGGATTCCACCAATGGATTTTCTTATTCTTCAAATCCAGCCAGACAATTCAACTTCTCCGAGACGCTACAAGTGAGTCAGGTTGTCGGTTGACGGCCTCACATTTTCCCTGCAATGTCGCCAGACATTCATTCGTAACCACTATCTTAAACATGACTCTAATTCGACGATTCCTCGGTATGGCACTCGCAGCCACGCTCATTTCCACCGCCACTGCACAAGAAGCGAAACTCAAGATCGCCACGGTGGATATGCAGGAGCTTTTCAAACAATATTACCGCACCAACGAGGCACAGAAACAAATCAACGTGGAGCGCGCCCGCATCCAGAAGGACAACAACGAGCGCCTCGCCCGCATCCGTGAACTGGAAACCAACCTCGGCAACCTCAAAAAGCAAATCGAGGATCCGGCAATCAACGATTCCAAGAAGCAGACTCTCTTCAAGGACTGGCAGATGCAACAGCAGGAAGGCATCGCCCTCGACCGTGAGCGTCGCGAATTCCTCCAGCGCCGCAACCAGGCTCTCAACGAGAAAATGGTTCAACGCATGAAAGGCATTCTCGAGGAAATCCGCAAACTCGTCGAAGAAAAGGCAACTGCTGACAACTACGACTACGTCTTCGACAAGTCCGGCCTCAGCACCTCACAGGTTCCTTTCCTTCTCTATACCAAGGACGCTACCGATGTGACAGCCGGTCTCCTGAAAGATCTCAACAAAGACGCGCCTGCGGAGTCCGCTCCTTCCGAAGAGGAAGAAGCAGCA
>JBPOGC010000238.1:0-3686 GCA_051251795.1 Luteolibacter sp. | reverse complement strand
AACCCAACCAACCCAAGCAAAAACCAGTAGCACAAAAAAAACCCATGCCCACCATCCGCCGCTGCACCCCCCTCCTCGGCACCTACGTGGAAATTGAAATCTCCGGCGACTCCTCCGAAGACCACCTCCTGGATCTTACCACGGAAGCCTTCGCGGAAATCTCCCGCATCCAGGCACTGATGAGCTTTCACGATCCCGAAAGCGAACTCTCGAAAATCAACCACCTTCCCCAAAACCAACCCCTCACCCTGTCCCCCGAAACCACCCAAGTCCTCACCCTGGCCTTGGAACTCCACGAAAAAACCAGCGGCCTCTTCGACATAGCAAGCACCTCCCACCTGATCCGCAGAGCCCTCCTCCCCGGCCCCATCCCGGAAACGCCAGCCACCTCAGATAACATCCACCTGGCAAACAACACCATCAGCCTAGACCGCCCCCTGAAGATAGACCTCGGAGGAATCGCCAAAGGCTACGCCATCGACCGCGCCCTTGCCACCATCCCTCCCGGCATCCAGGCCATCGTCAACGCCGGCGGCGACCTCGCCATGACCCACTGGCAGCAGGAAACAGCCCACATCCGCGTCCCCAGCGGCCAAGGCGCAACCATCCCTATCGAAATGCAGCGCCCCGCCCTCGCATCCAGCTCCGCCTGCTTCTCCCCTGATGGGGAAAACGCCATAATCCACCCGGAGACAGGCACCCCCGCCCCCTCCGACAGAACCGTCTCCGTCTTTGCCCCCACCGGCATGCTTGCCGACGCACTCACAAAAATCGCCTCCCTCTCCCCCCACAGCAAGGAACTGCTCGAATCATACCGCGCCATAGCCTACATCACAGACGTGCAGGGTAACACCACCCCCGCCTCCTGAGAAATATGCCGCGAGTCACCATAAAAATCCCCTGGGCCTACCGGAGCTGGCTTTTCACCGTCCTCCTCACCAGCTGGTGCACCGGCATCGCATTCTTCATACTGAACCGCTGGATCACCGTCGAAGGCGACTTCGGCCCCGAAAAACATCCCTGGCAATTCACCATACTCAAAGTCCACGGAGCCGCCGCATTCCTCATGATGATCTTCTACGGCTACCTCCTCGCCAGCCACATCCCCGCCGGCTGGAAAGCAAAACGCCAGCGCGCCCTCGGCCTCGCTCTCGTCTCCGCACAAGGCCTGCTCATCCTCACCGCCTACTTCCTCTACTACGCCGCCGGCGAATCATTCCGCCAGTTCATCGGCTACGCCCACCTGATCACCGGCGTCACCTTCCCCTTCCTACTCCTCGCCCACATCATATCCGGAAAACGCAAAGCCCCCCGCCCCCAAAAGCACCCACGCGAAAAAGGATCGTAAGATTTGATTCCGCCCCCCCCGGCAGCCCCCTGTTCATATCGTTCCTCATCAAAAGCTTCCGTGTCCTCCGTGTATTCCGTGCTTCGCATCTTTCCCCAACCCAAGCAAAAAAAGATTCGTCCGATTCGTAAGATTCGTGGTTCCAGACACTTCCCCTAAACCCAAGTTCCCCACTGATCACTCGACACTGGAAACCTCATCCACCATCCCCAGATAAAAATCCTCCAGCGACCTCTTAACCTGAGAAAATCTCCCGACCCGCACCCCCGCTTCCACCAAACTCCTCACCACATCCGCACCCCCCACCTCCACCGGCAGTGAAACCTTCCCCTCGGAAACCACCTCCCCTCCCATCACCGAAATAACAGCCACCCCCGCCTCCCACACATCCATCTCCACCTCGTAGACCGGCGCCCCCACCTGCAAGCCCTTCACCGTCCCCTCGAACACCCGCTTCCCCTCCCGCAGAATCGCCACCCTGTCGCACATCACCTCCACCTCCGCCAGCAGATGTGAATTGAAAAGCACAGTCATCCCCCGCTCATCCCGCAGCCGCAAAATGAAATCCCGGAACCATTTGATCCCCTCCGGATCCAGCCCATCCGTCGGCTCATCCAGCAGCAACAGCTCCGGCTCAGGTAAAAGCGCCTGCGCCAACGCCAGCCTCTGCCGCATCCCATGGCTGTAAGTCCGCACCTTGCTCCCCACCCGCTTCGTCAGACCCACACTCTCCACCACCTCCCGCGCCAGCTTCTCATCGAATTTCCCCGAGTAATTCATCAGAATCTTCAGATTCTCCCACCCGCTCAGATAATCATAAAACGCCGGAGCCTCGAAAATCGCCCCCACCTTCCCCAGCGCCCGTGACCTGTCCTTCTGCACCGACACCCCGTCGATCCTCACCTCCCCCGAGCTCGGCTCCACCATCCCCAGGATCACCCCCAGCGTCGTGCTCTTCCCCGCCCCGTTGTGCCCCAGCAGCCCATAGATCTCCCCCCGCTCCAGCCGGAAAGAAACATCCCGCAGCGCCGGCTTCTTCCCGAAATCCTTGTTCAGCCCATTTACCTCCAACATAACTAAGGCTCCCCTCCCCATACAAATCTCACCTTCTTGGAAACACTCGTATCCGCATACAGGAAATTCGTGTCCCCCTCATGCCACGCCTCCTTGTCGAAAACCAACGGCACCATCTCCGGCTTCTCATCCTCGCCAAAGAAATCCACCTCACTCATCCGCAGCCCGTTCTGGGTCACATTCCAGCCATAGCTACTCCCCGTTTTCACAAACTCCTCATCATCCGCCGGACACTCGAAAACCCCCTCCTCATCCACATACGGTAGCAAAACCGTCTCCAGCACATCCCCCTCCGCACTCCTGCCCTCCCGACCCGCGGCCAGTACCGGAAGCACCCCCTGATTGTCATTCAGATACAGCTGCAGCCCCACCCCGATCCCCCGCAGATTCACCAGACAGGCAGACTCCCGCCCCTTCGCCGCCATCGACATACTCACTGGCACCGCGATCCCCGCCAGCGCTCCCAAAATCGCAATCACCACCAACAGCTCCACCAAAGTAAACCCACTTTGGAGCGCGCGAGGCTTGCCCCCGCTTTCACCAAAAGCCCCCATATTTCTGTCAAAAAACCACATCATCGCGGCCCGAACTCATTTCCCCTCAGCCCCTGCATCACCTCATTCATCGCCTCCATCAGCGGCGCCAGATCCAGCTTCGTCTCCGCGCTCGCCTTCGTGAAATACGCCCGCATCCCCTCTTGGGTGATCTTCGTCAGCAGCTTGTCATCCATCTCCACCGCCCGCTCCATATCCTCCTCAGTCCGCCCCTCGGAAATCTCCCGCAGCCCCTGCTCCACAAACCGCCTCCGCTGATCCGGCGGCATCTGGTCCAGCGCCTCCATGAATTTCCCCATCGACTCCACAATCGTCAGCTCGATGAACAGCTCCTTCTCCCCCGCATCCAGCTTCCGGAAAAACCTCTCCCCAGCCCGGCTCTCCCGGTTCTTCTGCCGCTCATTGAAATCCAGCCGGTTCACCATCTCCGCCACCTCCCGGATCTTCTCCTCCCGCCTTTCCCGCTCCGCCGCCCCACCAGAGCCCCCAGACCAATCCTCAAACCCAGCCTCCACCACCTCCTCATCCAGCCGCTCCGCCGTCACCTTCTTGTCCGCCGCAAAACTCCGCACCGCAAACACCACCACCCACACCGCCACCAAAACCCCCGCAGCCTTCAAAATCATAAAATGCGTCCGATTCACAATTTCAACCTACCCCCACTGCCCCACCGCGCAACCCTCCTATTTTATACCGCAGCATCTTGTTCT
>JBPOGC010000237.1:0-3701 GCA_051251795.1 Luteolibacter sp. | reverse complement strand
GCGAATTAGGAGAATGAAATTGAACCGCAAAGCTTGAATTTTCGAAGTCGAAGTATGGTGGCCTTGTTGTCCCTTAATCGGCTGTTTTCTGAGTTTCGTTAGATGTATTTGGTATCTGCTTGTCAGTTTGCTGCTGAAACTTTGTTGTCAAAGGAAGATCGAGGTTCATGGGTGTAAAAGAGGGAGATCATCGAACCAGATTCCGTCTTGCAAGTTCAGTGGGTCGCTGGGAGATTGATTCATGCAAGCTGCTTTGGATTTACATGACGAGATACTGGAACTGAAAAGGACAAGGAACGCGATCATCCTGGCGCACAATTATCAGACCGGTGATATCCAGGACGTGGCGGATTATGTGGGGGATTCTCTTGGGCTTGCCTACAAAGCTAAGGAGACCGAAGCGGAGGTAATCGTTTTTTGCGGGGTGCACTTCATGGCGGAGACTGCGAAGATCGTGAACCCGTCCAAGATCGTGGTACTGCCGGACAAGGACGCGGGATGCTCGTTGGAGCAGTCCTGCCCGGCAGATCAGCTGGAGGCGTTTCTCAAAGAAAACGCGGAGAAAAATTATTACGTGATCGCTTACATCAATTGCTCAGGTGGAGTGAAAGCGCTTTGCGATGTGATCTGTACCTCGGGGAATGCTGTGAAGATCGTGAACCAGGCACCGGCGGACCGTCCGATCCTTTTCGTCCCGGATGAGAATCTGGGAGTTTGGGTGATGGAGCAGACGGGTCGGAAAATGGATCTCTGGAAGGGGTCTTGTTATGTGCATGTGGAATTCACGAGGGAATCGATCAGCCGGATCAAGGAGGAGTATCCGGATGCCCTGGTGGTGGCTCACCCTGAGTGCACGCAGGCGGTGCGACTTTTGGCGGACGAGGTCTGCTCCACAGAGAAGATGGTTCATTTCTGTAAAAACGCGCCTGTGAAGGACATCATCGTGGTGACAGAGAGTGGGATGCTTCACCGCCTGAAGAGGGAATGTCCTGACAAGAATCTGATCCCCGGGCCTACGGATCTCTGTGCGTGCGCAGATTGCCGTTACATGAAAATGAACACAATGGAGAAGCTGCGCAATTGCCTGCGCGATCTGGAACCAAGGGTGGAAATGGACGAAGCGACGAGGAAACGTGCCGAGATGCCGCTGCTGAGAATGCTGGAGCAATCAAAATAGCGAGGAAGAACAAGTAGACCCTAAATGGGATTTAGAATTGCGCTTTTAACGCGCGTAGCTATAAGTGATTACGTTGTGCATGCGTTCGGATCTGTAACCATCTGGTGGTAAAGTGACCGGACTGAAATATTTCAAACCCAAAAAAAACATGAAAAATCCAATCCGTAGTAGTTCAAAGCAAGGTTTCACTCTGGTGGAACTTCTTGTGGTAATCGCAATCATCGCAGTGCTGGCCGCAGCCGGTTTTGCCGCGGGAAATGCTGCGCTTCAAAAGGCAAGGCAGGTTTCCGCGCAAGCGGCAGCGACATCGATAGTGACCGCGGTGGATCAGTTTTATACTGAGTATTCCGCGCTTCCTGATCCGAGTGGAGACTCTACCGAGGATGTGGCAATCGACTCCGATACAACGAACGGAGCTACACTTCTGCAGATTCTGATGGGGAAAGAGACGCCAGCTGATCAGAATGACCGGAGTATCAATTTCCTGAGCCTGCCCGAAGCGAAGGGCGGCGAATCGAGTTACAAAAACGGTGTTTACTATGCAACAGGATCGACAAGTCCTAGTGGTCTCCGGGATCCTTGGGGGCTGGCTTATACAATCGTCCTAGACCTGGACTATGACGACCAAGTTACTCCTACGCTGCCTAACGGGATAACTTCCAAGGCCTTGAACAGCCGGAAGGTGGCTGTGTTCTCCGCAGGAACCAGAAACGTGGGTGATGCGAGTGCGAAGACCCTTGTGAAGACTTGGTAGTTGGTTGTAGACGCTGTGTGACTACTAAATACTTAGTAGTTTTGGTAGCGCGGGTTTCCCGTGTTATTGACATGTGTTTTGCTTCGCTCCCGAGGCTTTGCCTTAGGTTGGGATAGGAGGGTCTTTTGCGTTCTGGATTGAGACTGAAGTCCCTTTGCCATGGTAGGATATATCCTACACTCCCTTGATTTGAAGGTTCATGGGGCGGTTGACAAGTATTGGGTCTTTGTCGGCTTGATCAACCGCAAGAAGCGGACTCGTAGGGATACGAGTCCCTGCCTATTCTATGCTTGCTTGGTTCTACAGGTGATGTGGATCAGGTTAGCGAGGAGGTAGCCGCGTTCGGGTTTCGTACTCGAGGCGGAGGTGCCAATTGCCTGACATGCCCGGGGGTATTGATGAGATCGGAACAGTGGTTGAGCGAGTGACGTTGATCATGAATGCGTCCTACGATGTTTGTATCTACAGAGAGGGGAAACAGGAGATGTTTGTCCGGGTGGTTGGCAGTGGAGCAAATCTAAGAGTGTCCCGGCATCCTTTGTTTACTGGAGATTTGGTGGTCATTATACGGACGGCGGAGTAGTAGCTTCTAGAAAGACCAGAAGCGCATCCCGCGATTAGAAATGTCCACACTTGATGGGGGCGTTTCTCGGAGGCGGTTGCTCTTGCCTTATTCGTCCAAGTAGACTTCTAGCGGATCTCGACAGAGCAGCCAGGGCGGAGGAGGGCCGGGATGCGGACGATGTCCCAGTTGGCGAGGCGGATGCAGCCGGAGGAGCGGGAGCGCCCGATGGTTTCGGGATTGGAAGTGCCGTGCATTCCTATGCCGGTTTTATTCAGGCCGCACCATAGGACTCCGACCGGGTTGTTGGGGCCGCCGGGGATATTGAGGGATTTGTTAGACCGTTTTCCGGTATCGAGGAGCTGTTGGTCGTAGCGCCATACGGGGAGTTCGACGGAGTTGACCATTTTCCATTTCCCGTAACGGATGAGGTGGGATTTTCCTGCGGTGATCGGGAAGGTGGCGATGAGGGACTGGTTGGCGACGCGCGCGGGGGTGTCGGCATTGGGCTCTGCGACCACAAGTGCGCGGAGGTTTGCCTCGTAGATGCGGACTTGGTTGAGCTTGGTGTCGATGACGGCGTGGCGTTGGGAGAGGGCTTCGTCTTCTTTGAAAACGGCTCCGGTCAGGTCTTCGATCTGGAAGGCGGTTACGTTCGGGACGATGATGGTGTCGCCGGGTTTCAGTCCCCAGATGCTTTTTCCGGGGTTTAGCTCGGTGAGGTAGGGGACGTCAGTGTGATAGCGCTCTGACATGAACTCGATGTAGCTGCGGTAGGCCATTTTCTTTGCCTTTGCCTGCTCCGCTTTTTTGTAGGAGAGCTTGGAGTTGATCCATTTGGTAGCGATCTCCGGGATGATGGCGGTGGCGAAGGGGTTGGGGACGGCTTTCTGCGCGGCGGTGTTGACTTCCCTCCAGCTGTCGAGCGGGTGGCCGTGGAGTTCGTTCCATGACTGGACGGCGAGCTTGGTGAACTGGCCGGGTTTTCCATCGATGACTCCGGGGCCGAAGTTCGCTTCATCAAGGAAGATCTGGAGGCGGACGGCGTCGTCACCCACGGGTTTCTGCCCGATGGGCTTTGGTGCGTCTTGTGATGGAGCTGGAGAAGCCTTTGGGTGATTTTTTTCAGGAGCTGTCTCTGGGTAGTCAAAAGAACCATCCGCTCTTTGAATTGGCATTTTGGATACTACAGGACTTGCAGGAATGTC
>JBPOGC010000236.1:0-3729 GCA_051251795.1 Luteolibacter sp. | reverse complement strand
TGTGCTGTGTGCTGTGTGCTGTGTGCTGTGTGCTGTGTGCTGTGTGCTGTGTGCTGTGTGCTGTGGGGCGGGCTGAAGCCTGCAGTTTGTTTTTCTTTGGTTATTGGATTTGGGCGACGGCCATGGCGGCGATGCCTTCTTTTCTGCCGACGAAGCCCATGGTCTCGTTGGTGGTGGCTTTGATGCCGACGCGGTTTGGCGGGATGCCTAGGGCTTGGCCGATGTTTTTCTGCATGGCTTCGCGGTGGGGGAGGACTTTGGGAGCCTCGGCGACGAGAGTGGAGTCTACGTTGATGAGCGTGAGATTTTCCTCGGTGAGAAGTTCACGGCATTTCTCGAGGATTTTCAGGGAGGAGATATCTTTGCAGAAATCCTCACCGGGTGGGAAGTAGTGGCCGATATCGGGTTTTCCCATGGCTCCTAGGACGGCGTCGGCGATGGCGTGGCAGAGGACGTCCGCATCGGAGTGGCCGGAGAGGCCGTGGGTGTGCGGGATTTCCACACCGCCCAGGATGAGGGGGCGGTTTTCCGCGAACTGGTGGACGTCGTAGCCGATACCGATCATAATTTTCAATTTTCAACTCCCAACTTTCAACGAGAGTTACTGGCTGTCGCCGGGGTTTTGTTTTAGAGGATTTCCTCGATGGGGATTTTTCCGTTGGTGGAGATGATGCCGTAGACGTTTGGGTTGTCTTCTCTCGGGGTGAGGGTGACTTTTCCACCGGCGGCTTCGACAAGAAGCTTCCCGGCGGCGATGTCCCAGAGGGAAATACTAGACTCGACGTAGGCATCGAGGCGGCCGCAGGAAATGTAGGCCATGCCGAGTGCTGCTGAGCCCATCATGCGCATTTTCCGGGCGCGGACTGAGGCTTTCTGGAAGCGTACCATGCCCGTGCTGAGGGAGTCGGTGGACTTTCCGCAGCCGATGAAGAGGATGGATTCCTCGAGTTTTGTCCGGGGTGAGACCTGGATGGGCTCGCCGTTGAGCAGGGGGATGCCGCCTTTTTCAATAGTCCATGTCTCGCCGACCATGGGATCGTGGATGACGCCGAGGACGACCTCGTCATCGACGCGGAGGGCGATGGAGATGCAGAAGTGGGGGATGCCGTAGTAAAAATTCACAGTGCCATCGATAGGATCGACGATCCACTGGCGGCCGGATTCCTGGTTTCCGGCGATGCCTTCCTCGCCGTAGAGGGCGTCGGTTGGGCGGGCTCCGAGAAGGATTTTCGTGATGAGATCCTGGGACTCTTTGTCGAGGGCTAGCTTGATGTCGTGGTGGAGGGCTTCGTCCACTTTGAGTGGTTTGCCGAAGTGCTTGCGAAGGAGTTTTCCGGCTTCGATGGCTGCCTCGATGGCGAGTGGGAGGTCATTTTCCATGGGCTTTGAGTAATGGCAGCTGTGTGTTTGGTCAATGGAAAGCCCATCAAACTGCCTCAAGGAAATCCAGAAGGATGATGGCGAACTTTTCAGAGATACCGGGGATTTTGGCGATGTCCGCGGGTGAGGCTTTGCGGATGCGGGCTAGGGAGCCGAATTTTTCCAAAAGGAGTTTTTTCCGGCGGGGGGACATGCCGGGGCAGTCGTCGAGGGCGCTTTCCTTCATGCGCTTTCTATATAGGAGTTCGTTGTAGCCGTTGGCAAAGCGGTGAGCCTCGTCGCGGATGCGCTGGAGGAGTTTGAGCGCGCCGCGATCATGGGAGATGCGGAGGGATTCCGATTCTCCGGGGAAGAAGACTTCCTCGTGTTGTTTGGCTAGGCCGATGATGGGGAGCTCCTGTAGGCCGAGGGCGCGTAGCTGCTTGAAAGAGCTGGAGAGCTGGCCTTTTCCGCCATCGACGATGACCAGATCGGGAAGGACGATTTTTGCCTTTCCATCGCGGGTCAGGCGGCGCTGAACATCGATAAGGGATTCCTGGGAGTGCTCGTTTTCCGGATCGACGTTTTCCCTGAGGATACGGGAGTAGCGGCGGAAGATGACTTCTGCCATGGAGGCGAAGTCGTCCTGGCCGGTGACGGTGCGGATGCGGTAGCGGCGGTAGTTCTGGTTGTCCGGTTGGCCATTCGTGAAGCGCACCATGGAGGCGACGATGTGGTTTGAGGAGACGTTGGAGATGTCAAAGCACTCCATGACGCGGGGCGGGGCGCCGAGGCCGAGTGCTTCGCCGAGATCGGCGAGGTCTTCGGTGGGCTTGACGGTGGTGGGGACGCCGCGGCCACGTGAGAACTGCCGGGTGGGGGAGAGGGTTTTGCGGATGTTTTCCGAGACGTCGCGTAGGGTGGCAGCTTTTTCGAAATCGAGGGACTCGGCGGCGGCTTTCATTTCCAGGAGGAGCTCGTCGAAGATGGCTTTCTTGCCTTTTCCTTCGAGGATGAGGCAGGCTTCGTCGATTTTCTCCATGTAATCCTCGGTGGAAATACGGTCGATGCAGGGAGCGGAGCAGTTGCGGATGATGTCCGCGTTGCAGTGTTTGTAGTCGGTTTCGGTGGGTTTTACGGGGCGGCATACACGGAGCCCGAGGCGGCGGTTGAGCCAGTTCAGGGTGTCGTGTAGGGCGCTGGAATGGGGAAAGGGGCCGAAGTAGCGTGCTCCGTCTTCTTTTTTCGTGCGGACGCAGGAGAAGCGGGGGAAGGGATCGGTGAGTTTTATCCGGACGTTGAGGAAACGTTTGTCATCTCGGAAGGCGATGTTGTAGCGGGGGCGGTAGTCTTTGATGAGTTTTCCCTCGAGGAGGAGGGATTCCTGTTCGTTGCGAACGATGTGGATCTCGAAATCATGGATGGAGTCCATGAGGGCGCGGTTTTTCAGGTTCGCACGGGTTTTTCGGGATGGGGTGAAGTAGGAGGAGAGGCGGCGTTTGAGATCGAGGGCCTTGCCGACGTAGATGATGGAACCGAGGCGGTCTTTCATCAGGTAGACTCCGGGCTTGTGGGGCACGTCGCGGAGTTTTGTTTTCAGCTCTTGGGAAACCATTGGTTAGGAAAGGAAGGAATACTTTAGGGGAAGGTGCATCTGATTAGAAAGGTTGCAATGGTGTGAAAAGTGCTATACATCCTCCCGCCGCCTAACACAGTGCCTATGACCCTTAATAAAACAGCTTTGTTCGCGATCAGCGGACTGTTCGTGTTCCTTACAAGTTGCGCGATCAAACCAAAAATCGATCCGAATATTAGCAAGACTGATGAGAAGTACGTGAATCCCTATGAACCGGGGACTTACGAGCATTTCAAGGCGGAGAAAAAATATCCAAAAACCAAGGATGTCTGGACGAACACGCAGCTTCTCCCGAAAACAGACCAATCGAACTCTTGGTTGAAAATTGACCTCAAAACGCAGCGTTCCTTGCTGATGAAAGGCGAGGAGGTGGTATTGGATTACCCGATTTCCTCCGGAACAAAGAGTCGTCCGACGCCTGTGGGAGATTACAAGATTCTGGAAAAGATCATCGACAAGCGTTCCAATCTTTATGGCAAGATCCTGGATGCGGAAGGCAATGTCGTGAACAGCAATGCCGATGCGAGAACCGATTTACCCCCCGAGGGTGGGAAGTTTCTCGGAGCGCCTATGAAATACTGGATGCGCCTTACCAATGATGGTGTGGGTCACCATATCGGGAATCTGCCTGGTTATCCTGCATCACACGCCTGCATTCGAGGGCCATGGAAAACGATGCCTGTGGTTTACTCGAAGATGAAAGTCGGCTCGCGCGTCCTGGTGGAGTAACTTTC
>JBPOGC010000235.1:0-3855 GCA_051251795.1 Luteolibacter sp. | reverse complement strand
CCTTGGAGTCGAGTTTATTGAATCGGAGAACCTTAAATCCTAAAACCTTATCTCTAACTTTTTGATTATGAGAGCCCTATGATTTCAGTTATAACACCTTGAATATTTTGAACAGATAGAAATCGAAATATGTTCACCTAACAGATATCGTGCTCGTATCTGGTTGATCTTTCGGAACACAAAAATTTCACTCGAACCGGATCATCCCGTATTTCTCCGATTTTGGATACGCCAGACGCAGTGGCACTACCTCATCAATGCAACGTCTCCCCGCTCTCTTTATTCAACAAAATCCTCAGGATTCTCACTGATGATGAACGCTGTCACCTCGGCGATTTCTTCGAGCGGCATTCTCTGCCCCCATGCCTCCATTTTCGCACCGTTATGTCCGGTGGAGTCGGCAGGTGTGCCTTCGTTGATGAGCTTGAAAAGATCCATCGGCTTGCTGCCGTATTTCCACTCACCATCCTTCAGAGAAAGCCCTGGGAGAGGCACAGTCTGACCGCCTCCGATATCGATGCTTGCGGTCATGTTTTCGCCATGGCAGGCGATACAGTTCCCCATGTAGACTTCGCGCCCACTCGTGACTCGCTGTGTATCTGTAGCCCAATCATTGATCAGCGCCTTGTCATCCAGCCTGGCGAGCATGCCTTCCAACGCATTTTCCTTGGCATCCGCGATGTGTGACATCGCGGCACTGATTTTCTCCTCATCGCTGGGGAACCAGCCCATCTGGTAATAGGCGAACCAATATGCGAAAAAGAACAGATTCCCGGCCAGGAAGATCACCAGCCACCAGTTTGGCAGCTTCTGGTCGTATTCCTGGATGCCGTCGTATTCATGCTCGCGCAAGACGACTTCCCCTTTTTTCTCAGCGTATTGCGCGCGGCGGATTTCCTGTTCTTCTGACATAGCTTGATTTGAAAAATTATGGTTTTGGCTCGGAATCCAGGGGCAGATTCGCAAGTTTTTCGCGACGGTCTTTCGGCAATTGCAGCGCCCTGATGGTCACGAAGGTGAAAACACTCGCCGTCACGACGAAAGATATGACCGGCACGATGAGCGTCCATTGCTCGTGGATGATTCTTTGGAACATAATTCTGGATTTCCTTTCTGATTAGTTACTAGAGGCTGATTCCTTCGCATCCTTCTTCCTTTCGGATCTATGGAGGGCGTCAGGATCCAGATGGCTTGGTGAAGACTTCTCTTCCTGCACCTGATACGCACCGAGCTTCTGCAAGTAGGCGATGAGCGCGACGACCTGCGTCTCGGAAAGCTTCCTGCGCAATTCGTCCGGGGTCAGATCCGCTTCATTGGGAAGGTAGGCACCTGCTTTGACGAGAGCCCCGGATATCTCCAATGCCTGGTCACGGGCGTTCTGCTCGATCTCATCCTTGCCCATCGCCGGCCATGGCACTCCCAGGCGGCTCTGTACGGCAATCCTAGTAGGCAGCGATTTCAGATCCGCCTTTTTCTCGAAAAGGAATGGATACGGTGGCATGTTCGAGCCCGGCGATGTCTGGCGCGGATCCCAGAAGTGGTTGAAGTGCCACAAGTTGTCCCGGCGACCCACGCGCATGACTTTTGAGTCGGCCACGATGTCACCGCCCTCACGGGCGAGATCGGGTCCGGTTCGTTTCGAGCCCCATTGGTGGGGGAAATCATAAATGGATTCACCGATACGTGAGTAGCCCTGTTTCTCCAGCGGCCCGTAGCGCATCACATCCGGCACCAGTGTCCGGATCATCTGTGAGTGGCAGTTGTAGCAACCCTCCGATACATAGATATCACGGCCAGCCAGTTCCAATGGTGTGTATGGCACCTGCAGGCGCTCCTCCGCATTCGCCGCACGGTTCACAACCATGGAGGGAATGATCTGCACCATCCCGCCAATCGCCACGGCTATGAAAATCAGAACCGTGAATGGAAGGTAGTTTTCCAGCAACCTGTCAAAATAATGTGACCAGCCCTTCGTTTCTTTTTTGAAGAGAGACCATCCTTTGATTCCGAGGATGATCGTCACTGCCAGAGCAGCCTTGTCCGCATGTGGCGGCATGAAGAACCACAGGATCATGAAGAACAGGCAAGCCACGACGTATGTCACAGGATCGGACTTGAAAGTCTCGGCCAGGGTCATCCTGTCCTTCTGCTCGCGCTCCAGGAGCTTCACTTCCACCGTGTCGTCCACAGCTTTTCCAGTACGTGCCGTCATGAAGACGTTCACCGCACATAAGATGAACCCGAGCAAGTAGAAGCTACCACCGATGGAACGCAGAATGTAGAGGACATTGATCTGGCGCAGTGTTTCCACAAACTCGTATTTCAATGTCGTGCCACCGGGAGACACTTCATTGAGCATCAGCCCCTGCATAATGCCACCCACCCACATTGAGGACACGTAGAGAAGAATCCCGACCAGCCCGATCCAGAAGTGCATGTTCGCCATGCCTGTGGACCAGAGCTTCGTTTTCCAAAGCCGCGGAGCCAGCCAATAGAACATGCCCGCTGCCATGAACCCGTTCCAACCAAGCGCACCGGAATGCACGTGCCCTATCGTCCAGTCACTGTAGTGGGAAAGTGAATTCACCGCCCTGATGGAAAGCAGCGGCCCCTCGAAAGTAGCCATCCCGTAGAACGTCACCGCTACAGCGAAGAACTTTATGATCGGATCGGTCTTCAGCTTATCCCAGGCACCGCGCAGAGTAAGCAGACCGTTCAACATGCCTGCCCATGAGGGAGCCCAGAGCATAATGGAAAACAGCATCCCCAACGTCTGAAGCCAACGTGGGAGAGCCGTGTTCAGAAGGTGATGCGGGCCGGCCCAGATGTAGATGAAAACCAGCGCCCAGAAGTGAATGATCGAGAGACGGTAGGAATACACCGGGCGCTCCGCCGCCTTCGGGATGAAATAATACATGATCCCCAGAATCGGAGTCGTCAGGAAGAACGCGACCGCATTGTGCCCATACCACCACTGCACCAGCGCGTCCTGCACACCTCCGAAAATCGGGTATGAATGTAGCAGGGAAGTCGGAATCGAAAGGTGATTCACCACGTAAAGCATCGCGATCGTGATGATCGTCGCGATGTAGAACCACAGGGAGACATAGAGGGATTTCTCATTCCGCTTCGCCAGCGTCCAAAAGAAGTTTACCCCGAAGGTCACCCACATCAGCACCACACCGATGTTCAGCGGCCAGATCAACTCCGCATATTCCTTGCCTCGGGTGTAACCGGCGGGAAGTGTGATCGCAGCTCCCAGAATGATCAGCTGCCAGCCCCAGAAATGGATATTTGAGAGCAAATCCGAAGCAGTCCTCACCTTGCAAAGTCTCTGTGTCGAGTAATACACACCCGCGAAAACCATGTTTCCCACAAACGCGAAAATCACCGCGTTCGTATGCAGCGGCCGAATCCTCCCAAAAGTAATGTAAGAAAGCCCCTCCCCTCGGAACAACCCGAAGGTGATGGTCTCCAGAAACTTCCCGTTCATCTGCCACCAGGAAAGCTGGGTGGCCGCCAGCACCCCCACCAGCATCCCGATCACTCCCCAGAAAATGGAAGCGCCCATGAAGCGGCGGACTGTCTTGTCGTCGTACGTAATAGTGGTCGTCATATAAAAAATCGATCAGTTGCGGGGTGATTTCGGTTCCGGAGAATCAAACGGGATCAACGAATCGTGCTCCAACGAGGTGCGGCGTTTGCGACGCGACTCCACCGCGAAGCAGACGACGAAAACAGCCGCCAGGCAGGAGCTGATCAGAATCGTGATGGCAAGAACGTTCACCCCGCCAGTCAATCAGGAGCCGCCACACCACGCATCGCGTCGCTTGCCCAAGACTGCGCGTATTTTCT
>JBPOGC010000234.1:0-3871 GCA_051251795.1 Luteolibacter sp. | reverse complement strand
CGAATGGCTATTATTTCTCTGGGAAATAATGATAGGGAAGTAATGACGGGGTTACGTAAACACGTGATGACAAAATTTACTCGTTTCTAGATTATCTTATCAAAGTCTACATGATGCATGCTCTAAAAATCCCCAAATAATCCCTAAAAAATGAACAAATTTTATACGATGCTATCGTCTGGCCTATTACTTACCGGTATGACTCAAGCTGCACTGGTTTCCGACATTGACGGTGGGACAGCAATTGGAGCGAAGTATGACGCCGCTTTTACGACCAACAACTTCGCAGCGTTTGGCTATGCTACAGAGGGAGACCTTGCAACAGCTCTGGACACCGCTGGTTGGCAGGCAATTTCAGAACCTTCGTCTCTCGGCGTAGGTGGACTTGCTCTCCGTCGCCGTCGCAATGGCTGATAATAGTTTAAAGGCAACGCGGGCAATCCACGTTACCCTTTTACTCACCTAATACTTGGGTCTTTCTCCGGTTTCGGAGTTTTCCAATATATAGAGGAACGAAGCTGGTGAGACTTTTCTCACTGAATTGGGTTTTTCGAGATTGAGGATGAAAAATTAAAAAAACTGATGTTGAGAAAAATAGTAACAACTACGGCAGCGTGCTTATTTGCAGGTTTTGGTTCCGCCTACGCGGCGCATTTATTTGTGAGTCCGGCTGGCGATGACGCGAATATAGGATCAAAATCGGCTGCCTCTGGCTTCGCAGGGAAAGAAGATATGGGAGTGCATGTTGCGGATGGGGTTTATTATCTGCCTGAGACGCTAATGTTTACTTCAGGTGACTCTGGTTCGGAAAACCATCGAGTGGTGTATGAGGCGAACAATAAAGGTAGGGTCGTGCTTAACGGTGGCTCTGAAATCGAGCTATCCTGGGAGCCTTACAAGAATGGAATTCTTGCGGCACAAGCGCCGTCTGGCCTGAAGTTTGAACAGTTTTTCGTCGGTGATCCGGATGCCGTGTGTGATCCACTCTGTGTGTATGGCGATAATCGGTTTGAAATCTGGCGAAACCAAGCTGCGGAAACGGTAACCTTTCAGAATAAATAAAATCAGACATGGACGTGAAATTATCAAACAGCCTGTAGGCCTAAACCCAAATGAAACCCAAAAAAAACCCCTTAATCAAATCCTGTTGCTTCGCATGTGCGGCGACTTTTTTTATAAGCGCACCGTTTAACTCCGCGATGGCAATTGTCACGCAGTCCGGGGACAATCCCATTGTTTTCGATCAGACGGCGACAACAGATAATGTTGTAGTTCTGATGGCGGGAGGTTCCGAGCATAATGACGGGTTGACGATCCGTAGTGCCGGGACTCTCAAACATTTATGGATCCAAGACTTTGATGATACCTCGGACTACATGCAGTGGACGATCTATCTTGATGCCGCTGCGGACTACCATGTGGACGCGTTGCTTTCGGCCAATTCTGGAGAGACGTTTAACGTAAGTGTCGTTGAAACGGGTGCGTCACTCGACTTCTCGAAGGATTCTGGTGGATGGACGAAGCAAGATGCTGGAATTATTTCTCTACCGGCGGGAACAAGCACCTTGAAGCTGGTTCGCACATCGGCGTCTGGAAATGTCCTCATGAAATCACTGGAGCTGATCCGCGAGAGCGATCGGGCTGCGTATGAACAGCGCATCGCTGATTTCAAGGTAGATAGCACATGGTTTAGTCAGGCGGGCTACGGTTTGATGTTTCAGTATGGAGCTTGGGGCTATCCAGAAAGTGGGGGTAGAAAGAGCCTCGAAGACCAGGCCAACGATTTTGACGTGCCGGCCTTTGTCGAGAAGGTCAAGGGAACCGGAGCTTCCTATGTCATCTGGTCGTCGACTTGGCGGGAATATAAAATCAATGCACCGATTGCCTCGGTGGACGGCTATTTTGGTGACAGTTCCCACACTTCAAGCCGTGACCTGATCGGTGAGGTGATGGACGCACTTGATGAGGAAGGGATCGATTTCATGCTCTACTATCATCGTGGGGAAGCAAATGAGGCTCCATGGTTTCTCGATCCAAGTTTTCCAAGAACAGAGTTTACGCAGCGAGGCACTGGAGACCGTAGCATCTTTTTTGATAGTTGGACGACGATCATAGCTGAGATTGGAAACCGTTATGGGGAGAAGCTAGACGGGTGGTTTATTGATGGTGGAATGGTCTACTACCCATCACCTTTCGAGCGTTTCGGTGCTGCGGCGCGAGCGGGGAATCCAAACCGTCTCGTTTCCTACAACCCATGGGTGGCCGTTCGTATGACAGACTTCCAAGACGTGATGTTTGGTGAAAATCATAGGGGAACCACGATTTTAGGGAGTGCTGACGTAGGTGGTGACGGCATTCTGACCGATGGTCCTAGTGAAGGCCTTCTGCAACACGGGATGTTTACAATGGAGAACTCCTGGGGCGTTTACCTCCAGGACCAAGCAATCAATACATCGTTAACAGCTGCAAATGCGCTGTCCTATGTGGAGAGCGCTAAGACACTCAATGTGCCGATTAGTTTTTGCATGATGATGTGGGAGGATGGAACTGTCTCACAGGATTCGCTGGATATTCTTGGAGGGATTGCCGAGAAGTATCGAAATCCTGTGGCGGATTGGGCATTGGACTCGAGTTCAGGAACGCTTGCTATTGATTCGTCTGGAAACGCATATAATGGGACGGTGTCTAACGGAACTAGGGTCACAGGTCTGGATGGAGGTGCTATGGAGTTCAATGGCAGCAACTCCAGCGTGACGCTTCCGGCTGAAGCCTTCGCCACGATTGATGATCAAATTACCATAGCAATGTGGGTATATGGGGATACCACCCAGGCAAGAAGGGATACTCTCCTTTACGCCGTCGATGGCTCTGGAAACCGAGTAATCAACATCCACCTTCCATGGAGCAACGGTAACGTTTACTGGGATGCAGGGAATTCGGGCTCGAGCTATGACCGTATCAATAAAGGTGCTTCTTCTTCTGAATACAAAGACCAGTGGAATCACTGGGTGTTCACCAAAAATGCCAACACTGGCGCGATGGCGATCTACCTGAATGGTTCTCTCTGGCATAGCGGAACAGGCAAAAGCAGAAGTATGGCGAACATTACTGCAGTAAAACTTGGTAGTGCCATCAATAGTAGCTCTTACGATGGCATGATCGACGAGGTGCAGCTCTACAGTGTCGCACTGAATGCCAGCGAAGTTTTCGATCTAGCTTACAGCTACACAACCAACAATGGAACACCGAAAGCCTGGTTGGTCAGCAACGGTATTGAACCTACTAATGCTGGGGCTGTTGCAGACACCGATGGAGATGGATTGGTCAATTGGCGGGAATACAATAATGGCACCGATCCCCAGGTGGCTGATAATCCTGCAGGCATCCGTGTGACAGAATATCACCTGACAACCGGCGACTTCACCGGCACGAGCATGATACTGACACTCGATCAGAATTTAGCCGATGACTACTTCATCCTCGTTCGCGGCTCACGCGACGGCGATGGAGAGTCTATGCCCGACAACGACTACGTCCGCGTGACTGCAGTGCCCTATGGAGTCAAACGCTATTTAGGAAGCATGAATAGCAGTAGTGGCAAAGGCCTAATCACATTGGAACGTTCCGTGTCCGACTTCGATTGGGAAGGTGTGGTCACTGTTGTTGAATGCACCAATCCATCCAGCCCAGCTGGGTTCGACTTAGTAGACATTGTCTCAACAAACATGATCGGTTCTAATGGATCTGATACCTGTGCAGGCTGGAGTAATATCAACCAAGTCGCACTTTTCGGCGGCTATCGTGGTGGTGGTGTCAACTATGTCGGCACGCCTACCAGGACTTACGATAATGCGAGCGCGCACATACGCTT
>JBPOGC010000233.1:0-3951 GCA_051251795.1 Luteolibacter sp. | reverse complement strand
TAAATCAAACCGACAACATCAAACCGACAACACCCTTCCCATCCCCAGAGAAAAACGGTAGGCACTCCCTCATGCGTGCCATCATTTTCCTTTTCACCCTAGCCGCCTCTCCAGCCCTCGCCTCCGAAGCCGTCGAAGCCCCCTGGCAACGCCCCGCCTTCGACATCGAGACCGGCGTCCTCTTACAGGTCGGCGACAACACAAACCTCGACTACACCCTAGTCCAGACAGAACTCACCTACCGCGCCCCCTACACCTTCCAGTTCGACATGGCAGGCGGCAGCAACCTCATCGTCCGCAGCCAATGGTCGTTCATCGGCACATGGTTCGAGCGCGGCCCCGAAGACTACTACATCGGCATTTCCGGCGGCCCCTCCATCGAGTGGTGGTGCCCGGAAAACACCTGGGCACTCTACTTCTCCATAGGAGGCGGATTCGGCCTCACCAACAGCTCCGGCCCGCCAGACGGACTCGGCCAGGACTTCACCCTGAACTGGTTCGCCAAAACCGGCATCCGCTACCAGGTCACAGATGACTTCTCCATCTACGGAGGCCCCTTCTTCCGCCACATGTCAAACGGCGGCATGACCGAGATCAACCCCGGCATCGACGCCCTCGGCATCACCATCGGCGCCAGCTTCTCATTCTGAAAAACGCCGCAGGCTTTTGACTGCCGCGGGCATCGCATCCTTCATTTCACCCAACGCCCACTTCCAGGCTCCCCAAGTTCCTACCATGAACATAGTAGCCCAGATCAGAAAACAAAACCACGCCACCCTACCCGCCATCATCAGCGGCTCCCGGGAAACCTCCTTCACCGACCTCTTCTCCGCCGTAGACGAAATTCGCACCCATCTTGAAAAACTCCCCTGCTTCGGAAAACCCGTCCGCCCCCGCATCGGAGTCATCTTCCCCAACGGCACCGCCTACATCGCCGTAGCCCTCGCCGTCCTCGATGCCGGAGCCTGCTTCGTCCCCATCCCAGACGAGCTCACCCCCGCCGAGCGCGAAACCCTCATCCGCCAGACCGCCCTCGACTGCCTCATCTCCGCAGACGAAACCGGCCTACCCCTCCCACTAGACCTAGGCCACGCGAAAATCACCCTCCTCTCTCCACCAAATCCCACCTTCCCCGAAGCCGATTTCGAAGCCCTCAACCCCGCCTTCATCCGCTTCTCCTCCGGCACCACCGGCACATCAAAAGGCGTCCTCCTCTCCCACCAATCCCTCCTCGACCGCATCCTCGCCGCCAACCAAGGCCTCGCACTCTCCCCCGGAGACCGCGTCCTCTGGACACTCCCCATGGCGCACCACTTCGCCGTCACCATCATCCTCTACCTCTACCACGGAGTCGCCACCATCCTGGAAAACACCCACCACCCGGATCTCCTCTACCGCGCCGCCCGCGACTCACGGACAAACCTCCTCTACGGCAGCCCCTTCCACTTCGCCCAGCTCGCCCAATGCGCGGAGGCCGCCCCCCTCCCACACCTCCGCCGCGCCATCTCCACCGCCTCCGCCCTCACTGCGGATGTCGCCCGCGCCTTCCAGGAAAAATTCCACCTCCCCCTCACCCAAGCCCTCGGCATCATAGAAATCGGCCTCCCCATTCTCAATACGGAGCACCCCTCCACACACCCCACAGCCCTCGGCCAGCCCCTTCCCGCCTACACAGTAAAAACCACCCCGGAAGGCGAACTCCTCATCTCCGGCCCCGGCCTATTCGATGCCTACCTCACCCCCTGGCAACCACGCAAAACCCTCCTCCAAGACAGCTTTTTCCCTACTGGAGACCTAGTAGACATCTCCGATGACAACACCATCACCCTCCTCGGCCGCAGCAAAAGCGTCATCAACGTCGGCGGCATGAAAGTCTTCCCAGAGGAAATCGAAGCCGTCCTAAACACCCACCCCTCCATAGAAAAATCCCGCGTCTTCCCGGAAGACCACCCAACCCTCGGCTCCTTCCCCTGCGCCGAAGCCATCTTCCAAGAAAACACCGCACCACCCACCATGCGCGATCTCCGCCTCTTCTGCAAAGACCGCCTCGCCCCCTACAAGATCCCAATGCGCCTCACCCCGGTGAAATCCATTCGACTTACAGCCAGCGGCAAGGTAAAACGTGCCTAATTTCTGGCCGAAATGAAACCGACAGTAGCAATCATAGGTGCCGGCCCAGCCGGTGCCACCTTAGCCTGCCTCCTCGCCCTCCGCGGCATCCGCACATACGTGTACGATGATGACAAACGCCCGGAACTCCTCGTCGGCGAGTCCCTCATCCCCTCCGTCATCCCAGTCCTCCGCCAACTCGGCATCGAAGACCGTGTCCGCGAATTCTCCACCTTCAAGCCCGGCGCCTCCTTCTTCCACGGCGGCGGCTCCCGCCTCCACTTTTCCTTCCGGGACCGTGGCAGCAAAGCCCCCCGCTACGCCTACAACGTCCCCCGCCCGCGCTTTGACAAGCTCCTTCGCGACCGCGCCATCGAGCTCGGCGCCACCTTCATAGACTCCCGTGCAAAAGTCCAAAAATCCAAAAATCCCGCCCGCGAGCTCGAACTCAACCCCGAGTCCCTTGCCCTCGCCGGCCTCTCGGAAAACCAACACCCGGACTGGCTCATAGACGGCACAGGCCGCTCCCGCCTCTTTGCCCGTACTCTCAATCTCCCGGCGCAACGAGGCACTAGAAAAGACATCGCCCACTTCGCGCACTATGAAAACTTCACTCACGATGAAGTAGACCCCGGCCAGATCATCATCTCCATCCTCGAAAACGGCTGGTCATGGCGCATCCCCCTCCAGGATCGACTCTCCGTCGGCATTGTCATTGATAAGGACACCGCAAAAAAACTAGGTAACACCCCCGAGGAACGCCTCCAAAACGCCATAAACCGCGAGCCACTCCTCCGGGAAAAAGGTAAAAACGTCCGCCGTGTAACCGACGTCATGACCTACACGAACTACCAGCTCATCAGCGAACAAGGTCACGGCAAAGGCTGGATCATGCTCGGAGACGCTTTCGGCTTTGTAGATCCCATGCTCTCTCCCGGCCTCTTCATGGCCTTGGAATCCGCCAGCCTTCTGGACTCCTACGTCTTCTCAAAACCAAACCCCACCGAAGCATACATCCAGAAATACTGCTCAGAACTCAAATCCTGGCACTCCTCCTGGCAAGAGCTCATCGAGTATTTCTACGACGGCCGCATCCTCCGCATGTACGAGGCAGGTAGTAGTATGGCGAAAAACAAAAGCGCCCTCCACCCTGCCAAACTCATGGAGCGCCACATGAGCCGCGTCATCGCAAGCATGGCCTCCGGCACCGGAACCCGCTCCAGCTACAACCGGAACCTCCTGAAACACAGCTCCCGCCACCTCATCTGGGGAGTAAAAGACGCAGACCACTACTCCGTCAAATAAGGCGTAATAATGGAGATCCGGTCTCCAGACCGGCTTCTTTTCCATCAAGCTTAGCAAAAGCGCATTTAGTTTTTCCTTTCTGAATTAGAAGTTCCCCAGTAATCAAGGAGACTATGAAAGCGATATTTACTCTACTAGCGGTAGGCAGCATTGCTGTCAGCGGAACTTGGTTCATAAACTCAGCGAAAGCAGATACCCAAAGTTCATGCTGCGAAGTCATAACTGGGCGCGCCTGTAAAGGGGAAGATCCCTGCAAGGCGTGCACGAATTGCAGCAGCTGTAAATACTGCAAGGATGGAGGTAAATGCGGCGTCTGCAAATAATCAGGCACTCCTGTCACCTTTCTCCCGGTTTTCACCCCGGCCTTTTCCATCGGATCACTCAATTCCGGGACATAAAAGACGTCAGCCACTACGCCGCAAAATAGGGAAAGCCACCAGCATTGAAAAAACACATCCTCTTCCTCTGCTCGCGGAACAAACTCCGCAGCCCCACTGCGGAAACCATCTTCGCAGACCATCCCTCTCTAGAAGTAGA
>JBPOGC010000232.1:0-3966 GCA_051251795.1 Luteolibacter sp. | reverse complement strand
GGGGCGGGGATTTTGTTTTTCCGGCATACGCGGGTGGATGCTGCTGCGGTGGTTCAGAATGATGAGGTGGCGGAGGTTTCCGGGGATGTGATTGTGGGGAGGTATTTTCTGACGCTTTCTGGGAAGGCCAGGAAGATGGAGGTGAGGGGGGAATCGGTTTCAAATGAATTGATGGGGGAAGTGGAGATTGATGCGAAGAATCCGGTGGTTTTTGTGAAAGTGGATTGGGAGGAGGCTGGGGGCGGGCATGGTTTTGCGAAGCTGGTGCTGGAGGTGGAGGGGAAGGAGACGTTCACGCACGTGTTTGATGGGGCGGGGGATATTGATGATTTTGTAGAGTGGAAGTTTTGAATATGGAGGAAGCAAGTCATGATTGTTGTGCGCACCATGGTCATCATCATGAGCTGGTGATCGACGGGGTGGCTGTGGAATATCGTGAGATTTTGGCGCTGGACGGGGTGTCTATGGCTACTTCATGTGGGAACCGGGTGGCTCTGATCGGGCCGAACGGGGCGGGGAAATCGACTTTGCTGAAAGCGATCGCGGGACTGGTGCCGAGACGGAGGGGAAGGATTTTATGGCGGGGTGTGGCGGTGAAGAAGTGGTCGAGCGAGTTTGCCTACTTGCCGCAGAGGGAGGAGATTGATTGGTCGTTTCCCATCACTGTGCGGGGGCTGGTGGAGATGGGGCGGTATCCGCAGACGGGGTGGTGGAGGAAATTTTCCAAGGATGATGACGCGGCGGTGGATCGTGCGCTGGAGTCGTTGGAACTACTGGATTTGCAGTACAGGCAGATCCGTGAGCTTTCCGGGGGGCAGCAACAACGGGCGTTTTTGGCTCGGGCGATCGCGCAGGAGGCGCATGTGTTGCTTTTGGATGAGCCTTTCACGGGGTTGGACAGGAATGCTTCGTTGTTGCTGGGTGATCTGCTCGCGAAGCTGGCGGAGGAGGGGCGGCTGGTGATTGCTTCGCATCATGATCTGGAGACGGCGAAGGTTTTGTTTGATGAGGTTCTTGTTTTGAATACGAAGCAGGTGGCTTTTGGAGGGGTGGGCGAGGTGCTCACTCCGGAGCTGGTTTCGGAAACTTTCGGGGGGGGCTGTTGAGCTATGTTTGAAGAACTTTTTAACAGTCCGTTTTACCAGAGGACTTTGCTGGCGGCGGGGTTCATTGGTTTTACGAATGGTTTTTTCAGTGGGTTTGTGGTGTTGAGGAGGAATGCTTTGGCGGTGTCCGCGCTTTCCCACACGATGCTGCCCGGGATTGCGCTGGGGATTTTGGTGACTGGTGCTCTGTCGCAATGGAATGCGTTTTTCGGGGCGTTGTTTGCAGCACTTTTGGTAGGGATGGGATCTGTGGCTGTGGCGCGTGGCAAGCGTGTGGCGGAGGGGACTTCGCTGGCAGTTTTATATACGGCGGCGTTTGCGGCGGGGGTGGCGATTTTGCCGAAGCTGGAGACTCGGACGGAGCTGGAGCACTGGTTGTTCGGCGATATTCTGGCGGTGGGGAATACTGATCTGTGGATTGCGTTTTCGATAGGGGCGGTGATTTTGCTGGCGACGAATCTGTTGATGAGGCCGCTGTTGCTGACTTTGTTCGAGCCGAATGTGGCGGCGGCGCAGGGGGTGCCGGTAAGGGTGATGCAGTATCTGGTTTTCGGGATGCTGGTGCTGGCTTTGGTTTCCTCGCTGCAGGCGGTGGGGTGTGTGCTTTCGGTGGGGCTCCTGGTGACTCCGGGGGCTACGGTCTCGCTGCTGACGGACAAGACTTCGGCGTTGTTCTGGGGTGGTGGGCTGATTGGCGGGGTGGGTTCATTGGTGGCGGTTTTGATATCGGGCCCGCTGGGGATCGCGCCGGGGCCGGCGATTGTGATTCTGTTGGGTATTCTGTTTATTTTGGCCTACCTTTTCAGCCCCAAGTACGGTCTGCTGATGCCGAGAAATTTTCCTAAAAAAGACATATGAGTTCACTAACTGAAAAAATCGCCGATGCTGTTAAATCTGGAAGTCTGCTGGAATCGACCCAGAAGAATATCGAGGCATTGCTGGCGGGAGCTGCGAGTGATTTGCCAGAGAGGGCAGTGTGTGAGCTTTTGGAGAATGAGAAGTTCAGCGAGCTGAATGACCGGTTTTTCAAGACGCTTGCTTTCGGGACGGGTGGACTGAGAGGGCGGACGATAGGGCGAGTAGTGACTGATGTGGAGCAGGGTGAGGGCGGGCCGAACGAGAGGCCGGAGTTCCCATGTGTGGGGACGGCTACGATGAATTATTTCAATGTCTCGCGTGCTGTGCGTGGGCTGGTGGCTTATGTAAAGACTGTGGCAGAGGGTAGGAAGCCGGTTTTGGCTTTTGCCCATGACACGCGGCATTTCTCGAAAAACTTCGCGGACTTCTGTGCGAAGGTTTGCGCGGATCTGGGATGTGATGCCTACGTGTTCGACGGGCCGCGCTCGACTCCGCAGCTTTCGTTTGCGGTGAGGCAGCTCAGGGCGGATGCGGGTGTGGTGATCACTGCGAGTCACAACCCGGCGCATGACTGTGGGTTCAAGGCGTATTTCAATGACGGGGGGCAGATTGTGGAGCCGCATGCTTCGGCAATTATCAAGGAGGTGAATTCGATCACGAGTGAGATTTACGAGGCTTTGCCAGAGGGTGAGCAGGGGAAGGTGACTGTGCTGGGAGAGGAGTTTGACGCGGAGTATGTTTCGTTGCTGAAGACTTTGCTTTTGCAGCCGGATCTTTTGGATAAGGCACCGATCAAGGTGGTTTTCACGAATCTTCATGGCACGGGCGGGCATATCAATGTGCCGATGCTGAGGAGCCTGGGATTCGAGGTGCTGACTGTGCCGGAGCAGGATGTGCAGGACGGGCGTTTCCCGACAGTGGATTCACCGAATCCGGAGAACGGGCCGGCGTTGGCAATGGCAATGAAGCTGGCGGATGAGTCCGGGGCTGAGGTGGTGATCGGGACTGATCCTGATGCGGACCGGATGGGTGTGGCAGTGCGAAACAAGGAGGGGCAGATGGTTTTGCTGACGGGAAATCAGATTGGGTCGCTGATGGCGTGGTATCGTCTGAAGACGAGTTTCGATCTGGGCTGGCTGACGAATTCGAACCGCTCACGTGGTGTGCTGGTGAAGACTTTCGTGACCACGGAATTGCAGACGGCGATTGCGGATGCGTTTGGCGTTTCGGTGGTGAATACGCTTACCGGGTTTAAATATATTGCTGCGAAGCTTAGGAAGTATGAGGAGGCGATTCCGGCGGATCGGCGGGGTGATTATCGTTCGCTTTCACAGGAGATGACTCGGGCGCTGCGCTTGGAGACTTCGCGGTTCTTTGTTTTCGGAGGTGAGGAGAGCTACGGCTATCTGGGGTCTGACGCAGTGCGGGACAAGGATGCGAACGGGGCTACGCTGATGTTCGCTGAGGTGGCTGCGTATGCCAAATCCGAGGGCAAGACTCTCAGTGAGTTGCTGGATGATATTTACAACGAATACGGTTATTTCCTGGAGATGGGCAAGGCTCTGACGATGGAGGGCGCGGATGGCGCTGCGAAGATCCAGGCGTTGGCGGGTTCCTATGCGGGGTCGCCGCCGAAGGAGGTGGATGGATCTGAGGTTGTGAACTTCAGGGATTTTTCCGCGCAGGATATCTACGATGCGGAGGGGGATCTTTTGCCGAAGGAGAAGATGTTGTTCTTCGACTTGGCTGATGGGAGATCGTTTGCGGTGAGGCCTTCGGGGACGGAGCCTAAGATTAAGTTCTACCTGTTTGGGAAAGGGGATGTTGAAGGCGATCTGGATGCTGTGAAGGGGAAGGTGAAAGATGGATTGGAAGGGCTTTGGAAGTGGATTGAGGCGGATGCGAAGGGGCGCGGTTGATAGGGATTATGTCGCCCCTTCAGGCATACGCGTCAACTTAGGCCATCTAAGCGACACTGGTCAAAGTAGTTAGGTCTTTTTCG
>JBPOGC010000231.1:0-3984 GCA_051251795.1 Luteolibacter sp. | reverse complement strand
GAGGTGATGTTGAGGGATTTCAGGTGGTCAGTGAGCAGTGAACAGTGAGCAGTGGAAGACTTGGGTTGCTGCTCTTCTACGGTAATTTTTGCGATTTGTTGGACGCCGTTTGTGTCGAGGAATGCGCGGGAGAGGTTTACGATCTCCTTTTCGCGCCATGTGATGATGAGGCGGCCGGAATCGGTGACGTCTGCGACGTGGACGCATTCGAGGTTTTCTTTGTCGGCCTCGGAGATGAAGTAATCGATCTCCGAAGGATCGACGCAGACTGCCATGCGCTCCTGTGACTCGGAGATGGCGAGCTCGGTGCCGTCGAGTCCGTCGTATTTTTTCGGGACCGCATCGAGGTTGATGACGAGGGAGGGTGCGATTTCACCGATGGCTACGGAGACTCCGCCTGCACCGAAGTCGTTGCAGATTTTGATTTTCCGGGTGAGCTCCGGGTTGCGGAATAGGCGTTGGATTTTCCGCTCGGTGGGGGCATCGCCCTTCTGGACTTCAGCGGAGTTTTCGAGTGCGGTTTCGGTGTGCTCTTTTGATGAGCCGGTGGCTCCGCCTACGCCATCTCGGCCAGTGCGGCCACCGATGAGTAGTATGACATCGCCAGGTGAGGGGGTTCCTCGGAACACGTTTGAGCGCGGTGCTGCTGCGACGACGGCTCCGATTTCGAGACGTTTTGCGACGTAACCCGGGTGGTAGACCTCTGCGACCTGGCCGGTGGCAAGGCCGATCTGGTTGCCATAGGATGAGTATCCTTTTGCGGCGACCTGGCAGATTTTTTTCTGCGGGAGTTTTCCGGGAAGGGTCTTGGAGAAAGGGGTTAGCGGGTTGGCCGCGCCGGTGACGCGCATGGCCTGATAGACGTATGAGCGGCCGGAGAGTGGATCCCGGATGCAGCCGCCCAAGCAGGTGGCGGCACCACCGAAGGGCTCGATCTCGGTGGGGTGGTTGTGCGTCTCGTTCTTGAATTGGACGAGCCATTCTTCCTCGGGCTGGTCGTCGATTTTCACCGGTACGACGATGGAGGCGGCGTTGATTTCCTCTGAGACTTCGAGGTTGTCGAGTTCTCCGGAAGCTTTGAGTTCCCTCATGCCGATGAGGGCGATGTCCATGAGGGTGACGGGTTTCTCATCGCGGCCTAGGTTTTTGCGAACCTGGCGGTAGGTGTTGTAGGTTTCCTCGATGAGTTCGGTGCCGGGGCCGAATGTGATTTCATCGATGGAAGTTAGGAAGGTGGTGTGACGGCAGTGGTCAGACCAGTAGGTGTCCAACATGCGGATCTCGGTGAGAGTGGGAGGGCGATTTTCTTCGTTGCCGAAATACTTTTGGGTGAAGGCGATGTCGTCCTCGGACATGGCGAGGGACATTTCCGTCCGGATGTCGGCGGGTTGGTCTGTGAGGAATTTTTCGAGGATCTCGATGTCTTCCGGTCGTGTTGTTTTGGCGGGGCGGATGAAGTCTGTGGTCTCGATCTCGTGGGAATCCACGGGATTTATAATGTAGGACTTGATCGCTGTAAGTGCGGAGGGGGAGAGGGTGCCTGTAAGTATGACGATCTTTGAGGATGTGACGGTAGGTTTGTCTTTTCCTGTGAGGATCTGGATGCATTGGGCTGCGGAGTCCGCGCGCTGATCGAACTGACCGGGCAGGTAGGAGTAGGCGAACGAGGTTTCGTTTTCCGTGAGAGCCGGGGCTGTCGAAATGGTATCGATCTGCGGCTCGGAAAGGATGGTTTCCGCGGCTTGTTGAAATTCCTCAGCGCTGATGCCTTCGATGTCGTATCGGTTGAGCAGGCGGAGGGATTTGATTTCCGGAAGGGCGAGGGATTCGCGGAGATCGTGGAGGAGGTGGGAGGCTTCAGATGCGAAAGCGGGGAGCTTTTCTACAAAAAGGGTATGCTGTTTCAAAACTTTAAAATTCTAAACTTTAAATTCCAATGGGAAGTGCGCTGCGCGGATGGGAATGGAGCCGGCCAGAGGCGCGGCTCTCCATGATTAGCCTTTGATTTCCATCAACATTTGCGGGTTGTTGGGGAATTTCTTGATGAAGTAGAGCAGTCGCTCCATGGCTTCAAATGGGCGGTGACCTGCAAGGCCGCGCCGGATGAGGTGGATTTTGTAAAGGGTGTGCTCGGGCAGGAGGAGTTCTTCGCGGCGGGTGCCGGATTTGAAGATGTCTGCGGCGGGGTAGATGTATGACTCGGCGATTTTCCTGTCGAGGACGAGTTCCATGTTGCCGGTGCCTTTGAACTCCATGTAGATGGCCTCGTCGGCGCGGGAGTTTGTCTCGATGAGGGCGGTGGCGAGGATGGTGAGTGAGCCTGCTTCACGGGTGTTCCGCGCTGCAGCGAAGAGGCGGCGCGGGACTTCCAGTGCGCCGATGGTGATACCGCCGGATCCAGTGCCGCGACCGCGTCCGCCTTTTCCGGAACTCATGGCTCCGTTGTAGGCGCGGGCAAGGCGGGTGATGGAATCCATGAGGAGGAAGACATGCTGGCCGGCCTCGACGAGGCGCTTGGCACGCTCGATGGCGAACTCGGCGATGCGGGTATGGTTGCGGGCGGCCTCGTCGTTGGAAGAGGCGTAGATCTCGGCCTCCGGGAGGGCGCGGCGGAACTCGGTGACTTCTTCCGGGCGCTCGTCGACTAGCAGGATCATGAGATGGATCTGCTCGTCGTATTTTTCCTGAATGGCTTCCGCCATATGGAGGAGAAGTGTCGTTTTACCGGATCGAGGAGGAGAGACGATGAGGCCGCGCTGACCGCGACCGACCGGGGAGATGATATCGAGGACACGGGTGGTGTAGCGCTCTGGGGTGGTCTCGAAGGCGATGCGCTTGTCCGGGTTGATGGCTTTCAGCTCGTCGAAGTGAGGGAGCTTGGCAGCTTCTTCGGATTCGAGTCCGTTGACGGTCTTGATCTCGATGAGTTGCGGGCCGCGTGTGCTGGACTGGTATTGGCCGTGGAGCCATTGGCCGTGACGGAGGGCGTGGTTGCGGATGAGCTCGGGGGAGACGAAGATGTCTTCCTTGAGGGCTTCGAAATTGTTTTCAGACAGGCGGAGGAAGCCGTAGCCTTTCGCGGTCAGTTCCAGAATGCCATCGGTATCAACGAGCGGGCCGGAGAGGACTGCGGGGCTGCGGTCTTCCTGAGGCTGGCGCTGGTCGCGATTGTTCCGACCATTGTTGTTCCGGCGATTGCTGTTTTCCTGGCGGTTGTTGTCCTGATTGTCGTCGCCAAAGTTGTCACGGCGGCGTTTGCGTTTGTCGCGGCGTTTTTTGGAGCGGGATTCGCGTTGCGGCTGGGAGTTGTTGCCCTGTTGCTGCTGACGATTTTCGCTCGGTTGATTGACAGGGCCGCCGCCGGGGACGCGTCCGATGCGGGGGGCTTCCTCATTGGTAGGCGGTGCGGGCGCAGGTGCCGGTGGGGCGGGAGGAGCGAGTGGCTGGGGAGCTGCAACGGGTGCTGGAGCTGAAATCGATGCCGGAGCGGGTGTCGAGGCTACTGGTTCCTTTGGCTTAACTGAAGTTTTTTTTGCGGCGGTTTTCTTGGCTGCGATTTTTTTCGTGGCTTTTTTTGCAACTTTCTTCGCGGCGGTTTTCTTTGCGGCGGCCTTCTTCGCAGCGGTTTTCTTTTTAACCGGGGGCATTTCGAAAAGTTCTTCGGTGATGTTCTTACTCATTCGGGAAAGGGATTTTTTGGGGAAAGGTGAAAAGAAGGGCTGCGCACATTGTGCGGGAGTGGGGAAGGAAACGTGATGGATCTCTTGGTGCGATACGGTGATATGGAAATTCACCGGATGGCTTTCTGAAGGGAACGGAAGACGCTTTGATTTTTTCCAATGAAGCCCTGTTACAAAATGTCTAGGGAGAGGTGGAAAACCATTGCTGAATTGGCTGCCGGGGAAAGCTTCCTCAGGCTGCCGACCGTCGGGTCAACGGAGAGGAAAGTGGGGGATTTGGGGTGTTTTGGCAATCTTAAAAAAA
>JBPOGC010000230.1:0-3993 GCA_051251795.1 Luteolibacter sp. | reverse complement strand
GCGGACTCGGTGTAGGCTTTTACGCGGCGGCCGATTTCAGGGAAGAGGTAGCCGGCTTTGAGTTTGAGGAAATTGGAGTTGATGGTTGCCATATGGGGATGATTTAGGCTGGCAGGGGGAAGCGGGCAAGTGTGGTTTTTCGGGATGGGGAAAGAAATTAAACCACGGAGGACACGGAAGCTTGGGTTGTGTTTTCAGGAACCACGAATCGCACGAATCTAACGAATCTTTTTTGCTGAGGTTGAGGGGGGGAGTGCTGGAGAGAGGCTCTTGGGTTATTTAGGAATCTCGTTGAGCGTGTAGTAGGCGTCTGGGTGCCAAAGGGTGGTGCCGTCTGCTGATTTCAGGTTTGGCGTGGAGAGGTGGTGGACGTTTCCACGGACGAGGCCTTTGACTTCCAGGCGGACGGAGAGGGCGTCCGGGGAGACTGTTACGGCGGTGATTTCCGGGGTGGATTCATCGACCTTAGGGGAGCCGTAGTCTGACTGGAGGATGTATGTCCATGCTTTCATGGAGTAGGTGGCTGGGTCTGCGGCTGTTTCCGGGTCGACGGGTTCTGTGAAGTTGAGGGTGAAGCCGTCGGGCTCGGCGTGCATGGTCTGGATCTCGAAGGGGGTCTTTCCTGTCCATTTGACGCGCTCGAAGGTGAATGGCTTTTTGCCTCGGGAGGCCCAGCCGCGGTTGGAGCCTCCGGCGAAGATCATTCCTTTTTCCTGATCGAAGGAGAGAGGGATAAGACCTGCTTCGAAGCCTTCGAGGAAATGGAAGACGGCTCCCTGGTAGAGGCCGTTGACTTTTTCCAGGCAGACGCGCTGGATCTGTGAGTGGGTTTGCTCGCCGACGAAGAGCTGGTCTTTCCATGGGCCGAAGGTGTTTCCAGTGGGGTCAACGGCGATTCCGGTGGGGGATTGGCCGACATCACCATGTGGGAAAATGACGGCGGGAGGGATGAACCCGGGGTGTTTCAGGCGTTCGGTGAGGATACGGGAGCCGCTCTTTACTTTGGGTGGGGCGGGCAGGCCGGCGAGTTTGTGGAATTTGTTGCCGGTGGGGTTGCCCTGAAAGGAGCCTGGTTTGATCCATTTGAGTGAGGAGGAGCCGTTCCAGGGGCCCTGGTTGTCCGTGAAGAACATGTCGCCCTCGGCGTTCATGCCGATGCCGCCGGGTGAGCGTACGCCGGATGCGGTGGGGATCATTTTCCCATCAGGGGTGATACGGAGGACCCAACCGCGCCAATCTGACTTTGCGGTTGCGGAGCCGGTGAGGCAGAGGGTGATCCATACGTCGCCGTTTTTGTCGGGTGTGCTGCCGAAGGCGTACTCGTGGTAGTCCCCGTTGATGCCCCAGTCATCGTTGATGGTCTCGAAGGTGTCGGCAACGCCGTCGCCATCCGTGTCTTCGAGGCGGGAAAAATCGGGGCGTTGGGTGAGGAAAAGGGAGCCGTTTTCATAAAACATGCCGAGGGGCTCGTGGAGGCCGTGGGCGAATTTTTGCCAGGTGACCCTGGAGAGATCCTGGCCGTAGGCGCCGGTGCAGATCCAGAGATCGCCACGACGGGTGGCGACGGCGACTTTCTCGTCTGGCATGAGGGCGATGGAGGAGATTTCCATGATTTCGCCAGGAGGAAGGGGGATTTCCTCGCGTGTGTAAAAATCGTTCTGTGTCTGATTTTGGGAAAAGAGGCTGCCGGTGAGGAGCAGGGAAGTGAGAAGGATGCGCATTGTGTTTTTTGGAAAGGGTTTTACTTGAGCTTGTAGATGACGGTGGCAGGTGTGCCGGGCTCGAGCTTGATACTGGTGGAGCCGGTCAGTTTGCTGTTTCCGAGCGGGATTTCCAGGGCGGAGCCGCCTGCGGACAGCTCCAGGGTGCGGACGAGGGTTCCGGTTTCTCCGGGTTTCCAGGAATCGGAGAGTGTCCGGGTGCCGATTTCCGAAAGGAAGGTGGGGTTTCCCGAGGGATCCAGGGTGTATCCTTTGAAGCGTGCTTCTTCCGGGAGGTAGCGCTCGGAGGTTAGTTTCTCCACGTTTTTCGAGGAAGGTTTCTGGAAACCTTTGCCACGGCCGGTCCAGTGGAGGCTGGCGTCAATGAAGTCACCGGTCCAGACGAGCTCGGGGGCGAGGTTGTCCGCGGAGTAGGCGAGGTTCAGGCCGCCGGGGAAGCCGAAGCCGATGGCGCGCGGAGTGGTGCCATTGATGAAATTCCGGTAGATGACTGTTTTTTCCTCCGTAGGGGAAAGGGGTATGGGTTTCCTGCCTTTGGCTTTCGTCTGTTGTTTGGTGAGGTAGTCCCATGGCTTCGACTTGATGTTTTTCCAACGGATCTCGATGCCCTGTCTTGCGTTTGCTTCGAAATACTCGATGCGGATGGGATTTGCTCCTTTGGAGAGGTTGATTTTGCCTGTTATCCGACTTTTTGGTCTCATCGACCCTTTCTCTGTCAGCTCACAGACGGTTTTCCCATTGAGTATGATCCGCGCACCGTCATCAGCCAGCAGGCCGAACAGGTAGGTGCCGTCTTCCGGGGCAATGAAATCGCCTTCCCAGACGACGCCGAAATGATCCTTCAGGCCGGACAGTGCGAGATCTATAACGCCTTTCAATTCTTCCTCGATGTTTTCCGCCTCGATGTTTTCAAAGTCAGGCAGTTTCTCCCACTGGCCTTTGTAGATGCGGGATGTGAGGTTTTCGAGGGCTGTCTTTTGTATTGGCAGCGGGTAGAGCTTGAGGAGCTCTGGTGCGGTCCAGGGTTTTTTCCGTTCCGCGTGTTCCGCGCGGGTCACGCTGACTAGGTCAGCTGCGATTTTCTCTCCTGAGTTCCCCCATGAGGAGCTTATATAGTTGAATATGGCCCTGATGTTCCTGTCATTCATTGATGCGCCGTGGGGTGGCATGGCGAGGTTGTATGGTTTCCCGGAAACTTCCACGGGGCCTTCAAGTCCTTTGAGTATGACGGAGACGGCGCGTTTTGGGTTGCCCTGAAGCCAGTCGCTGCCTGCGAGAGGGGGAAAGATGCCATCGTTCGCGCCTTTTCCATCCTCGCCGTGACAAGCGGAGCAGTAGAGTTGGTAAAGCTGTCCTCCATCCTGTGCCATGGCTGTGGTTGTGATCAGGGTTCCGAAGAAAAGGATGCGGTATAGAGTTTTTGCCATAGGGGTTTGAACGTAAGAAGGGATTTAGATATTACATAACAGGATGAACATCGAAGGAAAACATGTTGCTGATTCCTGCATGGAGTGTGCAGAATCGACTTCGTCCATGAGAAAACTGCTTTACAGTCGCGTTCAGCTGTAAGAAATGGTTTTATCCCTCCTATGAAACTTCTCAATTATTTTTCCACCGTAGCCGCCAGTGCGCTATGCTTGTCGGTTCTGTCCTCTTGTGCGTCCGGGCCACCAGCGTCGCCAAAAAAGGCGGGAAGGATCATGTATCAGTGGCATGACGATCCAGGTGTGGGAAATGTTTCTGTGAAGGTGGATCTCGGTGAGCAGATTGCGACTGTCAGCCGTGGAGGACAGGAGATTGGCTGGGCTTTTGTCGCGACGGGAAAAGAAGGCCGTGGAACGCCGGCTGGAAGCTACAGGGTTACGGAAAAAATCGTGGACAAGCATTCGAACCTCTATGGCTGGATCGAGAATGAGTTTGGGGAAGTGATCAATAGTGATGCTTCGCCAGGAGACTACGTGCCGCCGGGTGCTGTGTACAAGCCCGCGCCAATGCCTTACTGGATGCGTCTGACGGATTACGGGATCGGGATGCACGTGGGGAATATCCCGCAGCCGGGTGAGCCTGCTTCACATGGCTGTATCAGGATGCCCGAGGATTTTGTTCCGACGCTCTTCAGTAAAGTGAAGGTTGGGACTCCGGTTAAGATCACTTACTGAATTTTTGCGGCTGGAGAGCGTTGCCCCACTGCGGATGGTCTTAGAGACTGTCTGAAAAATGCCAAACGAGTGGCTCGTGGTTTATTTGGAAGATTCATTTGCGACCATGTCGA
>JBPOGC010000023.1:0-26470 GCA_051251795.1 Luteolibacter sp. | reverse complement strand
TAAACCCGAATAGAAGTAAAATGAAGTTTCGTATAATCGTATTTGCAGCCTTGTCTGCGCTGACAGTCACCAATGTGCTGGCAGAAGAAAAATCTCTCGCAGGCAGTCGCCCGAATATTATTCTGGTCATGACGGATGACCAGGGAATGGGGGATCTGTCCTGCATGGGGAACAAGCTGGTCAGGACACCGAATATCGATCGGTTCTACGAGGGAGCCACGCGCTTCACCGAGTTCCACGTCAGTCCTACCTGTGCGCCTACGCGTGCGGCTCTTATGAGCGGACGGGTGGCATTCAAGAATGGCGTGACCCATACGATCCTGCAGCGTGAGCGGATGGCGCTGGATACCTTCACGCTACCTCAGATGCTGAAAACCGGAGGCTATACCACAGGCCTGTTTGGGAAATGGCACCTTGGGGATGAGGAGGAGTATCTGCCTCAAAGCAGGGGCTTTGATGAGGTGCTGATGCACGGCGCAGGTGGAATCGGTCAGACGCAGTATGGAGATTTCCCTGTTAACGAAGAGAATGTCTATTTTGACAATGTGCTGCTTCACAATGATACGGTCGTGAAGACAAAAGGGTTTTGTACTAATGTGTTTTTTGATGCGGGTCTGGCGTGGATCAAGAAACAACACGAAACCGAGTCTCCGTATTTTGCGTATATTTCGGTAAACGCTCCGCACGGGCCTTTTGTTGCTCCAGAGAGTTATAAGGAACGCTTTCTCAAGTTGGGTTCCGATCAGACTTCTGCGGGTCGGCTGGGTATGGTGGAGAATATTGATGATAACTTTGGTAAGCTGATGTCTAAGCTGGAGGAATGGGATGCGCTGGAGAATACTCTGGTGATCTTCATGACTGATAATGGTGCTGTCGGAAAGGGTAGCACGCCGGAGATTCCTTATTTCAAAGCGGGGCTCAGAGGTGGCAAGAATTCGCCGTTTGAGGGCGGGAATCATGTTCCATTTTTCGCCCAGTGGAAGGGTGTGCTGGATGCTGGGATCGATATCAATGGCCTGGCTGCTCACGTGGATCTCTACAAGACCTTCAGTGAACTGGCGGGTGCGAAGCTCCCCGAAACCGTTCAGGGACTGGATGGAAAGTCTCTCCTGCCATTGCTGAAAGATCCGGAATCTGAATGGTCGGATCGTGAGTTATTCGTTCATTGCGGCCGCTGGCCTACAGGGGAGATGGAATCTTTCAAATACAAGAAATGCGCTGTCCGCACCCAGCGTTGGCGCTTCGTGAACAACAAGTATCTCTATGATATTTCCAAAGATCCCGGAGAAACTAAAGATGTGTCCGCTCAATATCCGGAAGTAGTCGCTGAGTTGCGCGAATCCTACGACAAGTGGTGGGAGTCTGTCACTCCGCTGATGGTCAACGAGGGCTTACCTACGATCGAGCCGGAAGACCAGCCCTTTGCGATTCGCTACGAGAAACAGCTCAAGGAGAAGGGGATTCCCGAGTGGGCGCCGGATGCTCTTTGATTTTTCTCGAACAAGAATGCGATCCTTTCGTATAACAATTTGAATTTTTGGAGCGGCGGAGATATCGGATTTCCCCAACACACTTAGAAACCACATGAAAAACCGAACACTACTACTGGCTCTCACACTTGCTGGCTTTTGCCAGACGGGACTCTCAATCGAAGAATCCGCGTTCTCAAAATCCCTCAAGCCGATAGATTATATAATCGCTGGCGAAGAGGACGAATGGACTTGGGGGATGGCTCCGATTTATGACGAAAAAGGGAAACTGCATGTTTTCAATTCCGTGATCCCCAGAGCTGGAAGCTGGATCAGGAACAGTAAAATTGTCCATTGGGTAGCGGACAAGCCCGAGGGGCCTTACGAGTTGGTCGGTGATGTCTTCGCCAGCAAGGAAGCGAGCTACCACAATCCTCAGATTTCCAAGGTAGGTGATACCTACGTCCTGGTCTTCCTTTACAATCCTCATACTACCGAGAATGGATCGAAACAGGAAGTGGGTATGGCAACTGCCAAGTCACTTGACGGGCCGTGGACTGAGAATCCGCTCAATCCAGTTATCCCGGCATCAGGCAAAATGAACGGGTTTGATATCATTCATGCCTCGAATCCTACGTTTGTCGTCACGCCAGAAGGAAAATACCGGATTTATTACAAATCCATTCTCAGAAAGCATGAAGGAAGAGAGAGGGACGGCATACGCGAGATCTCTTTCGTTGAGAGTGACAAGCTGGACGGGCCTTATGTGAATTACGAAAAAAATCCTGTGCTCAGCTATGAGGAGACCAAGCAGGACATCGAGGATCCTTACGCGTTTTACTACAAAGGCTTCTACTGGATGATCCTTGAAGACCGTCGTGATATCAAAGGAATGCTGGAGGGAAATCTGAAGCCAGCTGAAGAGATCAAGTCAGGTGGCTACCGTCCGGGTCTGATCTACAAATCCAAGGATGGCATCGACTGGGGTATCCCAGAAGTCGGCTACCAGACGAATGAGATCTATTTCGGAAAAGATCTGGCACGCAGTGAGAGGCCTCACATCCTCTGGAAAGACGGTGAGCCGGAATACCTTTTCCTGGCATGTCATGATGACGACCCGACTGCTGGCTACATCCTGAAAATCGATGGCTGGAAGGGCGAGTGAAGATCTGCTAACCGCCAATCTCATTTCCAAGAGCCGGAGTCAGCGTGCAAGCACTGGCCTCGGCTCGCTGCTTATACCAAATATCTGAATCCGAAAAATCGAAACCAATGTTCCGCCTGAAATCCGTTTTTTTCCTCTCCCTCTTCGCTGTTTCGCCGCTCCTGCAAAGCTCTGCAGAAGAGTTGCCTGTAGCTGAGCAACGCCCGGACAGTTGCGTGATTCTGGAGGCCGGCGATGTGAAGGCCGGAGAGGATAGGCTTCATTGGAAATTCCATTTGAGGCAGCCCGGTATCTATACAGTCCAGGTAGTGAAGCCGGTGGTGGCTCACAAGAGTGACCTTTCCATGGAGATCGAGGTGGATGGCGAGACGATAGCCGGAACTTTGCGGAAAGTGGCGATTATCGAGGACGGGCTGATCACCGAGCTGGAGGAGCCGCTGGCTTTGTCCGAGGCGGGTGTGCATACGTTCTCAGTGGATTCCAATGTGATGATTTCAAAAATCCGGTTGGTGCCTCATGGCTACACGAAGAGCAGGATACAGATCAGCTCCAGCAAATATTATCCGGAGTGGCTGGCGATGCACGAGTCCCCGGAAAAGAAGGCGGCGATGGAGTGGTATAGGAACGCGCGCTTCGGGATGTTTATCCACTGGGGTGTTTATTCGGAAGCCGCGGGTAGCTGGAAGGGGAAAAAGATCGAGGAGGGTGACGGGCCGAGTGTGGCGGAGTGGCTGATGTTTGCGTTCAAGATCTCACGCGAGGAATACCGGGAATACGCGAAGAACTTTTTACCGGACAAGTCTTTTGCGGAGAACATCGTGAAGCTGGCGAAGGACACCGGGATGAAGTATATGGTGATCACTGCGAAGCATCACGATGGGTTCGCGCTGTTTGACTCCGAGGCGTCTGATTTCGATATCACGGATGCGACTGATTATGAGGGCGACTTGATCAAGGAACTCTACGATGCGTGCCGGGCGGAGGGGCTTGAGTTTGGTGTCTATTATTCCCATGGCAATGACTGGGGAGATGGTGGCGATGGAAACCATGCCAATGTGAAGAAGGTGAACGACAAGTATGGCGTTCCCACCCGGCCGAATGGCAAGAACCTCTGGGATCCCAGCTCGGAGAGTCATACGGAGTATTTCGAGAAGAAGGCGTATCCGCAAATCCGTGAGCTGCTCGAATTGCTGCCGGACCTGCGGTTGATCTGGTTCGATGGGGACGGGTTGATCACTGAGGAGCAGGCATTCCGTTTTTATAAAATGATCTATGAGGTGAACCCTAATGTGATCGTCAGCCGCAGGGTGGGCTATGACTTCGGCGACTACGTGGATGCGGGCGACAACAAGACCCCTGCTGCCAATGAACTCGCTGCGAAGCATTTTGAGACGTGCGGAACGGGAAATGATTCCTGGGGCTTCAAGGCGTATGACCATGAATGGAAATCACCGGACGCGCTGCTGCGGAACTTTGTGGATATCGTTTCGAAGGGTGGAAACTATCTTCTCAACATCGGCCCTGATGGAAAAGGGGCTGTGCCCGAGCCTTGCGTGGAAAATTTCCAGGAAATGGGCAAGTGGGTGAAGATGAATTCCGAGGCGATTTTCGGGACAAGGCGCTGGACGGTTTTCAATGAGAATATGAATCCGGAGAAAGGCGCGGAATCGGTGCCGGGCGAGTTCTGGTTCAGTGCGAAGGGCGACAAAATCTATGCGATGTCACTGGCAGCACCCGAGGGGACGAGCCGGATTTTAGCGATGAATGCTGTGGCGGGAAAAGTCACTTCCGTGAGACTGCTGGGAAGCGACGCGGCATTGGAGTGGAAACAGACGGAGGAGGCTCTGGAGATTGATTTCAGTGGCTTGGAGATCGGCAAGCATGGCTTTGCGGTGGAAGTGGGTTGGGAGGAGCGAGTCCAACTGGACTTCGACAAACCTCTCAAGGATCTTCTCGACCAGAGTGTTCTCGATGTTCCGCAGATTCACCGTGTGCCGGAGAAGGACATGGGTGATATCCAGGCGATTTTTTATGACGCGCTTGATTTTGAAGGGAAGCCAACGCGTGTTTTCGCTTACCTGGGAATCCCGGAAAGTGATGAGCCGGTGCCAGGGATGGTACTGGTGCATGGCGGTGGTGGTAGAGCTTTCCCCGAGTGGGTGAAGCTCTGGAATGACCGTGGCTATGCGGCGATTTCCATGAGTCTGGAAGGGCACATGACGGGAGAGGATGGGGATCTGAAGGCGCGCCATGAGTTCAGCGGGCCGGAGCGTGTCGGGATGTTTGACGATATTGAAAAGCCGCTTGATGAGCAATGGATGTATCACGCGGTATCCGATGTGATGCTTGCGAATTCTTTGCTCAGATCGCTTCCGGAGGTGGATGCGGATCGGACCGGAATGACAGGGATTTCCTGGGGAGGTGTTCTAAGCAGTCTGATCTCGGGCGTGGATGATCGCTTCAAGTGCGTGATGCCGGTTTATGGCGCGGGTTTCCTCTATGAGTCGAAAGGCCGTTTCAAAGACATGGGAGCGAAGACTGAGAAGATGCTGGAGAAGAAAAAGTTCTGGGATCCGGCTCGGCAGTTTTCAGGCGCTTCCATGCCCACACTTTGGACGAACGGGGATGTGGATGGTCACTTTTCGGTGAACATTACATCGCGCAGTTTTGAGGAAACTGCTGCCCACTCTTTTATCACAATCCATCCGGGAATGCCGCACGGGCACGGTTCAGGCTGGCACCCCGAGAGGGTGCCGGAGGTCTACGCCTTTGCGGATCAGATTCTGAAAAGCAAGGGAGAGGGACTCGGGAAAATTAGAAAGCAACCACAAGGTCGTGAGATCGAGGTGGCATATGAGTCATCGGTTCCCATTGCCAAAGCCACCGTGCATTATCTGGAGGAAAAAATCACCTACAGGAAAAAGAGCGAGAACGACGAGCATACGAGTCTAGAGCCATGGCTGACGATGCCAGCGGAAGTGAATGGCGATGAGAAAACCGTCACCGCAAAGCTCCCGGAAAGTGCAATGACCTACTATGTGAACCTAACTGATGAAAGAGGTTACACTATTTCCTCCTTAGTTGAAGAGCTGGAGAAATAGCTTCCAGATCATCGCTTTGCCGGAAGGTAGGGCTTTGTTAGAAAAATGAAACCCATGAAACCCCAAACCCGGATCACCAAGGGAAGAATCGTATCTCTGTGGATTTCCATGGCGATTTCGGTTTTCGTGAGGGAAGCCCTGCCATCGGTATCGGACTGTTGGATGTATCGAAAGCGTGGCTTCTGAAATGACTATTGAAGAAATTACCGGCTATTTACGACTCGTGGTGGGTCGACATTCAGCTCTACGGCAATAAAGTGAAAACCAAACAATGATTATGAGATCAGTAACAGTTGCCCTTTTTGTGGCCATTATTCTCCCGGCCACGACTTATGCCGCGGAAATTCGTGTTTCCCCGGACGGAGAGATTTCCACCTTGGAGCAGGCACGCGATGCGGTGCGTGAGTTACGCGTGGATGGGGAGAAAGGCGATGTGGATGTCGTGATCGAAAACGGAACCTATTGTTTTGACGAAACGCTCATCTTTGGCCTTGAAGATTCAGCACCGGAGGGAGCGAAAACGAGCTACGTGGCTGCAAAGGATGCGGAGCCGGTAATCAGCGGTGGTCGTGTGATAGATGGTTGGAAGGCAAGCGATTTCGCCGATGGGAAGATCTGGGTTGCCGAGGTGCCTTGGGCGAAGGGTGATGGTTTTTTCCACGTTCTTTTCGATGGTAGTGAAATCCTGCGACGGGCGCAGTCCGAGCCGGTGGAAATCACCAATGACAGCCCGGCGGGCATGTATACGGGAACGACGGAAATCCGCGTGAACTTCGGCTACAAAGGTGATGTTTTGAAAAGCTGGGACAACATGGAGGACATCGAGCTCTATGGGAGCCCGACCCGCGCATGGATGGTCAATTTCCTGCCTATCGCATCTATCGATACGGAAAAGAAAACAGGCAAGCTGGCCATTCCCGCCACCTACCGTATGGCAGGAAAATTCGTGGTGGAAAACAGTATGGAACACCTGGACGAGCCGGGTGAATGGGTTCTGAACTCAAAGGAAGGAAAGCTTTACTACTGGCCGGAGTCCGGCAAACCCGGCGAGAGCATCATCGCGCCCGCTCTGAATGAATTGATCCGTGTGGAGGGAGTCACTGACACGTCGCTTGCAGGTGAAAAGGATGAGCCGGTCGAGGGCATTGTTTTTCAGGGGCTGACCTTTTCCCACGCGGATCGGCAGCAGTGGCTTCCCGAGGACAGGGGGCTTCAGCACGATTGGAATATGTGGGACAAGGCGAACGGCCTCGTCCGCTTCCGTGGTGCCAGGAATTGCGAGGTCAATGATTGCGTCTTTACCGACAGTGGCAGCGATGGAGTGCGTCTTGATCTTTTCTGTCAGGAAATCACCGTTCAAAACTCCACTTTCACAAACCTCGGAGGCACCGGTGTCCTGCTCAGTGGCTACGGCCCGGGCAAGAAGGACGTGAACAAAGGAAACACCATTCACAACAATGAGATCACACAGGTAGGGCAGCTTTTCCTGCATTCGCCGGGTGTCTTCATCTGGCAGAGCGGGGAGAATATCATCACTCACAATCATATCCATGACCTTGCCTATACCGGCTTGGTTGTCTCCGGGGTGCGCCGCCGTTTTTTCGATCCTGTTTTTCAGGAAATGGGTAAGAAGACCCCGTTCAAGAGATGGTATTTCGAAAAAGATACACGCGAACACTCCAGAACGATCCGCTGGGATGAAATCACCCTCGGTGAGGACATCGAAGACTGGGCGAACTACGAACCCTACATGCATGCGAGGGGGAATCTTATGGAGTTCAATGAAATCCATGACTGCCTGAAGCTCCTTCATGACGGGAATTGCATCTACCTTTCCGGTGATGGCGATGACAACATCGTGCGTAACAACGTGACCTACAATCATCCCAAGGGATCGATGATCCGCACGGACGATGACAGCCACGAAAATGTCGTGGAAGGAAACCTGATGTTCGGAACATTCGGCAACCAGGGTATCACCATCAAAGGCAAGAACGTCGCGACTGGAAATGTCTTCGTGAACTGCCAGCTGCTCACCGGGCGAGCCGGCAATACGGTGGATCCGGATTCCGATCTTTCCCGGAATGTGTTCTACATCACGACGAGAAACATCACCGATGGTTTTCACTATGGAATGCCGTTGGTGAATGGCGGGTTGGATTACAATTTATACTACGATGAAGACGGCAAGGGAGATGCTCTGCTCGCCGCTCAGAAAAAGGCGAGCGAGACGAAGCTCATCGATAAAAACAGCATTGTTGCCGACCCAATGTTCATTGATCCGATACAAGGTGACTTCGGATTCAAGGATGGCTCACCCGCCATCAAGCTAGGAATCGAGCCACTTTCCCTTGAAACAGTGAGTAAAATGGGCACTATGGAAGATCCTTTTGTCAAACGTTTCCCAGACGGTATGCCGATGGATTCCAGACCGGTAGCCGATACGAATAATGGGAAAACACACAAGAAATCGGAGCTCAACGACTGAAAGCCTGACACGAAAATTTACGTAACAAACAAGAAGATGATACAACTAAGAAAAACACTCTCCTGCGCTCTCGCTCTCGTGGTTCTGGCCGGGCAGGCACACTCCGCGGAGGAACTCATTGCCGAAACTGATGAGGCATTCCACGAGCGCATGGAATGGTTCACTGATTCACAATTCGGGCTCTTCATTCACTATGGCGTTTACTCGACACTGGGCGGCGAGTGGAACGGAGAATCCATCAACGGATATGCGGAGTGGATTCAGCGATGGGGGAAAATCACACCAGAGGAATACATCCCCTTGGCGAAAAATTTCCGCCCCGATAAGCTGGATGCCGACCTCTGGGTGAAAACCGCGAAGGAAGCGGGAATGAAATACATGGTCATCACCACGAAGCATCATGAAGGCTTTTGTCTCTGGAACAGTGCGCTGACCGACTACGATCTTGGCGACCAAAATGACTTCGACCGCGATATTCTCGGCGAGTTGAAAGCTGCCTGTGACAAACACGGCCTTAAGTTCGGCACCTATTATTCGATCATCGACTGGCATCACCCATCGCAGCGTGCGGAAAGATCCACGAACCAGACTCCGATGAATGACAAGGAAGGCTACGTGAAATATATGAAAGGCCAGCTAAAGGAGCTCATCGATAACTACGATCCGGCGATCATGTGGTTCGATGGCGACTGGGCAAACTGGTGGACGCTGGATGACGGCACGGATCTCTACAACTATCTCCGTGAGCTAAGCCCGGAGATGATCATCAACAACCGCGTCTCGAAGCGCCGCGAGTTTAAGAAAGACTACGGGACTCCGGAAAACTCCACTCCCGGAGATGCTCTCGATCATGTCTGGGAGGCTTGCTGGACGGTGAACCATTCATGGGGATTTAAGAAAAGTGACACGACTTGGAAGAGCATAGACGAGCTGATCCAGAAGCAGATTGATATCAATACGAAGGGTGGCAATCTCCTGCTGAACGTCGGCCCCAAAGCGGATGGCTCCTGGCCGGAAGGATCGACCAAGCTCCTTACCCAGATGGGTGACTGGAATCGCGAGCACGAAGAAGCGGTCTACGAAACTGAACTTCTCGAATCGCTCCCGCAGGACTGGGGCAGGCTTTCGCAAACGAAAGCTTCAGACGAGGAATCCGGCGAGCTCTTTGCTTATGTTTTCGCCTGGCCTGATGATGGCTTGTTGAAGATCGAGGGAATCGAAACTGGATCGGTGGAAGCCACTACCTATGACGGTGCGGCGCTTCCTGTGGAACTCGCGAAAGATGGGATCACTGTGAAGCTTTCCTCCACTGAGGCAAAACCTCATGCGACTGTCCTGCGCCTGAAATACAGCGGTGGCATCAAGGTGAAGAAACCTACCAACACGCTGGAGCTGAAAGGTGATGAACTGATCCTGCAAGCGCCCAAGGCTAAACTTGCCGGCAAAGAGCTTTCCCTGAAAAACAATACCCTTGTCGCAGGCTGGAAGGTCGCCGCGGATCAGGCCGAGTGGTCGCTCGATATCCCCGCGCCCGGGAAATATGATGTGAAAGTCCTTTATTCTTATGACTTCGTGAAGCCCTCCGAGATTACATTGAGTGTCGGAGACAGGATCTTGAAAGAGCAGATCAATCCCACCGGATCACAAACAAAATTCAAGCTGATCGATCTGGGTGAAATGAATCTCGATGAAGTCGGCACGACGACTTGCACGGTAAGTTTCGCGGAAATGCAGGGCACGGCTCTGATGAATCTCAAAACAATCTACTTCGTTCCTGTTTCGGAATAAATCGCTTATTTGTGATCATGAAACTACGCACGCTCAATGCACTCGTAATTGGATTTGCCGCGATAGGCATTTGCCACGGCCAGACGGAAGGGAAGTCTCTCGATGGAAGCCGTCCGAACATCATTATGGTCATCACTGATGACCAAGGGATGGGAGATCTTTCCTGTATGGGGAACGAAATCGTAAGGACGCCGCACATAGATGCCTTTTACGAAAAATCGACGCGCTTCACCGATTTCCAGGTGAGCCCTACATGCGCGCCAACCCGCGCTGCCATCATGAGCGGCAGGCCGGCTTTCGAAGTGGGAGTGACACATACGATCATGAAGCGGGAGCGCATGGCTCCTGATGTGTTTGCCATGCCCCAGGCACTGAAGAGCGCGGGTTACTCGACGGGTATTTTCGGGAAGTGGCACCTTGGCGATGAGGAAGAGTATCTTCCGCAGAACCGTGGTTTCGATGAGGTGCTAATCCATGGAGCAGGTGGCATTGGCCAGGTGGGTCTCGGGGATTTCCCGACGAACAACAAGAATACCTATTTCGACAATGTGCTCCTCCACAATGACACGATCGTGAAAACGGAAGGGTTCTGCACCGATCTATTCTTTGATGCCGCTTTGGCATGGACAAAGAAACAACTTGAGGCAGGTGAGCCTTATTTCACCTATCTTGCGACCAATGCTCCGCATGGCCCGATGTTAGCCCCGGAGGAATACAAAAAGCGTTTCCTCGATGAGGGGTATGACAAAGGCACGGCAGCCCGCTACGGAATGATCGAAAATATCGACGATAATTTCGGCCTGCTGATTTCAAAGCTCGAGGAGTGGAATGCCTTGGAAAATACGATCGTTATTTTCATGACGGACAACGGCATGTCGATGCCCCTGATCAAGAAAGGTGGGGAAAAGATCGCTCCGTTCAATGCGGGTATGAAGACAGGCAAAAATTCTCCCTACGAGGGCGGAACACACGTCCCCGCATTCTGGCAGTGGAAGGGCGTGCTTGGTGAAGGTGTGGATATTCCCGCACTGGCTGCTGATATCGATATCTATCCGACTTTTGCTGCCGTAGCCGGTGTGAAGCTTCCTGCTGAAATGCAGAAGCTGGAAGGGCGCTCGCTTGTCCCTCTATTGGAAGACGCGAAGGCGAAGTGGTCGGATCGCGAGCTTTTCATCCATTGCGGCCGCTGGAACACCGGCGAGCGCGAGAAGGCAAAGTATGACAAATGCGCGGTGCGGACTGAGCAGTGGCGCTTGGTGAACAACGAGGAACTCTATGATATTTCATCGGATCCCTTTGAGGAGAAGGATGTAGCAAAGGAGAATCCCGAAGTGGTTGATCGCCTCCGCAAGGCCTACGATGCATGGTGGGAATCGACATTGCCGCTCATGGTAAACGAGGGGCACCCACGGGTTCGCTTGGAAGACCAGCCGCTCGGCATTCGCTACCACAAGCAGCTTGCTGAGAAAGGTATCCCCAAGTGGGAACCTGATAGCACCGGGGACTCCGAAGAACGGCGGAAGCCCTGACCGGATGCGAGGGGATTTTACGTTATACAAGCGCTGTGGTTGACGCTCGTATAACGTAAAAAAGCCATGAAAGATCTTGAGGCTTTTTCCCCGTATCTCTTGCCTCGATCATGTGTAGAAATTCAAAGTTTTTTGGTAGCATGGCCGCTGGTTTTCTGGCGATTGCTGCCAATGGCGCACAAGTCTACGAGCATGGAATGACCATGGTGACCCCGGCCGCCGGATGGTGGGAGGCGTTGCCATCCGGCAACGGGACGGTAGGTGCTTTGCTCTATGGGAACATCAATGAGGATCGTGTTCTCTTCAATCACAACGAACTTTGGTATAAAGGAAATACCACGGATATTCCGGATGTTTCAGCTGAGTTGCCAGTAGTTCGCAAGCTACTTGATGAAGGCAAATATCTGGAAGCAAACTCCCACTATAAGAATGCTCTCAAGGAGAAGGGCTACAAGGGGACGAACGGGGTATATCATCCGGCCTTTGACCTGATCCTCAGGAAAAAGCTCGGGGAAATGTTCGAGAATTACTCGCGTACGCTCGATTTTGAGACCGGTGAGGCAAAGGTGACTTGGACGGAGGGTGAGAGGACGTTCTCCCGCAAGCTCTTCGTTTCCATCCCGGACAATGTCTCGGTAATGGCAGTAGGCGCGGATAAGGCTGGAGCAGTGGACGGGGAAGTGACTCTTGATATCCATGATCTCGGAGATGCGCTGAAGCAGAATGGCGAACGGTACAATCCCGGGTTCACTTACACGACGAATGTGGACGGCAATTTGATCGAATTCCGGGCGGATGGCAGTGATGGCGGGGAATTCGGAGGAGTGGCCAGAGTGGTGGTGAATGGCGGGGAATGGAAGGACTCGGGGAATGGCTCGATTACTTTCAAAGGTGCGGACTCTGTGAATATCGTGATCGGATTTTTCGCCAACGAGCCGAGTGATATGGCGGTGCCTCGTTTGAAAAAGGAACTCGGTGATCTGGGTGCGGATTACGATCAGCTTTTCGCACGCCACAGCCCGATGCATGCGGAGCGTTTCAACTCCATGGACATCGTCCTGAACCCTGACGGGAAAAACGATACGCCAAATGAGTTGCTCCTGCTGGAAGCCTATCAGGGAAATGTTTCCACAGAACTGTTACAAAAACTTTTTGATTACGGGCGCTATCTGCTCATTTCCAGCAGCAGGGCAGGCGGCTACCCGGCGAACCTGCAGGGGATCTGGAACGGTGACTACAGCCCGCCATGGAAGTCACTCTATGGAAATAATGAGAACCTTCAGATGAATTACTGGCAGGGTCTGCCAGGGAATATGCAGGAGTCGATGATGGCGTTCTTTGATTACTTCGATGCGAATCTTGAGGACTTCCGCTACAATGCGAAGCAACTGTATGGAGCGGATGGCATCTACATGCCTCCCTTCATGTCACCTGAGTCTGGCAGGCTACGCATCACTTCTCCCCACGTGATCTACTGGACGGATGCGGCGGGTTGGATGGCTTCTTTCTACAATGACTACTACCTTTTTACTGGGGACGAAAAGTTTCTGGAGAAACGCGCGGTGCCGTTCATGAAAGAGGTGGCACTGTTTTATGAGGATTTCATCGTCAAAGATGAGAATGGGAAAAACAGGTTCTATCCTTCCCAATCCCCGGAGAACCAGCCGAAGGATAAACAAATTGTCGATCCGAAGACTGGTCGGAAGACCAGCGTCAAGGTTCAGATCAACGCCACTGTCACCGTTGCCATAGCCAAAGAAGTGCTGATGAACTTGGTAGCTGCCTGTGAGTTACTAGATATCGAGAAAGAAGGGGTTGTCCGCTGGAAAGCTTTGCTCGCGGATATGCCTGAATATGAAATCAATGAAGATGGAGCGATCAAGGAGTGGCTTCACAAGGATTTCAAAGACAACTACGAGCATCGTCACCAGTCTCACATCTATCCGCTTTTCCCAGGCCATGAGCTCAGCGAGGAAACTCATCCGGAGCTTTACGAAGCTTGCAAGGTAGCGATTGAGAAACGCCTCGCCATCGGTCTGAAAGATCAGACGGGGTGGTCGCTGGCACACATGGCGAATATCAACGCGCGCCTTGGTGAGGGTGAAAAGGCTCTGAATGCCTTAGAAATCCTCAGTCGCTCATGCCTGGGACAGAATTTTTTCACTTACCATAATGACTGGCGAAAGATGGGAGTCACCGTGGACATTAGGTGGGGGCGGACTTCTCCCTTCCAGATGGATGCGAATTTTGGAATTTCGGCAGCAGTGACGGAAATGCTATGCAGTTCCAGCGTGGATATGCTGAAGATCCTTCCGGCTCTTCCAGCCGAGTGGGAGAAAGGGGAGATCAACCGTGTTCAGACACGCGTAGGTGCGGAGGCAGTCTTCCATTGGGATATTCCGGCGAAAAAGATAACCGTGAAACTAACCGCAGGCCGTGATAATGAGTTTACCCTGAAGCTTCCCGACGGTGTCTCAGGTTTCAATTCCAATTTAGACGATCAGATTACCGCTTCTTCCTTTGGCGAAAATTACCGGACGATACGTTTGGAAAAAGGTCAGACACTTGAAATGAATTTGGAGATGTAAGAATCCTGGAAAAACACTTTTATGAAAATCCAAACGATAATTAGAGCCCTGTTCGCAGTTCCTTTGCTGGCCAATGGAACCCTCTCACAAGAAGTGGAAAACCAGAAACCAAACATCCTTTTCATTTTTGCGGATGACTGGGGTTGGGGTGATCTCAGTTGTCACCGCCATCCTTTTATCAAGACGCCGAACATCGACCGACTGGCGAAAGAAGGCAGGGATTTTCAGAATTTCACGGTGGCGAGCGGCGTATGCTCGCCCAGCCGCACGGCTGTTATGACGGGGCTGTTTCCAGCCCGTCTGGGAGTCACGGGTCACTTCGCATGGGTGGAAGACAATGAGAAGCGCAACATGCCTGACTGGGTGGATCCGACTATCCCCACATTGCCCCGGCTTTTGCAGAAAGCAGGCTATATGACGGGGCATTTTGGCAAGTGGCACCTTGCCAACAACATGATCCCGGATTCTCCGAGACCCGAGCTGTATGGGTATGATGAAGTGGGTGCTTTTAATTGCTCCGGCGAGCAAATGCCGGTTCATGATGACGCGAAGAACGCCATCGCACTCATCGAAAAGAGCAAAAAGGAAGGAAAGCCTTTCTTCATAAATCTCTGGGTTCACGAGCCGCACACACCTTTCCATACCGAGGAGAAATACCGGGAACGTTTCCCAGGCCTTACGGAGCAACAGAACATTTACGCCTCGGTTCTCTCTCACGCGGATGACCGTATCGGGGAGGTTCTCGATACGCTTGACCGTCTTGGTCTCACAGAAAACACACTGGTAATTTTCAGCTCGGACAACGGGCCGGCGGGGAATGACGAAATTGGCGGTGAGTTAACAGTCATGAAGGACACAGCCACCGGGGAAGGCTACGGCATCGGAGCATCCGTGGGTAGCACGGCTGGGCGCAAAGGACGTAAGGCGTATCTATACCAGGGAGGTATCGGCATTCCTTTCCTCGTCAGATGGCCTGGAAAAGTCGAAGCCGGATCAAAGGACGATGTTTCCTGGATTTCCGCAGTGGATCTTCTGCCTACATTCTGTGAGATCGCTGGAGCCGAGATGCCAGCCGAGCTGGAGCCAGATGGAATGAGTCAGGTATCTGTGCTGAAAGGTGAGAAGAAGTCGCTTCGCGAAAAGACCCTGTATTGGCAGAGCCAGTCAGCTAGACCGAACAGGTCTGACTCGTTTGCGATCCTTGAGGGCAAATGGAAGCTGTTTGCCAGTTCTGATAACAAAATTATCGAGCTCTACGAGATCACCAAAGACCCTCTCGAAAAGACGGATGTAAAAAAAGACCATCCGGAAGTCGTCGAAAAACTCGTGGCAAAACTTGATGAGTGGAAGAAAACCCTTCCGGAAAACCCAGATCCCAAACTTTTCTCTGCGACGAGAAAGGCAAAGGCCGAGTAAGGCCCTGGAAATCCCTGGTTCCAATATATGAAAGCGCCATGGCTCACATTCCCCGTTCTCCTTGGCGTCTGTTTGCAGAGCGCCTTTGCTGAAGACAACCGACCTGAAAAACCAAACGTCATCCTCATCCTGACGGACGATCTCGGCTGGCAGGATGTGAAGTGCTACGACATTGATGAGCCATCGCCGATGGAGACTCCAAACATCGATGCGCTGGCGAAAAAGGGAGTGATGTTCTGGCAGGGCTATTCTCCTGCGCCGACTTGCGCGCCATCGCGTTGCGCGATCATGAGTGGAAACCACCCGGCGCGTGCGCAGAAGACACACGTTGTCGGAGGGGCTCCTCCAGTGCCACATAACAAGGATCATTCGCGCATGATCAGCCCATGGTATAGCGGACGGATGCCAGCGGATGAGGAGACGTTTCCCAGGCTTTTGCAGAAAAACGGATATGCCACCGGCCATTGTGGAAAGTGGCACATGGCCATTGATCATCGCGCATTTCCGCAGCCGGAGGATCAGGGATTTGGGTGGACTGAGAGCAACCTCGGGGTCACCAAATCGATGCGCCCGGATCGTGTCTCGGAGTTTGCCACCAACAAGGCGAACGATTCTTACAGGCTGGGTGAAGATGGATTTGTGACTGACCAGAACACCATCGATGCGCTGACTTTCATGGAGGAAAAGAAAGTGCAGCCGTTTTTTCTCTATTACGCCAGCTGGCTGGTTCACACACCAATCCAAACGCGCAACAAAGCTTTACTGGAAAAATACTGTGAAAAGCTCGGGCTGGATTTTCCTGAAAAGGACGAGAAATGGATGCAGGAAGGTCAATCGAATCCCATGTATTGTGCCATGGTCGAGGAGCTGGATCATTATGTCGGTGAGATTTCCGGCTACTTGGAAAACACCGAAGACCCACGCTGGCCTGGTCATACGCTTAGTGAGAATGCCTACATCATCTTCACGTCTGACAACGGCGGGATGGAGGCTGTGCCCGGAGAAATCATCACGGACAACGCGCCTCTGGATCGTGGAAAGATTTCCGCCAAGGAAGGTGGGACGCGGGTGCCGCTCATCATAACTGGGCCAGGTATCGAAGAAGGTGTGGAGACAAATGTCATGGCAAACGGCCTCGACTTTTACCCGACAATTCTCACCCTGACCAAGACCGAAAAGCCTTCCGGAAAGCACCTTGATGGCTGTGATCTAACAGGTCTCTTGCTGGGCAGTCCGATAGATCCAAACCTGGTGAAGAGAGCGGACGGCACTGTGCGAGACACCATGATGTGGCATTTCCCCAACAGTGTTGCGCTGGAGAGCACGCTACGCATTGGTGATTGGAAGCTGATCCACAACTACGATCGCATTATGAACGCGAATGCGGAGGAGTATGAGTTGTTCCAGCTGTATGACACGAAAGACGGTAAATCCACGCGTATGGATATTGCAGAGGCAAACAACCTTGCAGCAAGCAATCCTGAGCGAACCGAAGAAATGGCAAGCAAGCTCACTGCGATGCTGACGGAGATGAGAGCGAGTTATCCGTATCTCAACCCGGCAAGCAAACGGAAGCTTCCGAATCAGGAAAAAGTTCCAAAAGTTTTGTCCCGCAAGATCACGGGGAAACAAGTGGAAGCGACCTATCAGGGAAATGGTGCGAAGGTAGTCCGCGCCAATGTGATCTATACGCTCAACGGGGGAGAGCGCTACGAAGAATGGTTCCGCCAGCCCGCTATCGTGAAGGCCGGAAAGGTTACTGCGGAACTACCCGAGGGCACTACCCACATTGTTATCAACCTGATTGATGAAAATAACTTCCTAGTCAGCTATCCGGATTTGCCGGGTGGAAGTGAGATGAAAGTCAGCAAGCGAAAGTTCTCCGAGCTGGCTCTTCCGTTGGAAGAGTGAGCGTCGGTTTTGAGGCAGGGGTAAACCCTATTCGACCCAGTATGTCTACTTCTTGATAAGGTAAGCATAGGCGACGAGTTTCCCATCACTGCGTTTTACCGTTGCCGCCCCGATGTGAGTGAAATCACCAAGCATGACTTCGTTCCACTGTGGATCTTCTGCCCAATATTTGGGGAACTCCCCGCCACTGGCAGGTTTGCGGTAAGTCACTACGCCTCTAAGTATGGCTGCGTCGGAAGCCTTGAAGTCTTTTCGAATCGCAGTGACATCCACAACAGCCGGGGAATTCAGTACTCCGGGAAAGGCGATTGCTGCTCTGGCGGATAGTGCTGTGTCGACAACCAGCGCTTCCAAGCCGGAATCGGTGCGTAGCTTGTTTATCGCGGCGATGAGGGCGCTCGTTTCCTCGGTGGTGACATCTGCCAATGCGACAGGCTCTGCCGTCGGTACGACTGCTTCCTGGGCGAAGGATTGAATCGGTGTGATCCCAACGAAGAGAGCGAATAGAAGTGATGGTTGAAATTTCATGGTAGCCAGTAAGTTATCTGCTGCGCAGCGCGGTTCAAATTTTATTTAACGGGGTTCTTCGAGAGAGGTTGAATTTCCCAGGCCGACCATCAATTTGACCGGTAAGCGATACACAGGCTGAACGCCGTCCTTTGTGTGACTCCGGACTGAAAGAGCCTGCTTTTGTCGAAGAACTTGACTTGCAAAAGCGGTAATAGCCGCCAAATTTTCATGTATGAAAAATCCCAAATTTATCAAAAGGAGCACGCTGTCCGTCCTTGGTATCGTTTCGCTCTTTGCGTTTTCCCTGCACTGCGAGGCCGCCCCCGAGAAGGGTTCGATTGCGGAGACGAACAAGAAAATCGACTGGACGTTCGTGCCTGATCCAGCCTTGCCGAATGTGCTGATTCTCGGGGATTCGATTTCGATAGGCTACACCCTGCAAGTGCGTGAGCTTTTGAAAGGGAAGGCAAATGTCTACCGGCCTGTTAAGAAAGGTGGGAAGGCGCCTGAGAACTGCTCTGGCACGACCACCGGGAAGGGGAAGGTCGATCGATGGCTGAAGGGACACGATTGGGCAGTAATCCATTTCAACTGGGGCCTGCACGATCTGAAACATGTTGAGAAGGCGGGGACGCATCTGCTCTCAAACAATCCGGAAGATCCGACGCAGGCCACGGTAGGGCAGTATTCCAAGAACATGGAGGAGATCGTCGATAAGCTGGAGGCGACGGAGGCCCGCTTGGTTTTTGCCACTACGACTCCCGTAGCACCAAATACGTTGAACCCGCTCAGGGACGAGGATGCGCCTGGGAAATACAACAAGGCGGCACTAAAGCTGATGAAAGAGAAGGGGATTCGGGTGAATGACCTCTTTGCTCTATGTGAGGCAAATCTCAACGAGTGGCAGTTGCCAAGTAATGTGCATTTCAAAAAAGAAGGATCTGACGGGATGGCGAAGCAAGTCGCGGAGGTGATCAGCGAGGAGCTGGATGCTTCTGGAAAGTAGTCCGGTTAATGGAACCGCCGGAGGCTCTGGACTGCTGGGATTCTTATTCTCAGCTCTTGGGGAAGTGGCAGCCGACCAGGGGAGACGTATCTCAGAAAAGCTGCGGATGAGAACCGCAGCAGTCCGAAAGCCTGCGGCGCGGGGGCATGAAAAAAGCCAGCGCTCCGGTGAGGGAGGCTGGCTTTGAATAATCGGTAACTTCGGTTTACTTGCCGAAGATGGATTTGCCGGAGGACTTAAGGTCGTCACATGCGGTTTTCATGCGGTCGCAGAGGCCTTGCTCAGCCTTCTTGAGGTAGGAGCGCGGGTCGTAGTTCTTCTTGTTGCCGACCTCGCCGTCGATCTTGAGCATGCCTTCGATGTTCGAGCACATATGGCTGACGATAGGGCGGGAGAACGCGTACTGGGTATCGGTATCGATGTTCATCTTGATCACACCGTAGTCGAGAGTCTCCTGGAGATCTTCGCTGGAAGTTCCGGAGCCGCCGTGGAAGACGAGATCCATTTCCGCGTCCGCGCCGTGTTTGTCCATGACTGCTTTCTGGCCGTCCTTGAGGATGGTGGGCTTGAGCTTCACGGAGCCGGGCTTGTATGCTCCGTGGACGTTTCCGAACGTGGCTGCGAAGATGAAGCGGCCGATCGGTTGGAGTGCTTCGTATACTTCCACCATGTCCCCAGGAGTGGTGTAGAGCTTGTCGATCGGGAGGCCGGATGTGTCGTGACCGTCTTCTTCACCACCTACGCAACCGGCTTCGACTTCGAGGATGATGCCGAGCTCGGCACATTCCTTGAGGAGCTCTTTGGAGATTTTAAGGTTTTCATCAAGATCGACCACGGAGCCATCGAACATGTGGGATTGGAAAAGTGGGCCTTTGCCAGCGGCGATGCGATCGCGTGATGCCTGGAAAAGCGGCTTGAGGAAGCTCTCGACTTTCTCCGGGTGGCAGTGGTCTGTGTGGAGACCGATGAGGATGTCGTATTTCTCAGCGAGGATGTGAGCTGCTTCTGCAAGAACGATGGCACCGAAGGCAGCGTCGTTTACGGCTGTGCCGGAGGCGAACTGGCCTCCACCTGTGGAGACCTGAATGATGCCGTCGGATTTCATTTCCGCGAAGGCTTTGAGAGCACCGTTGATTGTGGTGATGGATGTGACGTTGATGGCCGGGTAGGCGTATCCACCTTCTTGGGCGGCATCAATCATCGCGGCATACTGGGCTGGTGTTGCGATAGGCATCCGTCAGAAATAGGGAAGATTCCCGGGACGGGCAAGGGCGAAGCGGATGAAAAAAGAAGGAATTATGACCCGAAACCGCAATGTTTGTGAGGGTTTGTGGGTTGTTCTGGGTTTGTGTTTGGAAAAAAGCTGGCGGACGGCAGGGACGGATTTTGGTCGGGACGCTTATGCTCAAGTGTGCGGTGTTTTTGTGGAGAGCCTGAATTTCCAGTTAGCAGGCTTTAGAATATTGGCAGCCGTGAGAAGCGGACGTGTGGGGACACACGTCCCTGCCTCTATTGGGAGCTGGCTTGGAAGGCGTTGCCGAGGAGGAGAGCGCGGGCTTCACCGATTAGGAATAGGGAGCCGGCGATGAGAATGGGGCCGTGATGGGTGCGGGCGGCGGCCAGGGCTTCGGTGAGTGTCTCGAAGCATTCCGGTGGATTTTCCGGATCGGAAAATTTCAATAGCTCGGAAGTGGGGAGGCCGCGCTGGGTTCCTACTTTGCAAAAGATGGTGCGGGCTGTGAGACCTTTCAGATGCGTGAGAATGCCGTTGATGTCTTTCGATTCCACCGCGCTGAAAATCAGTGTTCCTTGGTTTTCCCCGATCTGTTCCAGCCACGTTTCACGGAGAGTGCGAGCGGCGTGGGGATTGTGCGCACCATCCAGGATGATTTCGTTTTCTCCGGATGTGATGCGCTCGAAGCGGCCTGGCCATGTGACTTTTCCAAGGCCGTCTGCCACGGATTCATTGGAAAGGGGGATCTTGAGTTCGAAAAGGGCAGCTAGTGCCAGGGCGGCATTCCATTTCTGATGCTGGCCTGGAAGGGAGAGATGATAGCCGGCGAGCGGCGCGGTGATGAACTGGAGGGGTGCGCGCGTTTCGTTGGCCGCTTTTTCGAGGGCTTGGTGGGCTTCCAAGTCCTGTGGGGAGGAAATGGCGGGGATGCCTTCGAGGAAAATCCCTGCTTTTTCCGCAGCTACTTTGGCAAGGGTGTCGCCAAGCCATTGGGTGTGATCGAGGCCGATGGGTGTGATGGCGCAGACATCCGCAGGGATGGCTGTGGTCGCATCGAGGCGGCCGCCCATACCGGTCTCAAGAATGATGAGATCACATTTCCTTTCCCGGAAATATCTCATGGCCACGGCGAGCGTGATCTCGAAGAAGGTGGGATGTGTTTCCAACTTTTCACAGATTTCCCGGATTTCCGTGAGGAGTGCGGTACAGGTTTCCTCGGAGATCTGCTGGCCGGAGACCTGGATGCGCTCGCGGTAGTCTATGAGGTGTGGGGAGGTGAAAAGGCCGGTGCGTTTCCCACAGGAGCGTGCGACGCGATCCATGATGGCGCAGACGCTGCCTTTGCCATTTGTCCCGGCGACGTGCGCTACCTGGACTCCATGATCCGGGAAGGCGAGGAATTCCTTGAGGAGAGTGCGCGGGCCGTCGAGGCCGAGTTTGATGCCGAATTGCTGGGTGGCAAAGAGCCAGGTGATTGCTTCGGGATAATTCATTTTCCAGAGGGAACTTCGGCTTTCTCGCGGGGAAGTGCTAGGGGAAATTCCTGATTCACCCTTTGCAGTTCATGATTGGGTTATTAGCTTTCTCCCAATGAAAGCAGTCGCCTACCGCACACCGGGTTCCATTGAGCGTGAGGATTCTCTTGTGGACATCACCCTTGATCAGCCGGTGGCCAGTGGCCGCGATTTGCTTGTTCGGGTCAAAGCGGTTTCGGTCAATCCCGTGGATACGAAGCTCCGCAACGCGGCGGCCACGGCAGGGGATGAGTGGAAGGTGCTAGGCTATGATGCCTCGGGGGTCGTCGAGGCCATCGGCGAGGATGTGAAAGGCTTCAAGCCCGGCGATGCGGTATTCTATGCAGGTTCCATTTCCCGTCCCGGCACCAATAGCGAGTTTCACCTGGTGGATGAGCGCATCGTGGGACGCAAGCCTGCGAGCCTTTCTGATGCGGAAGCGGCTGCCTTGCCACTGACTGCGATCACTGCCTGGGAAATGCTTTTTGATCGCCTGGAGGTGCTGCGACCGACTCCTGAGGGCGGGGGGCGGATCCTTGTGATTGGAGGAGCTGGAGGTGTTGGCTCGATTGCTATCCAGCTGCTTCGCGCACTGACAGATCTCACGGTCATCGCCACCGCCTCACGTCCAGAAACACAGGAATGGGTGAAGAAATGCGGGGCACACCATGTCATCGATCACCGCCAGCCGCTAGCGCCTCAGATTTCGAAGCTGGGACTGGGTGCGATCGGATTTGCTTTTTCCACTACCCAGACGCACCGGCACCTTGCTGATATTGCCGAGCTGATTGCGCCACAAGGCCGTTTCGGCCTTATCGACGATCCTGAGACGTTCAACATCATGCCACTAAAGCGAAAGAGCATCTCCGTGCACTGGGAGCTCATGTTTACCCGCTCCCTTTTCACTACGCCGGATATGGATGGGCAGGGGAAACTCCTCAATGAAGTGGCTAGCCTTATCGAGTCTGGAAAAGTCAGCTCGACAATTACAGAAACGGCTGGGAAAATTGATGCCGCCACTCTCCGCAAGGTTCACGCATTGATCGAGAGTGGAACCGCTCGCGGAAAAATTGTTTTGGAGGGATTTTGATGAAAGCGCAGCAAGAGTCAGACATCTGTTTTACTGAGATTCCTTCGCCTATCGGGCGGCTCACTCTGGTCGCCTCAACTCGTGGTCTCATGGCGATCTATATGGAAGAGCATACGAAGCCTGCCGGGGATCGCACGCTCTGGCAGGAAGATCCTTCCCAGCCGCTTTTTTCTGAGGTGAAGGAACAGTTCGATTCCTATTTCTCCGGGAGTCTCCATGAATTTGATATTCCGCTCGATCTGATTGGAACCCCTTTCCAGAAGAGCGCATGGGAAGCCCTTTTGAAAATCCCCTACGGTGAAACCCGTAGTTACGCGGAGCAAGCCGTCCTCTGCGGGAATCCAAAAGCTGTCCGGGCGATTGGCACTGCGAACAGTCGCAATCCGGTTTCCATCATCGTCCCGTGTCACAGGGTGATAGGGAAAAACGGTTCTCTCACCGGTTACGGCGGGGGGCTGGAGAGGAAGAAGTTTTTGTTAGAGCTGGAGACTAAAGCGTGATGGCTTTGCCCAGTGCGGTGGAGACCAGGGTGCAGCGGACTGTTTGATCCGGGTAGATTTTGCCGATGGTTTTGGCGTAGGCTTGCATCTGGGATTGGTATGTTTCCGTAAGTTCCTCGGTGCTTGCTACCTTGTCGGTTTTGAAGTCGATGATTTCGACAAGGTCTTCGGAGACGTGGAGGCGGTCGATGACTCCGCTGATCCACTTTTCATCGATGACGGCCTCGATGCGTTGCTCACGGTGCAGGGTGATGGCTTTGCCATTGCGGGAGAGGAGATCTTTGATTTCCGGCGCGGCTAGTGCGTTGTCCATGGTCGACTGAATCTGTGGAAGGAAAGGTGGTGCGGCTTCTTCATCAAGCCAGCCGATTTTCTCGAACGCGGTGTGGACGGCGGTGCCGAAGCGGCGGCCTTCGCCAGAGCCGGGGCGGGTGGGTCTGGAGGTGTGTTTTGCCGTGCTGGGCGTGCTGCGTGAGCGTTTCGGAACCGGATTGCCAAGGGAGGGAGCAGGGTGGCTTTGTTTCTTTTTTTGTTCCTCGATTGCTGTCGCCCACTGTGGGTTGCCTATCTCGTAGGCGGTATTCTCTTTCGGATCGATAGGGAGGGAAGTCATGAGCCAGTTGGAGAGGCTGGCCTTGTCCGGAGGGGAGGATTTCGATGGAGTTTCCAGGAATACATAAATGCCGCGCTTTGCGCGGGTGAGGGCTACGTAGAGTTTGCAGAAGGCCTCGTAGGTTTGCTGGGCTGCCCAGGTTTGCTCGGCTTCGCGAAGTTCCGGGATCATGTTGCGTGCCCAGGTAGTGGGCGCACTTGTGATCCACTCTTTTGTGGAAACGGTTTTGTAGTGTTTGAGATCCGGGATCTTTTTGGTCGGAACATCCGGGAGGATGACCACATCGAAGCCGAGGCCTTTCGATTTGTGAACCGTCATGATCTGGATGGCGGCGACTCCGGGGCTCTGGGAGATTTTCATCCGTTCGATCCAGTCCGCGGCATCGCGTGCGGTGACGGTGCCCTTTTGATCCAGGTCTTCGAGTGCCTGGAGAAGGTCCGCGGCACGGCGCTGGCCGAAGGGTGTCCAGGTTTTCCGAAGAGGGGAAATGAGATCCGCGAGCATACCTGCGAAGCCTTTTTCCGAGACCATTGTTCCGAGTGTTTCCCATGAGGATTGCCAGGCGGTGCCGTGACGTTCTTCGAGCACGTTTTTCAGCGGCGACATCATGACTGTCTGGCGAGCGAAGCTGTCCGAGGGATCGGCGAGCCAGCGGAGGAGTTGCCAGATCATGATGCCTACGGGATGGTCTTTGCCTGGCTGGCGTGCGCCTTCTTCGACTACTTCGTAGCCCTCGTTGCGGAGAGCGTCCGCCCACTCACCGACGCGGTTATTGGTTTCGACAAGGATTCCGCAGGAGATGTTTTTACGGCCTATGCCGAGGTCTTTGAGGAGGGCGATGACATGCTCCTGGCGCGTGGTTTCCTTTTCATCGACCACTTCCACCCGGGCGTAGCCTGCCTTTTCCTTAGAGGTGAGGGGGGCGGCGGAGAAGTGGTCTTCCCATTGCCATTTCCCGGTGGCTTCTCCGAAGAGGGTTTCCATGTTCGGGATGTCTCCACAGACTTGGTTTACCAGTGAAAGGACTTCCGGGCAGGAGCGCCAGGATTCCGCCATGGTTTCGGTTTTCAGACCTCCGGCATAGTTTTCGATCAGTTCATCGAAGAGGGCGACCTCGCCACCGCGCCACGCATAGATGGCCTGTTTTTTATCACCTACTATGAAGGTAGTGGATTCACCGTCATCTGTGATGGCTTCGTCGATGAGGGGGAGAAGGCCGTTCCACTCGTCGCGGCTGGTGTCCTGGAACTCGTCCAGGAGCCAGTGGGAGTAATTCGCATCCAGGCGGAAATCGACGGCTTCACGGCGGAGGCGGGCGTCTTCGTTTTTCATCCACTCGCCCATGAGGCGTTTCACATCGTCGAAGCCGAGCTTTCCGCGTGAGCGGAGTTGCTTTTCCACCTGGGAGTCATAGGTGGCGATGACGCTGTGGATACCGCGGGTGCGGGAGAGTGCGGCGGCCAGTTCGCAACGGGCGGCGAGCTCGACGAGCTGGCGGAGTGCCTGGGCGGCGAGGCCGGTGATTTCCAGTGGCTGGTAGTAGGAGATGGAGATGCTGCCGGTGGAAATGGCGCAGGCTTCGAGGATTTTCGGTGTGAGGCCGGTGGCTTTTTCCAAGAGTCCGCTGCCGATGGTGTGGTTTTGGAAGGCGGTCAGCATCGGCTCAAAGGCTGTTTCGTGGCGCTTCTTTTTGTCCGGGATGTTTGGCCAGTCGCGGCGGACTTGCTCGATGAGCGGGGCTTTTAGTTTTTCCCAATCGGTGATCTCCACTCCGGAAAGCGAGGCGGTGCCCCAGTCCTTGCTGGTGGAGCTTAGAAACTCCAGGTGCCAGGTTTGTATGAAATCACGGAGTTCCTCCAAGACGCGGGTGCCTTCCTTACCTGCGGTGGCGCGGCGGAAGGTGGTGACGAATTCGTCTTCGCTGGCGAGTTCACCGTTGAGAAGGCTTTCGAGGATTTCGTCCTGTGCGGTCTCGGCGACCTCGCCTTCGAGGAGGTCGAAGCGCCCGCCGGTGATTCCGAGCTCGTATTGAAAGCCTTTTACTATGCGGGCGAAGAAGCCGTCCATGGTGCCGAGGGTGAGGCGGGGGAGCTGGCGGACGATTTTTTCAAGAAGTAGGGTGGAGTCGGAGGGGCTTGCTTCGTTTTTTGCGGCTTCAGCGAGTTTTGTGAGAATGGCATCTGCAAATTCTCCTGCGGCTTTCCGGGTGAAGGTGAGGGCGACGATTTTCTCCGGATCGATGTCTCCTGCCACGAGGTCGATGATCCGGTCGCTGAGGCGGAATGTCTTTCCCGAGCCGGCTGAAGCAAGGATTAGGAGGTTTTTCTCTGTGATATTCATATAAAACGTCCTGCAAAGTTTGCGAAATGAGAGCGGTTATCCTGCAAAATCTTTAAAAAATGGTTGTTCAGTTGTGCTGGATTCGTCGCAAGTCGTTTATTATGAGATGCTTCATTGTTTTTGTGACGGCTTTGTTTCACGATTCCATTGGCACATCGGGTGCTTGTTTATTGAGGTCTCGATGTCCGTGCGAAATTGTCGGGCATAT
>JBPOGC010000229.1:0-4052 GCA_051251795.1 Luteolibacter sp. | reverse complement strand
TTTTTGAATTTTGTGAAGCCGGATCTTTAGGCGTCACGGGGCTCTTTACCAGCGGCTTCCTTGGTTACTGCTGGCTTCTTTTTGTCATCAGTCATCACGTCATCCTGGGCGCGGGTGATTTCATGTTCAAATTCTTCACGAGCCTTTTTGAATTCACCCATGCTTTTGCCTACTCCGCGTGCGAGTTCAGGGAGTTTCTTTGCCCCGAAAAGGAGCAGTACAATAACAAAAAGGAAAATCAACTCTTGCCCACCAAGGGAGCCAATAATGCCTAAGAACATATGGTGCATGTCAAGAAGCTACTTCAGCTATTGCGTGTGTGCAAGAGGCAAGAATGGTCATTTAGGAGAGCCTGTCGCGGAAATCCTCGTAGGAAAACTGGCGGATGGTATCTATTTTTCCGTTTAGGTGGAGGAGGGCGATAGAGGGGTGGGGGACTCCGTTGAAGGTGGTGGTTTTTACCATGGTATAGTGCGCCATATCGTCGAAAACGAGGGTGTCGCCGACTTTTAGCGCGCGGGGAAATGTATAGTCGCCAATGATGTCTCCGGCGAGGCAGGTGGGGCCGCCTAGGCGGTAAGTTTGAGCCGAGGGCTCCTCGGTGGCCTGGACGTATGACTCCCCGGCCAGGGTGACGGCGGGTGTGGGATGTGATTTGCCTTCTCCTTTTTCGGCCAGGAAGACATCGGGGCGGTAGGGCATTTCCATGACATCAGGCATGTGGGCTGTGGCAGAGATGCTGAGGATGGCGTGGTTGAAGCCGGCTGATTGGAATACATCGAGCACGGTGGTGCGGAGGACTCCGGTATGGATGGCTGCGGCTTCGCCGGGCTCGAGCCAGACTTCGAGGGCGTAGTCGGACTTGGCTTTTTTAACCACGTCGATAAGGAGTTTACGATCATACAAAGGTTTTGTGATCCAGTGGCCACCGCCCATGTTGAGGTATTGGAATTGGGGGAGGCGAAGCAGATGACCGAATTTTTTATCAACAGCCTGCATGGTGGATTCGAGGTCGGGTGAATCTTGTTCGCAGAGTGTGTGGAAGTGGAGGCCGGAGAGTCCTGTGAGATTCTGTCCTGCGAGTTGGTCTGCTGTGATGCCGAGTCGTGAGCCGGGGGAGCAGGGATCGTAGATTGGTGTGTCGCCGGTTGAGTGCTCGGGATTGATGCGTAGGCCGCACTGGAGTTCGCCGGATATGTGACGCGGGTGAGCTAGGATTTTCTCTCGGAAGCGGAACCACTGGGAAAGGGAGTTGAAATCGAGGTGGTGGGTGAATTCCAGGAGGGCATCGATTTCCTCCTCATCGTAGGCGGGGGAGTAGGTGACGATGTGTTTCTGGAAATAGTCCTGTGCGAGGCGAGCTTCCCAGAGTCCGGAAGCGCAACAGCCGTCGAGGTATTCCGATATGTAGGGGAATGCCTTCCAGCAGGAGAAGCTTTTCTGGGCGAGGACGATTTTGCAGCCTGCAGCGTCCGCGGTTTCGCGGAGGATTTTTGCGTTTTTCTGAAGGGCTGGGATGGAGATGAGGAACACGGGGAAACTTTAAGTTCTAAACTCTAAACTCCAAGTCCCAAGGCATGGTGTTGTGGCTCGGGCTGTGGAAGCCGGCCGGAGACCGGCTCTCCATTATTTATCAAGATACTTGATTACCTCTGACCGTTCGTCAGCGGGGAGGGTTTTGATCCATTGGTTTACGGCTTTGGGGTCGTATTGTGCCCAGTCTTTCGCGACGTTTTTCTGAGTCCAGAGTCTGGTATCGCCTTTGGGTAGGGTGGCAATCCATTGGGTGGCTGCTACGGGATCCTTTTTGGCGAGGTTGACGGCATAGCTGGAGGCGGCGAATGCAGGGGTTTCATTTATGTTTCTATTGGTCTCCCCCTCAGAAGGAGGAGGGTTTTCCACGTAGTAGCGGACTGCCTTTCCGAAGAACTCCGAGTTTGCGTCACTGTAGTTGCTGATGCCTGAAGCTACTATTGTGGCAATGTTTAGCTTTTGGGCGGGTGGCAATCCCTGAAACATTCCCGTGAGTTGTTCGAGGCTTTCCTGCTCAAGATTCCGAACGCTCCAGACGAGGTTTGAGCTATTGGGGGTGCTGGGGTCGATGTCCCCAAGTTTCTCAAACCAAGCTGTCGAGTCTGGTTCTGCCTTGATCTCAATCTGTAACTGAAAGATCTCCAATTGCGCCCTGAACATGGCTTTGTCCTCATCAGAAGAAAGCATCGCTACGATAGCTTCGGCTCTTTCAAGGTCGAACGTTTGTGCGCTTATGGCAGAGGATATCATACGTCTCTTTACCCGGTCTTCGATTTCGAACTTACCTATTTGTTGAAAGGCGAACTCGGGATCTTTCGCAGCCATTTGCGACAGGGCATTTTGTTTAATGTCGTTCTCTTGTTTTTCTGAGAAGCCTTTCTCAATCAAGTCGCTTTCCAGCCACTTTCTTGCGTTCTCCCGGCCTATGAATAGATAGGAATTCTGGGCGATCTTGGTTCTCCAGAGGTCTGATACCTCGTCCAAGTGATCCACGAGGGTGTCTTTCAATTCATCGCTCTCCCGGAGGTTCTGCCTGAAGATGTCCCAGCCATCCGGATTGTCGCTTAGCCGCTCTATACCATCGGAAAAAGACTTGGCGAGGTGCTGGCCGGAGATGGCTTTTTCGGCTACTTTCCGCATGGCGGGCTCGAAAGAATTGAGATTCGCTTCCAGTGCAGCCAAGGATGTTTTGGCCAAGTTTTTTATTAGTGTTGAGGCTTGTCCCGCGAGATTTCTGTCTGTGTTGCCTTCTGAAATCTCAATCAGGCGCGAAAGGGCTAGGTCGGGGTGATTTGCGGCGATGAGAGACAGACTCCCCAGCTCGGCTCTCTGGTTGGGGTTTTGCTTGTAAAAATTCAACAGGACTTCAGGCCGGGTATTTGCCAGATCGCTAACGGTGCGATGGGCGTGCCCCCAGTTGTTCTTCGCTGTCCAAGCGATGAGCGAGTCCGGGTCTTCGGCAGCCCAGCGCTCATAGATGATCATACGGAAGGTGAATAGTTCGGGGCCGCTGCGGTAGGTGAAGAGATCTCCCTCGGACCATGCGGCGAACTCTGAGGGGGGGAGGGAGTTGGCCAGTGAAACGGCTGCGCGCGTTCTTGCCTCCAGGGAGCCGGCATCGCGGATGGATCGCATCATTTTCTGCGGGAGCGATTCGTGTTTGGCTCTTCTTTGCGGGCGGTTTGGGGATGTGTTTTCGGTGCGCTCGGAAAGAGATGGTTCGGCTTGGCCTCCGGTGGGGTGCCCAGCGATTTTCCACCCTATAGCGAACATCGCGATGACTCCCACAAGCCAAGGTGCGGCTATTTTAAGACGTTTGCGGTTCATTTGCTGCGATTGATGAATTGTTTGAGCCTCGTGCGGGTGGTTTCATCAATTTCCGAGTTTTCGAGCCATTGAGCCGCTTTCTGTGGCTCGACCTTCCCCCAATTAAATAGAAGGTTATACAAGCTTCCGGGGCTGTTCCGATCATAGCTGGATAGCGCCCATTCGGAGGCTTCCTCGAAACGACCGCTCTGTGATAGATGTGTTACTACGTTGTTTGCCCCTGCATTGTAGATCTGGGGATCTTTCTGCTGAGTGACCCAACTGGAGAAGCTGTCAAGATCACGTCCGACCCAATCCCTTGCAATCCCTTGAAAGGTGTCTGAGTTCGGCTCGCTGGCAATTGCGACCATTTCCATTATGCGTTCCGGATCCTTGGCGGCCAGAGTGTGTATGAATTCTCTCGTACCGGTATCTCTTGAGCCGGAACCGACCGAGTGACCATCCACCTCGATGACTGTATCCGGACTGAGATTGTTAGGCGTTCTCGAAAGAATTTCCGAGGCAAGGTCGAACGCTTTCTGAGGATCACTTTGCAGTAGTTCGCTGCCGATTTTTGCAAGGCGCTTTGAGGCGATCAATGGGGATTCGATTTTCCTAGCGTAATCGAAAGCGGCATCTTGATCAGAGGCGAGCAGTTTCTGGAAGATCACGTCTTCCATTTTCCATTTCAGCTGACCGGAGGGCGTCATCTC
>JBPOGC010000228.1:0-4052 GCA_051251795.1 Luteolibacter sp. | reverse complement strand
ATTCACCGCCCAGAACGCTGTATGCCTTCGCAAGGTCATGTGATTTCCAGCTCAACCAACCAGAGCATCGGAACATTTCGAGGCAAGGAACTTGTGGCGAAGCGACTGCTCTCAGTGCAATCCATTCCCCTTAATGAGGAAAAGACGGAATACCTGAATTTCGACTGCGTAACCTATTACTTTTTCGTGGGGAGCCACAGAACCACGGAAGACCATTTGCAAAGAACCCTTTTGGACATGAAGGACAGGCTTCTTTTGGGAGTTGATCAGCATTGGGCTTACGTATCCGTATCGATGTGGTATGGAGAATTACCATGGATCGAAAACAAAATCAGTATCGACGAAGCAGACACGAAAATAAAAGAGTTCATCTCTATGTTTGCCGAAGAGCAGATAAATTGGGACATGATCGACTCCTGATACAAAGTCGACTTTCGAATTCACAGTCTCCAAAAGTTACGAACTGTTCCCTTTCCTCAGCTTTCCAGCACTTTTGCAATCAGTCTTCCGGAGGACTTTCCATCGGTATACGTGTGCGAAAGTTCACTCAGTCTCGCCCTCTTTTCACGGCCCGGATCATCGCCTGAAAACACCGATGCCAAAGCCACTTGGAGTTGCGCCATATTCTTGACCAAAGGACCGGCGAAATAATCCTTGATCGGCTCGACGGTGAAACCGCGCGAGTCTTCATACTCCTCTGCGTCGGCGAAAGCATGGATCACCGGGCGATCCAGTAGGAGGTAATCGATTACCACGCTCGAAATATCGCTTACCAAAACATCTGTCGCACCAAGCAAATTATACAAAGTAACTCCACGGTCCGCCAACCACTTGTCGTTGACAATCATGAGATTGGACAAAATTCTTGGCTCTTGTGTGAAAGCCATCGGGTGAGGTTTCACCAGCATGACAGCACCACTGTTTCGTAAGAACGAATTGAGAGCATCGGGATCCGCGTCAGGCATCTCAAAAGGATTGTCTGCCGGGTTTCCATCAAGCCTGGAGTGGCCACGCACACTTCTCCGGAACGTCGGTAACCAGGCTGCGAACTTCATTCTGCCCTCAATACCCAACTTCGTCAGAATATCGTCCCTGTTCACAAACAACCTGTCATTACGCGGCAATCCGAACGACAACACCTCCGCTGTCGAATCCATTGCTTCCTTTAGTATCCCCCCCCAAAAAGGAGACGTAGCCATCAAGTAGCGAGAGGAAATCCCTTCATCGCCTTCCAGAAGGTAACCGATCTTTTTAATCGGCATTCCGTGCCACACATTTACTGAACAAACATTCTTGGGAAACCTTTTCAAAAAACACCGGTGGGTAAAGAAAACGTATTTCGAGACACAAAACCAAAGCCATCCCGAGAGTGAATCCTTGTTCACCAATTTAGTTTTTTCCGAGAAGGAGCGTGAACTACGGTTCTCCACATCCGTCATCAAAACTATGACCTTCCCGATACCTGTGGAAACGAGTTCCTTCTCGAGCGCTAGCGCGGAATCCTCATAGTCAGGCCATGCCCAAATCACAGCAAAGTTCCTCTTGGGTGTTACCGAATAAAGCCAAAATGCGATTTCTCGGAAATATCGCATCAGTCAATAACCTTTACATCACATGAATCGGTGAGCGAAAGGGAGTATCTAATTTGCGTCGTGCTTATACCTTTCGTTCTAGGTATATACCTAACATCACACAGTTTCTTTAGTTCATCAAACTTGCCCTGCCAGTCATCTCCCATAACGAAAGTATGGATCCCGTAATTTACGATGTTTGATTCTTTCTGTCCCCAACCATCCTCCGGAATGACCAGGTCCACATAGCGGATTGCCTCCAGAACCAGTTTTCTTTCGTCATACGTATAGAAAGCCTTCTTGCCCTTCTGCTCATTGAACGCGTCTGTCGAAAGACCCACGACAAGAAAATCCCCAAAGGACTTGGCTCTCTTCAATATGTTTACGTGACCTCGATGGAGAAGATCATACGTTCCATAGGTTATAATTTTTTTCATATCGAATAACTAGACTTTGAATTATTTTCTTCGCTCATTACAACGATTCATTCTTAACACAAACCCGAGTAAACTGATCGAATCTCACTCAACCATCGTTGTTTGCTATACCTAGAGTCAAGATTTGATAGGCCTTTACTTCCCATTTCTGCAAGGTCGCTTGAGAAAGCAGCTTCAATTGTTTTGGAAAGACTTTCAATGTCACCCGGTTCTGAAAGGAAGCCGTCTTCGCCGTCAGAAATAATTTCGCCAAGCGCTCCAATTCGATTAGCAACGACAGGACGCTGGCGCGCCCAAGCCTCCAACACCACCATTCCAAATGGCTCCTGCCAAACAGATGGCACTATTGAAAACGCCGCGCCGTCCCAGAGTTGATACTGGTCCTGGGATGCCACGAATCCGACAAATTTCACGTTATTGAGCTTCAAGTTTTCTGCCTTCAGCTTTAGAGCCGTGGCATCTGGACCATCTCCGGCGATCACCAATTTACGATAGGATGGGACTCGTGCCCACGCATCCAATAAGGAGCCTACACCCTTCTCAGGAGAAAGACGCCCTATAAAAAGCGCGTATCCATCACCCGGAGGTTCGCCATGTTTATGACTCGACTGAGGTTCAAAATAGTGTTCTAGCACTGTGATTTTTTCCTCGGGAATCCCCATCTGGATATGAATTTGTTTCTGTTGCTTGCTGATGGCGATCCACTGTTTAACCTGCTGGAACAACCCTCGCCTTCTAACATCAGCAAGCATCAAAGCCATCACCGCACTTTGAGACATGCTTTCCCTCCAACAGCTTCCTACAGCACCGTGCCAATAGGAACCGGTGAGGCATTTCTGGCATTCCTCACCTTTCGTGAACAGATACCCGTTTACACAACCCATCCGATAATTATGAAGGTAATGAACAATTGGAACATCCAATTCCTCTGCCCTCGTATAGATCCCAGGAGAGATCGCAGGAAACACATTATGAATCTGCCAAAATTCGTATTTATTTTCCTTATGTTTTTTCGTTATTTCTTTAATAACTTTATTATTATTATACGCGCGGCAGACGAGTGAAGATCGGGAGCCTTCCAGTAAATCGGCTGTAGTTGCGACGAAGGATTCTACATCGAAGTGTGTTTGCATGGCAGCCCCAATGCGAGCCACGCTCCCTTCTTCTCCCCCATATCGTAGATATTTGGAAAACAGTTGCAATATACTAATACGTGGCATGTCTTTTATCTAAAGAACTAGAGAAGCGTTTCGTAAACGGAGTAAATCCCAGTAAGGGTCTTCCTCCAAGACATCAGGTCAGCCAACTCGAAGCCCCTCTGTATCCTTTCTTGCGGCAATCCTTCCGTTATTAAGTCAGCCAGAACATTGGCTAAATCCTTAGGTGACGCGGGATCGAAATAAAGTGGAATGTCTTTCCCAACCTCTGGAAGACTGCTGCGATTGCTGGAGACGACAGGAATACGCGAGGCCAAACCTTCCAAGACAGGAAGACCAAAACCCTCGTAAAGAGAAGGTATGACGATACAGTCTAGAGAGTCGTAGAACCGCGGAAGATCTTTATCCTCTATCCGCCCTAACTCCACAAGTCCGCTGGTTCCTAAAATTTGGAGCAGGGGCTGAACAATATCGTCTGGTAACGCCGGGCCTACCCTCAGCAAGGTAATTGGTGACTTGTTTATGTCTTTTAAGTATTTCAAGGCCTCAACGAATATACCAAGGTTCTTACGTTGGAGTATGCTACCGATACTGCCAATCACAAACCCACCATCATTTATGAATGGACGGTCGGCACTCTTCTTCGTTATTTCTACGCCATTCGGGATTACCGCAATCTTAGAAGACGGAATCTTCAGCAAATCAACGATCTCACGCTTCGTATATTCGGAGACTGAAACGATGGCATCCGCTTGTTCGATGCAGGAAACCCATTGTTTGAAGCGATTCTGTTGCGCCGGATTCAATTCACCGGGGAAACGGAGGGGGATGAGGTCATGCACTGTGACGACCTTCTTCATACCCTTCGGCACCCAGGGGAGCAGGTC
>JBPOGC010000227.1:0-4075 GCA_051251795.1 Luteolibacter sp. | reverse complement strand
CATTGGACTAAAGTTCCTACAGATGATGGCACCGTCAAACTAAGAAAAAGAAATTCACTTGGCTTTGCTATTGATGGCAATAGTGGTGGAGCAAATGGACAAAATGTTGACCTGAGAAGACAGGGAGCTGGCAGCCAAAATATACAATGGTTTATTGAGTATAAATAAATTAGACTAAATATTATTGTATCAATACGTCACAGCTTATTCCGTTAGGTTTAAGCTGTGGTGTTTTTTTATTTCTACCGGGCCATCTTCCAATTACCAAATGAAAGTGAACTATTTACCAATCGTCATTCTATCTGGAACGTTTTGCTTCGGCCTTTTTATTGGGAGAATTGTTTCGCCTAATCCCGAATATACGCCTGAAAAAGAACATGTTTCTTCCCAGAAATTACAAAAGCACAAGTCCGTAAATAGAAACTCCGTAGATGCGAGTTTTTCGCGAGTATCGCTATTTGAAAGGGTCGATACCAATGAACTTTCGGCTCAAGTCTTGTTAGCTGAAGCCTCATCCGATGATTTGGAAAATGATGCCCTTCTGCTCGTATTAGTTTCCGAATGGGCGAAGAAAGATCCATACGCTGCACTAGAATATGCCAAAGGTATTCCTAACCGAAGCGATCTTGTCTACGAGGGAATACGCCAGATGGCCAAACAGGATCCAGATGGAGCTCTCTACTGGATTAATCAAAATGTTGATACTGCTGGCCAGCGTCAGTATATCTTAAGAGCTGCATACAAAGGGATGGCTTATACTGACCCTGTAGGAGCAGTGACTCGGGTAGAGCAAATGTCTAAAGGAGCACAGCGAAACCAGCTCTTATCCTTAACTCTTAATGAATGGGCGAAACAGGACATTCACGGGGCATTTGACTGGATCGAATCCGCCGAGATAACCCCGCAATTCAAACATATTTATAATGAAGTAATGGGGAACTATATTGAACAAGATCCTGTTGAGGCTGCTCGGTTGGTTTCAAAGATGTTCTCTGGAAGTAATAAAGTGAGCTTTGCACCACAGATAGCCACAAAACTGGCTGAAAAAGACGTGGGTCAAGCTTTGGAGTGGTTGGAAACATTGGATGGGGATGCTAAGAAATATGCTCACCTTGGAGTTATGGACCGTTGGGCTTCAGGGGAAAACGGAGGGGAAGCTTTGGACTATTTATTAAAAAACTCAGATAATCCTGATTATGAAGAGTTGTTCTCTATAGTTGCTGTGAAGTTAGCGCGTAAGAATCCTGAAGAACTGGTTAACTCATTTGACAGTATGTCAGAATCAGATCAGAAAATTGCAGCCCATCAGCTGGCTTCTGTCTATAGTACCGATAACCCTGAGCGAGGGTTAGAGTGGATAGAGGGGTTAGAAAACGGAGCGGTTAAAGACGAAGCTCTTAAGAGTACCTTATACTCTTATAAAAATAGTAATGTTTCTCACGCCTTTGTCTTATCAGAGTCCATTTCTAATTCAGCATTAAGGAAAAAGCAAATGCGAGAAGTATTAAAGACTTGGATCTCAGTAGACCAGGATGCAGCAGAACAAGCCCTAAACAGTTCTCGAGCCTTGTCTGAAGAGGAAAAACAAGCTCTACTGAGTCAAGCTTATGCTTCGGTGAAACCTGATGACTACGTTTTACCTAGTAAATAAATGGGGTCGGGTAAATGAGGTCGGGTGTCTCATCTTCACATTTTTCGGGCAAAGACCTGTCGGTTAGTCGGGCAAAACCAACCGCCAGAGCAAACCCCGCTCCGCTTTTGATGTTCGCCGCCTCACGGCTCGCACCCTTCTGACACTTCCAGAGATCCGTCGCCAGGCGATTTGCCTGGTCAAATCGGGCATGAAGGCAAAGGAAGTGGCCGACGAGTTGGAGGTGAGCAGGAAGTCCGTCCAGGAGTGGGGAAAAGTTTACAAGGATGGTGGGATGAAGGCGCTGAGAGCCAGGAAGCAGGGTCGCCCGATGGGTTCGGGTCTCAGGCTTTCCGAAGAGCAACAGGCCAAGATCCGCGTTATCATCTGCGAGACGACCCCGGAGCAACTCAAGATGCCATTCGCTCTTTGGACTCGTGAGGGCGTCGAGTCACTTATCAGGGATCTGTTCAGTATCCGCATGGAGAGACGGCCTCTTAGGGGAACGGGCTCATCAATTCATTCCCAAGTGTAGCCGTCTTTTTTTACCTCGAAGATGCCTGAGGGGAGGGATTTGTTCAGGACTGGTGGGTAGAACTCGGTGATGACTACGGTGCCGTCGCGCTGGGTGTATTCTATGCGCTCCAGGAAGGAGTTTTTTGTGTTCACCTGCATGACCATGGATTTGATGGCCTTTTTCAGGCGGCCTTTCGGCATCATGCTTACGATAAAGTGTTCGCGGACGGTGTTGGTGCCGGCGATGGTGAAGGTCTTTTCGAGCTGCTCGAAGGAGGCTCCCTCGCCGATGCCGAGCATGAGCATGAGGGGTTTTGCACGGCGGTCTTCTTTGTCCAGTTCGAGGCCGGTTTTGTTTTTGTCGTCCATGAGGTAGACTTTGTCGCCATTATAGATGGCGGTCTGGACGGTGGGTTTTCCAAGTTGCCAGCGGAAGGCCTGGCCGGGTTTGAGCCATAGGTGGCCTTTCAGGACGATGGGTTCGCTGAGTGCGGGGATCTTTTTCGTCTGGCGGACATCTACGGAGACGGTCTTGTGCTGTGCCTGCTTTTCCAGCGCTGTGCGGAGGGGGGCGATGTCATCGGCGTGGCAGGTGGCGATGAGTGCGGGGATGATGATAAGTTTTCTGAACACGAATATTGATACAACAGGTTGGGTGTTTGCTCAAACGGGGAAATTTGGCAGGGACGTGTGTCCCCACACGTCCGTTGTGTGCGTGAGTAATAGCGGAAAGCTGCCCAAATTGTGATAGAGAGCCTGTTGATTTGACCAGCCGTCAGAAGCGGACGCGTAGGGATACGCGTCCCTGCCATGATTGTATTGCGGTGGGGCTTTTGGTGGGTAGGTTTGCGGGGTGCGGAAGCGTGTTTTCTTTTGGTTGATCTTGTTGGGGCTGGTTGGGTTTTCCATCGCGGGTCTGACGCGGTTGCGGCTGGAGACGAATATCCTGGAGGTTTTGCCCCGGGAGCTGGCGAGTGTGGATGCGCTCAAGGTCTATCAGGAGCGCTTTGATGAAGACCACCAGCTGATCCTCTTGCTGGAGGGTGAGGAAGAGATTTTTGAGGAGGATGTGGAGAGCTTTGTCCTGCATCTGAGGGAGAGGCTTTCTGATTCGACAGTGCTGTATCGGTCTGAGCTGGAGGATGATCCTGCGTTGTTGGCGGAGTCGCTGGCGGAGGTCTGGCGCTATGCACCGCCGGAAGATGTGGAGAGGCTGGGCTCGCGGTTGCTGGAGCCGGAGGTCTTAAAGAAGCATCTGGAGGAGGTGAAGGAGGGGATCGGGTCTTCGTTTGATCAGCAGAAATCGACTTTCGCGGCGTATGATCCTCTGGGCTTTCTGGAGCACAGGGGGATGACCCGGCTGATGGAAAGCGAGTTCAGCTTCCAGAATGAGGAGGCGACTTCGCAGCTGATTCTGATCACGAAGGGAAATCCGGCTCGTGACTATGCGTCAGATGCTTTGTGGCTGGAGAAGGTGCGAAAGGCGGCTGACACTTGGACGGGGTTGGCTGAGTTTGGGCTGAGTTGCCGGCTGACTGGTGGGCCGGCGTTCAGCGCGGAGATTGGTGCGGGGATGGAGGAGGATATGTCCGGGACTGTTTCCATTACTATGATCTTAGTAGGATTGCTGTTTCTGCTGGTGCAGCGGCATCCGGGGCAGCTTGCGATGATCGGGTTGCTGCTGGGGCTGGTGTTTTTGGTCACGCTGGGGATAGGCGGCTGGGTATTCGGGACATTGAATCTGGTGAGTGTTGGTTTCGCTGCGATCCTATTGGGTCTGGTGGTGGATTACGCGGTGGTGATCTGTCGGGATGCGGCGGGTGCCGGGCGCTCTGTTTCCGAGCTACGGAGTGAGATTGCGCCGAGCATTCTGTGGGCGGCTTTTACGACAGCGATTGTCTTCGGGCTGCTGACTCTGAGCACGTTCAC
>JBPOGC010000226.1:0-4078 GCA_051251795.1 Luteolibacter sp. | reverse complement strand
TGCTACGTGAACTCCGGGAAGACGGCCTTTCCGAAAGCCTTCTGGAAAAAATCGTCTGCCCGGTCGGATTGCCGATAGGTGGGAATGATCCGGCGGAGATCGCGGTCAGTATCGCGGCTCAGCTTCTGGAGAGGCGCGAAGCCTGATCAATTGCGACGGTATTTCTGAATGCCGTCGGCAATGCCGCGAGCGATCGCGTCACGGAACCAGGCGGTCTTCATGCGGCTGCGCTCATTGCTGTTGCTTACGAATCCGCCTTCGACGAGAACTGAAGGAAGGTTGCAATTCCGGATAACGTAGTAGCGGGCGTATTTCACACCGCGATCCACGACTTTCACGCGGTTGATCACACCTTTGTGCACGGCGCTGGCCAGCTTGTAGCTTTCCTTGCTGTGGTAGAATGTCTCAATACCGCTGACTTGTTTTTTCCAAGTGTAGTTGTAGTGGATGCTGACGTAGATCGCATTGCGATACTTGTTGGCCATGGTCATGCGTCCAGGAAGTGAGACGAAGTAATCGCTGCGGCGGGTGAGAACCGTGTTGTAGCCCATTTTTTTCAAATGGGACTCAAGGCGGATCGAGGTATCCAGTGCCAGGTGCTTCTCATATACCCGGCCCCATTGGCCGCCCTTGTCCCTGCCGCCGTGGCCTGGATCGATGATCACCGTGCGGAAGTTGTATGCGCTGGCGAGGGTGCTGAGTGCGAATCCCAATAGGATAGTGGTAAAAATCGTCTTCATATTGATTTGTATTTAAAGATTATCAATCTTTCTTAACTTTTTTTAAAATTTAGTAAAGCTTTAATGCGACCTTTTGACGAGAAACTTGAAAAAAACTTCATTCGAAATCGATCGGAGGTCTGTCGGAGGCTTTTCGGATCGTTTCCTGCTGTTTTTGCTCGGCTTTGGGATTGTAAAGTACGCCGTTCATAACCCGCACCGTTCCGTCGCCATAGGCCATGAGCAGGGGATCTCCCTGTGAGGCGCGTTGGTAAAGATCGCGTTTCACCAGCTTTCCGTCGGCGGTGATCTGGCTGTGCACCCATATCGCGGGAGTTCCCAGATACATGACGTGCATGCGTTGTTTGCCATCCACGGTAACGAGCGGTTTGCGCATCATCAGCGCGGGCCCCAGGGAAAATGTCCGGATCTGAACACCGGTATCGAGATCGATGAGCTGCACATAAAGATGCGTAGCCTGCTTGTCGATGAAGGTCAGGAGCCTGAACTCGCGTTTCCCGATGCCGCTGTCACTGGAGACGCCGATTTGCTGGGACCAGTATTTCCGGCCCGGGTTCAGATTGAAGAGGACCCGGTTGGTAGAGCTGCCTTGAACGACTCCCTGGGGATCGCGGACGACTGCGGAAACGGCGTAGTTGCCTTGTGTTTCCAGTAGGAAATAATCGTTCAGGTTGACTCGCTTCGCCAGGGACTCACCGGCCTTGATTTTCATGGCTCCGAAGGCGTTGAGGCGACGGGTGGGGACGGGGTTTCCCTGGGAGTTGGTTACAACAATGGCCAGCCAGGGAAGCTCCCGGCTGGATGCCAGTGTGAGTGGGCGGCCACTGTGGTTGGTGACGATGATTTCCGCAATGATGCCTTCTCCCGCGACATAAGTTCGCTTGTCAATGGTAAGGGAAGTTACCAGCTGCGCCCCGGCAAACGCGGTGGAAAGAAGAAGTATGGCGGCGACGGATAGAAATCGGATCATCAGGTCGCGAATCATAGACGCGCCGATCAATCAGTCAACCTAACGAAAAGCTCAAACGGAAGACGCGCGGCGCAGGCGATCCATGATGGCGACTCCGAGGCCGGTCTCGCTAAGAGGCTCCGCGATGATTTCGTCGAGACCCATTTCGTCCATTTCCCGCATCGCGTAGAAAAGCCGGACGGCCGCTTCGGAGAGTTTTCCGCTGCCGGGACTGAGTGCGACCATGGCGTCCCAATGATATGCGCGGACGAATTTCCCGCTTTCCTCCCCCTTGTAGCTGAGGAGCCCGTAGGTTTTTCCTGCCTCGGGAGTGAAATCCTCGGGCTCGGAAATGAGGCGGAGCGGCGTTCTCGGAGCGTAGTGGCTTTCGAGCTGGCCTGGTGATTGCAGTTTGTCGCCGGGCTTCACTTTCTCCACACGTCCAAAGGGCTGTAGCTGTTCTTTTGTCACTGGGCCGGCACGGTGGAGGTGAAAGAGCGGTTTTTTCCCCTCCCGTGTGGTGATGTGGATGATTGTGCTTTCGATCCCTTCTTTACACGCCCCGCTATCGACAATGAGGGGAATTTTTCCACCCAGTTCCTTCATCACAGCAGAGGCGGAAGTCGGGGAAATTCTGCCGAAACGGTTCGCGCTCGGTGCGGCGATGGGGCCGCCGAGTTCCTTGTTGATCGCACGGAAAAGAGGGTGGCCGCTCATCCGCACGGCCACGGTTGGCAGGCCGCTCGTCACCAGATCCGGGACTTCGGGGGTCTTTGGTAAAATGATCGTAAGCGGACCTGGCCAAAATTCGTTGGCGAGTTGTTTTACGGTTCCTTCGATTTCCTCGGGGATGATCGCTACTTTTTTCAAATCCTCCATCGAGGCGATGTGAACGATGAGCGGGTCAAAATCAGGTCGCTCCTTCGCTGCGAAAATTTTTGCCACCGCCTCCGGGTTGAACGCATCTGCCGCCAGGCCGTAGACGGTCTCAGAAGGTATAGCTACGATCTCTCCTTGCTGTAGAAGCGCGACAGCTTCGTTGCGCGCATCCATCATCCCGTCATCGGTGGCTTCTATGATCTTTGTCTCAAACACGGCGCGACTATTGAAAAATGAAGTCCTGCGGGCAACTCCGAATCATCCCCTCGCTCCCAGTCGGTAAAACGACCAGCGGATTTCCTCTTCATAAGCGTGCAGGGAAGGGTAGAGGGCTTCGGTGGAAAGGTCACAAATTCCTCGGTTTGCACGCTCTGATGGGAGCAAACCTTGAAGATCGATCAACAGGACGGTCAATTCGACGGTGTTTTTCATGCGAAGGAGGCGCTCGCCGTACGCAATGACTGTGTCTTTTCCCATTTCCAGGGAGACGCGGAATGGCTCCGAGGAGAAGAACAGGTCTATACGGAAGTATCTCTTTTCCTCCATACGCTGCACGTTTTTTGGCGATGTGGAAATATAGCTGCCCCGAGTTGTATGCTTCACCTCTTGGAAAAGCTCGGGTTTCGTCACAGGCCTCTGCCTATCGACTATTCCGGCGGCGATGAAGACCAACTCATCCATCGGGCGCACCTGTCTCCGGTTCAGTGCAGTGGTCAGGGTAATCTCCTGTGGGGATAAATCGATCCGCTGGCAGCGAAAGTCGTGGTGAAGCGCCGGTATATCCGCGTCAGGAACAATGTCCGTCTCCATCCCTTTCCCACGCAGGCCTCTCTGAAAAAGCGCGGCTTCCTCAATAGTAAGCCCTGATCTCACAATTCCAAACCAGTCCTCGGCCATAAACGCGCAATCCGCCCGAGCGATCGAGCGGACATTCACCGAGATTTCTTCAAGCTCCTGCCGGGTAGGTTTCGGCTCCAGGGCATGAAGAAGCAGGCTGAAGGTCATCACAAAAAAAGTTCTGACCCTATCCGGGGAAATTAGTAAGCGAAAATCTCGCCGTCCTTGAAGAAGCGCTTCAGCTCGGCTGCAGCGGCTTCCGGGGAATCGGATGCGTGGCAGACGTTTACCATCATGTCTTCGCCAAGATCACCGCGGACGGTGCCTTTCGGGGCGGTTTCGGAATTTGTCGGGCCGAGAAGGTCGCGCACCTTGTCGATGGCGCTTTCGCCTTCAAGAGCCAGAGCGATCACAGGAGTCTTGCTCATGAATTCCACGATCTCCGGGAAGAACGGCTTGTCAGCCACGTGGGAGTAATGCTCGGCAAGGATTGGCTGATCCAGTTGCATCATCTTGATGCCGCGGATGGTGAAGCCTTCCTTCTGGAAGCGTGAAAGGACTTCGCCCGTGATGTTTTTGGAAACAGCGTCGGGCTTGAAAAGAATGAGAGTGGTTTCGAGTGCCATATAGGGGAGTTATTCACCCGAAACCGGTAGTGCAAGACATTTAGGGT
>JBPOGC010000225.1:0-4086 GCA_051251795.1 Luteolibacter sp. | reverse complement strand
TTCCGTGTATTCCGTGTATTCCGTGTATTCCGTGTATTCCGTGTATTCCGTGGTTTAAAATCTCCCCCCAACCCAGAAAACAACCGATCACTTCTCAACAATCACCAGAGCAAGCCCACCAATCTCCATTTGAACCAAAAGCAAAAACCTCTATCTTCTCCCCTAGCAAATGAAGAACATAGCCCTCATCACAGTCATCATCATCCTCGCGCTGGTGGCATTCCTCACCTTCAGGGGCGGCTCCGATACTCCCCGGAAACAGAAGACCGAAGATCTCAGCCCTCCGGTGGCACCTCCCACCACCGCCCTCTCCCTCCTCGCGGATTCCCCCGACTGGCCAGCCCTCGAAGCCTACCAGCACACCATCACCCGCACCGACTTCGAGCACCTCCTCACCCAGATATTCACCACAGACGAAACCTGGCGCCAGTACATCACCATCCACGACACCTCCGTTGAAATCCTCACCACATCGGATCCCGTCGACCCACCCTTCACCCTCCACTTCGCCACCCCTGAAAACACCCTCCCTACCCCCCGTCACTGGAAAGCCACCGCCACCCTGCCCCAGCCCCCACCCGGCAAACCCCTCACCGGCCTCCACATCGCCATAGACCCCGGCCACATCGGCGGCGAGTGGGCGAAAATCGAGGAACGCTGGTTCCAGATCGGCGATGCCACGCCTGTCGAGGAAGGCACCATGACCCTCCAGGTCGCAAAACTCCTCAAACCCCTCCTTGAAGACCTAGGTGCGGAAATTTCCCTGGTCAGAACTACTACAGAACCCGTAACACCCCTCCGCCCTGCCACCCTTACCTCATACGCGGAAGGCCTTTCCCTCCCCGGCTCCACAGACATAAAAAAATTCACCGAAAAGCTCTTCTACCGCACCGCGGAGATCCGCGCCCGCGCCGACCTGGTAAACAACACCATAAAACCGGATCTCGTCCTCTGCCTCCACTTCAACGCCGCCGGCTGGGGCGATCCCGACGAGCCCACCCTCATCCCACAGCACCACTTCCACATCCTCCTCAACGGCGCCTACACCCCGGACGAAGTCCACCTAGCAGACCAACGCTTCGCCCTCCTGGAAAAACTCCTCCAGCGCACCCATTCCGAAGAAGTCCTCGTCGGAAAAACTGTGGCCAAAACCTTCGCGGAAATCTCAAACCTACCCCCCTACACCTACCCCCCAGGCGGCACAAACTACCGCACCATACCCACCAGCTCATTCCTCTACGCCCGCAACCTACTCGCAAACCGCCTCTACGACTGCCCCGTCATCTTCATGGAACCCTACGTCATGAACTCCACCCCGGACTACAACCGCATCCAGCTCGGCGACTACGAAGGCCTCAAGGAAGTCAACGCCCAGCAGCTCCCCTCCATTTTCCAAGAATACGCCAATGCCCTTGCACAAGGCCTCGCCAAGCATTATTCCAAGAACTGAAAATACCTCCCTTTTTTGGAGTTTAAAGTTTATCGTTTAAAATTTCATGACCCTCCTAATCACCTACATCCTAATAGCCCTGGTCTTTTCCTTCCTCTGTTCCCTGCTGGAAGCCTCCCTCCTCACAATCACCCCCACCACCGTCTCGCGTGCCATCGAAAACAAGCTCCCCTGGGGGACTAAAATGGCCGCGCTCAAGGAAGACATAGACCGCCCGCTATCCGCCATCCTCACCCTGAACACCATCGCCCACACCATGGGCGCGGCCGGCGCGGGCGCACAATGGGCGCAGCTGTATAATAACAAATGGGAAGGAGCCTTCGCCGGCGCACTTACCCTGGCCATCCTCGTGATCACGGAAATCATCCCGAAAACCATTGGCGCGCGCTTTGCCAACGGATTCGCCCCATTCACCACCAGAACCCTCGTATTCCTCACCACCGCACTGGCCCCCCTGGTCTGGCTCTCAAAATCCATCACCAGCAAGATCGCTACCAAGGAAACGGAAGTCGACCTCGAGGAGCACCGCGACGAACTCCTCGCCATGGCACGCATCGGTCACGAATCCGGATCACTCCGCAAAGGCGAAAGCCAGCTCGTGCACAATATCATTCAGCTAAACGCCATGAAAGTCTCCGACATCATGACGCCTCGCCCGGTCATCTTCTCCCTCCCGGAGTCCACCCCCCTCACCGACTTCGCAGCCCTCATCGAAGGAAAACCCTTCACCCGCATCCCCGTCTTCGACAAAGGAAACGACGACTTCACCGGCTTTATCATCCGTGGCGACGCACTCATCACCCACCTCAAAGACGACTACGATACCGGCGTCCTGGCTGATGTCCGCCTGCCAATCGCCATCACCCCGGAATACACCCCTGTCGATGCCCTCTTCCAGCGCTTCATCGCAGAGCGCCACCACATCATGCTCGTCACAAACGAATTCGGCACCACCGTCGGCCTCGTCACCCTCGAAGACATCATCGAGACCATCTTCGGCATCGAGATCCTAGACGAAACCGACCGCCACCCCGACCTCCAGCAACACGCCCGCAACCTCTGGCAGGAGCGCGCCAAGAAAATGGGGCTTCAGATCGAGGAAAGACCCGAGCAATAGAGTCTTCAAGGAACGGTATTCGTAAAGACCCCGTTACCTCGTCACACTATTTCAGGCTTCCCGTGATTCCAAATTCGACGCTTAGTTTCGAGTCATCGACGAAGCAGGCACTCACGAGCAGGTCACAGCCATCAACAGACTGACCGTTTGCTTTGATTTGTTGGAGCAACGCCGAAAGCACCCGGATATCCTCGTCGAGGTAAGGATTTTTTGACCAGGAGCCTTGGGTGATTCTGATCTGGAGCACTGAGCCATTGAGCTTCCTGCACAGAACTGCCCTGCGTCCTATGGAATCTCCCGAATCGTAAGCCTCCCTGTTCAAAACAAGAATCTTCGCACCGTCAGGCAAATCTTTGATGTAAAAGGTATCATACCCACGCCCACTGGTTTCTTTCAGCTTTTCGATGAGCCCTTTGACATCGCCAGTTTCAATCAAGCGAACACTTAGATCTATCGAAACTCGCTCGGAGACACCAGGCTCCTTCGGTTCGAGGAGTGCCTGAAAAGTATGAAACGATTCACCCGGATACTGTTCATACCTTTCGCCTGATTGTCTGGGGACGATTACCGTATCTCCATTCATTGCCAGGTTAAAGGCGCCGGTATTCTCGGGCTTTTTTTCGAGAATCTTGGAAAATCGCGCTGGATCGGCACCGAAAAAAATCTCCTGAAGAACATCTGCATGCGGGATCACTCCTCCATTTACGCGAAGGCCTTCAATCATCTCTGTGATGAGCGAAAGCACACGACCCTTGCCTCGATTTCCAGATACCACATTGTTCGTAAAATCCAGAGTCACCAGCGAATCCCCCACAGGCTGCCAAAGGAAGCACCTCCTCTCTGTGATACTTTTCCCGCCCTTCTTCAGAGTGGTATAAACCAACATTACCCCTCCATCCGGAAGATCAAATATCGCAGTCGTATCATGGTTCCTCCCGTGCAAACTCGCCTCTTTTTTCGCGAGGTCATCCAGATCCGTGGACTCCCCGTATCCGCTGATATGCGCCTGTCCGGAGTAGGAAACGTTTGTATACTCATTATTGGGATCCTCCACACTCAAGAGAGCAAAGCTAGGTCTCAGTGTGTAAGTCGCGCGCGAATCAGTCGTCAGTGGAATGCTGAGGATATCTTCTCCATACTTTGCGGTATGGTATTTCTCAGGATCGGAGAACTTCTCCAAAACCAACTCCTTCATTCGTGTGGAAATAAAGATACGATCCTTCTCATTCAAAGTAGCAACATCGACCTTCACCGTTTTCCTGCTTCCACTGACAAGCTGGAGGTAAACAAACTCCCCCTCCACTTTGACAAACTCAGCTTCAATCTCACGCCCATCAACATTCGTCCAGATTCTCGCATGGAGACCGGAACAAAGAAAAATCACGAATACAAATGATAGGGAGAACAATCCGACCCTCATTGTTCCTGGAAAATGTTTCATCGAAGCCTCAGCCATACTCTATGTATGTATCTACCACGGAAATATAGCTACTCCAATCTGATACCGCTCAAAAACCGA
>JBPOGC010000224.1:0-4092 GCA_051251795.1 Luteolibacter sp. | reverse complement strand
CGCTGTGCTTCTCCGCTGCGGCCTCCGGCCTTCGCTACGAATCACAGCGACAACTCAAACCCAATCAAACTCTCATAGAGTTGGTTCAATGAATGGGGGCACTCCACCCGAGCCCAGCTCCTCAGCTTTGCTATTTGGCGCTCTTGGTATATTGGCACTGATTCGCCGCCGCAAATAAGCGATTCGCTTTGGAATCTTCTTACGTGGGACACACGGTTTTCGAACCGTTGTCCCACTTTTTTATGCCGCTAAATCGGCTTCCAGGCTCAACTCAGCCCTGTCGGGCAGAGCAAATTTCGATATTGAAAGCCCTCCGCTGAGGCATAAAGTGAAAAAGGCATGTCCCTTCCCGAGCCTAAAGCCCCACCCACCTTCCTCCAAGGTCTCCGCTTCTGGATCAAGCTTGGCTTCATTAGCTTCGGCGGCCCCGCCGGGCAGATCTCCATTATGCACCAAGAGATCGTAGAGCGACGGAAATGGCTCTCGGAAAGCCACTTCCTTCATGCTCTCAACTTCTGCATGCTCCTCCCCGGCCCCGAGGCTCAGCAGCTCGCCACCTACCTCGGCTGGCGGCTCCACGGCTGGCGCGGAGGCATTGCAGCAGGTAGCCTTTTCGTCCTGCCCTCCGCCTTCATTCTTTTTTTTCTTAGCTGGCTCTATATCGCAGGCGGCCACATCCCATGGCTCTCAGCCATCTTCTACGGCCTACTACCCGCCGTTATCGCCATCATAGCTGTAGCAGTCATGAAAATTGGCGGAAAAGCCCTTCACAGCCCATCTCTCCTCGCCATAGCCGCCGCATCCTTCATAGCGATCTACTTTTTAGGTATCTCCTTTGTCATCATCATCTTCACCGCAGCCCTCATCGGCTACCTGGGTCACGGCAAATTTCCCACTCAATTTCCTTCCGGAAAATCCCCCTCCGGAAACCTTACAGACCTGCCCGAGGAAACAGCTATCCTCCTCCATCCGTCGCCGCTGCCCACACTACGCAGAGCTATCACGATTACCGCCATTTGCATCTCCCTCTGGTTGCTTCCTATAATCACCCTGGCTCTCTGGCTCGGCTGGGACAGTACCCCTGTCGCACAAGGCATGTTTTTCAGCAAAGCCGCACTTGTGACCTTCGGCGGCGCCTACGCAGTCCTTCCCTACGTCGCTCAGCAAGCCGTCGAAAACTACTCTTGGCTCTCTCATCCTCAGATGATGAGCGGACTAGCCCTTGCCGAGACCACACCCGGTCCTCTTATCATCGTCCTCCAATTCGTCGGCTTCGTAGGTGGCTGGCAGCACCCAGGAAATTTCAGTCCCCTCACCGCCGCCAGCATCGGAGCATTCATCACCACCTGGGCGACATTCATCCCCTGCTTTCTCTTCGTTTTCTTAGGAGCGCCTTACGTCGAAAAACTCCGCACCCTTCCCCGCATCGGCGCCACACTCACGGCAGTTACCGCTGCAGTCGTAGGTGTCATACTCAACCTTGGCGTCAGCTTCTTCATACACGCTATCGTTCCAATTTCTACCACGCCCGACACACCACCAGCCATCGATTTTTTCGTGCTCGTAGTCGCTATCGCAGCCTTCATCGCAATGTGGAAGTTCCGCACTCCTTTTACGATGGTTCTCCCCTGCTGTGCCCTACTAGGCCTCGCGACATATTTCGTTTAAAAGCCGCTTCCCTAGCGGTTCAAAGCATAAGCCTCAAATACCACCCCAGGTATGATCAGACAGCCACCGGCCATGACCTTCAGAGTCCCGATACTGAACCGTCCCCTCGTCTTGTTGAGAACCTGCAGCAAGGCAGCCCCTGTAAGAATCGCATAGTAGAACGGGCGTGTCGCCATAGAGTCATTCTTAACCGCGAAGACCAACGCAGCAGCCCCCAGCAGAGTCAGCGGTAAAGACAGCGCCAACTCGTGGCTCGCCTTTGTCTCAGTATCATCAGTCCTCGCCGCATGTCCCCACAACTCCGTCGCAGCAGATGCCAGAAGGCAAAGCACGGCAAAACAAAGAAATTCCTTGGATCTGATCATTTCCCCGATCCCCATACTCAGCAAATAGACATGTGCCGTCAGCGTCGTCCCGAATGCGAAAGCCACCCCGCCTACCAGATGCTTCGCGTAGGAAATCTCATACTCCTCGTTACCTGAAAACAGCGCCAACGCAAAATAGCCGAGTACCAGGAACCCTCCCACCAAAAGATATTGGTAAACCTCCCTAGGAAAATTGAGAACGGTCAGAACAAGCGCTACCAATCCTGCGCCAACCGCCACGAGGCGCATTACTTTTCGGCAATGCTCACCTTCAGGAGGTGCGTCGCCCATCATCGCAACTTCCAGCAATCGACTAGCGATACGAATCGCCCATACCCCGAAGCCAAGAGCCATATAAGCTTCCCACGGATGATAATCCACACGCCACGTCTGGGCAAAGAGCAACAACCATGTCACCGCGATTAGCGGAGCATCCAGGCCTAGAATACTGATATAAAGCCACCATGGCTTACGTTCATTCACTTCACGCCAAGCTCCTGCAAACCCGCGGCAAACGCAAGTGCCGACTGACCGACAGCAGCCCTATACATTGAAATTATCAGGAAAAAGGGGAAAACAAGGCTGTTCCAGCCCATTAGACTCTAATCGCAGTCCTGACCAGAGGGGGAATTGGCGCACCTATCGCATCCGCTGTTGCCCTTAGCAACTCAAGCTCCACATCCAGCACTACCCCATCATCCATAACCACCAGTCCACACAAACGCAGAATCTGTTGTTTCACCAAAGGAGTCGAAGCATCCATTTTCAACAATGCCGCCGCCACGTCACCCAGACCAGCCGGTCTCACGATTAGTTCCTTCCCCGTATGCTCGCGGTATTCCGCAGCAGCCCTGGTCAGCGCACGCTCTCCACCCGCCAGAGCCGAGAATCCGCCAAGCAGATCTGCCACCTCCTCTTCCAGCATACCGAGATTCCTGTAGATCATCTTCGGAACCCCCTTCAATCCAAGCCCGATACTCACGTGACGCTCAATGACCTTCTGCAGCATGAACTCGAACAAATTCACCTCACCATCCGCCTCTATCAGCGCCTGGCTTACCTTCACGAAATCCCTTGCCTCCACTTGGCTCATTTTCCTTAACCAAGAAAGCGAGAGATCCACCAAAGCAAGTTTCTTAGAAGAATTGTAGCCCTCCATTTGCTCACTCCATGCGATCACTTGGGAAATCGACTCCACATCCCATTCATGCCTCACTAGGATGGCACGCCCCATCTCTCGTCCATCCACATCCGCCGCAACCAAAAGCCCGAGTAGTAGTGTTTTCGCCTCTTGTTTGGAAAACGAAGTAACTTCTCCATCACGCATTTCCGCCCTGATTGTAGCGCCCACATTGCTGTCCAGGCGCTCGCTGCCACCCAGATCGTGCAATTCTCCGGCGGTATCCACCTGCTCCAATGAGCCTGAGAAACCCGATGCTCCGGAAAACTCCGCCGCAGTAACAGGATCTGCCTTACCACTGAGCATCTTGCCTTCCCAGCGCGGCTCGATCGCCTTGATCCGCTTGTCCAGCGGTGGATGCGTCGCCATCAGCGAGCTGAAACCACTTCCCGCGAAAAACATGTGCCGTGCCTCCATCGCCTTCGGAGAGGAAATTTTTCCATGCTTCTCGAAACCTCCGATTTTTTTCAACGCTCCGGAAATCCCCTCCGGATTCCGGGTGAACTGCACCGCAGAGGCATCCGCCAGATACTCACGCTGCCGCGAAATCGCCGCCTGTAGCATCCTGGCAAACAACACACCCACCGAGCCCACCGCCCAAACCGCAACCCCCGCTAGAAGAAGCGCGATTACAATACCACCACCATTCTTCGAGTCCCTTGATGTGCGCACAAACCGAAGCGACTCCATCAGCATTCGCCCCAACATCGAAAGCATCACCAGCCCGAAAATCCAGCCCATCAGCCGCATGTTCAGCTTCATATCACCGTTCAGGATGTGACTGAATTCATGCGCCACCACACCCTGTAGTTCCGCCCGAGTCAGCCGGTCGAGCGTCCCACGCGTGACACCGATCACAGCATTCGAATGATCCGTCCC
>JBPOGC010000223.1:0-4126 GCA_051251795.1 Luteolibacter sp. | reverse complement strand
GTGATTTCGGAGGCGGGACGCCTCCTGAACGGCCTGCCGCGGGACGCGGCAGCCACATTTGGATATGCGCACGAAAAAGATGCGCACGAAAAAGCGGCCTGCCGTTTCCGGGAGGCCGCTTTGGTGAATTTTGAATTCCGTTGGGAATTAGCTGTTTGTCAGGTCGACAGTCTCTCCATCGGCGACGGGTGCGCCCATGGTGAAACGCCATCTGACTTTGTTACGCTTGGAGGCGCTACGAAGCTTGCGTTGCTTGCGCTCGGTAGGAGTCTCGAATGCGCGGCGGCGGCGCATTTCTTCGAGGATGCCCTCGGAGTCGAGTTTCGTTTTGAGGCGCTTGAGGGCGCGGTCAACGGGCTCTCCTTTCTTTAGGTTTACTTCACGATTGGTGCTCATTAGGATCGTTCTTTAACTGTTAAATCTTTGTTTTGGGAGGCGGTGTATGGCTTGTCTTCCTTTTGGAGTCAAGCTGTAACCGCCGATTGGATCACTCTCCGAGGCCGTAGCGTGTGAAGCGGGTGACTGTGAGTGTGTCGTCGAGTTCCTTGCCTTTGTTGGCAAGGAGCTGGGAGACGGTGACATCGGGGTCTTTTACGAAGCCTTGCTCAAGGAAGCAGGACTCTGCGAAGAATTTGCCGATCTGGCCTTTGAGGATGTTGCCGATGATGTTCTCCGGCTTGCCTTGCTCGAGAAGGCGAACACGGAAGATTTCCATTTCCGCGTCGACCACGTCCTGGGCAATGTCATCGCGGGAGAGGCCTTTTGGCGCGCTGGCTGCGATGTGGAGGGTGAGATCCTTGATCAGCTCTTGGAAGGCTGGCTTGGAAGCTGTTTCCGGCTTGGCGGTGCCGACTTCAAGGAGGACACCTACTTTTCCGCCGAGGTGGATGTAGGAGGCGATGACTCCGCCTGGAGCTGCATCGTAGCTGGTGTATTTGCGCAGCTGGATGTTTTCGCCAAGCTCGAGGACTTTCGCTTTTACGGTGTCTTCGATGTTGCTGTCACCGTCTTTCAGTGCGAGGGCAGCTTCGCGGTCAGCAGGATTTGCTGCGGAGAGCTTGTCAGCAAGGTCTGCGACGAATGCCTGGAAGTTTTCGTTTTTGGATACGAAGTCAGTCTCGCAGTTTACCTCGAAGAGGATGCCGGATGTGGCTGCCTCGTTGACGCGTGCTGTGATGGTGCCTTCTGTGGCGGCGCGGTCTGCTTTCGCGCCAGCTTTTGCGATGCCACGCTCACGGAGGAGCTTGATGGCTGCGTCGATGTCGCCAGCTGTTTCAGTGAGGACTTTTTTGCAGTCCATCATGCCGGCGTTGGTCTTGTCGCGAAGTTCTTTGACGATTGATGCTGTGATCATTCTTAGGAAAAAGAGTTATTGGTTAGAAAAGATTCGTTGAGAAATTACTTCTTGCTCGCTGCGAGCATGCCATCGACCAGGTTCTGGAGGATGATGCGGATGGAGCGGATGGCGTCGTCGTTGCCCGGGATCGGGTATTGGACTTTCGCAGGGTCTGCATTGGTATCGACGATGGCGATGATGGGGATGTTGAGGCGATGTGCTTCAGCTACGGCGATTGTTTCGCGAGCGGAGTCAACGATGACGATGGCGTCAGGTGCTTTCTCAAGGTTGCGAACACCACGAAGGTTGCGCAGGAGTTTTTCACGCTCACGGCCGAGGGCGGAGAGTTCCTTTTTGGACATTGCCTTGAACTCAGGCTGCTTCTCGATGTTCTCAAGGTAGCGGAGGCGTTCCACGGATTTGCGAACTGTGGTCGCGTTTGTGAGCATGCCGCCGAGCCAGCGGTGATTGACGTAGTGTTGGTCAGTTGCTTCAGCAGCTTCGCGGATGGCGTCTTGTGCCTGGCGTTTGCAGCCAACGAAAAGGATTTGTTTGTTCTTGGAGACGAGGTCTGCAAGGAAGTCCGAGGCTTTGTCGAGCTGCTGGACGGTTTTCTCAAGGTTGATGATGTAGATGCCGCCTTTGTCCTTCATGAGGAAAGGCTTCATGCGTGGGTTCCACTTTTTGGTTTGGTGGCCGTAGTGAACGCCAGCGTCCACCATGTCTGAGATGAGTTCGTTTACCATGATATGTATTCCATTTGTCCCGTCTTGAATCAGATCGGGCGATTTTTGAAGGCCTGCCACTTGGTTTTCCCCTGGGTCTCCGTTGTTGTGAAGTGGCTGAAAGGGGGCGCGGATTTAGGGGTTTTGGTGGGGGATGGCAAGGGATTTCGGGGTTGGAGGGCTGTTTTTTTAAATTCCATGAGAGCGAAGTTCTTCAAGATTTGTAATGTTGATGGATTTTAAGTTGATAATGCGAAAGACTTGCGTTTGTGGTGTTTTGAGGTTTGATTTCGGTATGAAGATTCTTGCGGTGCTTTTTTGTCTGATAGGCGTTTTGGGAGCTGGAGAGTTAAAGATTGTGGCCTTGCATCCCCTGGTGGGGGATCTGTTGCGGCAGGTAGGGGGGGATCAGGTTGAGGTGGTTGATTTACTTGGGAAGGACGGAGATCCGCATTCGTTCGAGCCGCAGACACAGGATTTGGTGGCTGCGAAGGGGGCGGAGGCTTACTTTGTTTCCGGGATGGGGTTGGAGGGGTATTTGCCGAAGTTGGAATCGATTTTGAAAGGAGAGGCGAAGATCGTGGAAGTGGGTTCCAGTCTACCTCCTTTGTATGGGGCTTGCGATCATGAGGGGCATGAGCACCATCATCATGAACATGATTTGGATCCGCATTGGTGGCACTCGGTGGATCATTTCCGCAGGGCTACAAGTGTGGTGGCGGAGGAGCTGGCGAAGCTAAGGCCGGAAGAGAAGGAATTTTTTGCTGCGAATGCGATGGTGTATCGCGGGAAGCTGGATGAGCTGGAGAAGTGGGTGAAGCGAGAGCTGGTGAAGGTGCCGAAGGAGCGTAGGCAGCTGGCTACGGCTCACGCGGCTTTCCAGTATTTTTGTGAGGCGTATGGGTTTGAGGGGTACTCACTGCAAGGGCTGAATAGGGAACAGATGCCAGATGCGGTGAGTTTGGCGAAGCTGATTGCGGAGCTGAAGGATAAGAAGGTGGTAGCGATTTTCCCTGAGAGGGAATCGAATCCGAAGATGCTGGAGAGCCTGACCAAGGATACGGGAATGAAAATGGGGGGGGAGCTGGTGGCGGATGGGCGTGGGATGACTAGCTATGAGGAGATGATAAGGGGAAATGTGAGGGTGATTGTGGAGGGGTTGGGGGAGTAGCTGCTTGAGGAAAGATTTTGAACCACGGAATACACGGAGCACACGGAAGCTTGGGCTGTGGAAAGAAGTTTGAACTACGAATCTCTCTTTTGGACTAGGTTCCTTATTTCAAGGTGATGGCTACTGGGCAGTGATCGGAGCCTAGGACGTTGGGGAGGATGGTTGCCGTTTCCAGAATATCTGTGAGGGCTGGGGAGATGGCGAAGTAGTCGATTCTCCAGCCTACGTTCCGCTGGCGGGCGCCGCCACGGTATGACCACCAGGAGTAGGCTTCCGTGGTTTCCGGATGGAGGTGGCGGAAGGTGTCTACGAAGCCGCTTTCCAAGAGGGTGGTGAAGCTGGCGCGCTCTTGGTCTGAGAAGCCGGCGCTTTTGCGGTTTTCCTTCGGGCGGGCGAGGTCGATTTCGTTGTGGGCTACGTTGAGATCGCCGCAGAAGATGACGGGTTTTGTTTTGGCAAGTTCCGTGCAGTGATGGCGGAAGGCCGCGTCCCACTGGAGGCGGTAGTCGATGCGGCGGAGGCCGTCCTGGGCGTTTACGGTGTAGACGTTTACGAGGTGGAAGTCGGGGTATTCGTGGGTGATGACGCGGCCTTCCTTATCGTGTTCCTCAATGCCGAAGCCGTTGGTGGAGGAGATGGGTGTGTGTTTTGTGAAAATGGCGGTGCCGGAGTAGCCGGGTTTTTCTGCGGAGTTCCAATAGGCTTTGTAGGAACCGAATTCGAGGGGGAGTTCGACTTGTTCTTCGCGGGCTTTGGTTTCCTGAAGGCAGAGGATGTCGGGGTTTTCGGTGGCGAGGAATTCCGCAAGGCCTTTTTTCATGGCGGCGCGGATTCCGTTTACGTTCCAGGAGATGATTTTCATAAGTTTCAAATTTCAATTTCCAACTCTCAATG
>JBPOGC010000222.1:0-4138 GCA_051251795.1 Luteolibacter sp. | reverse complement strand
CGGTGTGGAAGGAAACCCCTCAGAAGGTTGACAGACGGGGTGGAGCATGGATGCTCCTCTCCTCATGAAAGTCCGGACTCTAACCAAAACCCTGATGATGACGGCTACATTGGTAGCTGTGCCCGCCCTTGTGCGCTCCGAAGAGACTCCGGACGCGAATGCTCCCGCAGAAGCCACGACGGCTGATGCCCAACCAGAAATTATAATGCCTGAAACACCTACAGATGTAGCCGCCGCCCCCGCCGATGCTGAAAAGACCGAGAGCGGTCTTGCCTCGAAAGTCCTCCAAGCCGGAAGTGGCGACAAGAAACCAACCGCTGCCGATACAGTGACCGTTCATTACTCCGGCTGGACTACTGATGGAAAAATGTTCGATAGCTCCGTGAAACGTGGCGAGCCTACGAGTTTCCCTCTGGGCGGTGTGATCGCAGGTTGGACGGAAGGTCTTCAGCTAATGGTAGAAGGGGAGAAGCGCCGCTTCTGGATTCCTGAGGATCTCGCCTACGGCCCTGTTGTCGCAGGTAGCGGTCGCCCGGGTGGGATGCTCTGCTTTGATGTGGAGCTACTCGAGATCAAAGAAGCTCCAAAGCCACCAGAGGACACCGAAAAGACGGCGAGCGGTGTCGCTTATAAAATCACAAAGGAAGGCGAAGGCGAAAAAGCAGGTTCGGACAAAGTCGTCACATTTCACTTCTCTGCGAAGACAATGGAAGGCCAGACAATGCAGGACAGCCGCAAGGGTGCGACTCCTCCTACCGTGCCTTTGGACAAGCTTCCACCGGCACTTGGCGAAAATTTCTCCGATATGAAAGCTGGTGAGCAACGCCAGTGCTGGCTGCCAGAAGCACAGGCTCCCGGTGGATTCATCGTAGCCGATCTGGAGCTTATCTCCTTCAAGGAGCCAGTCCCTGCACCACCTGTGCCGGAAGACGTGGCCGCCGCTCCGGCAGATGCTGAGAAAACGGAAAGCGGGATCGCCCACAAGATACTTGCTGAAGGCAAGGGTGGCGAAAAGCCCAAGGCGACTGACACTGTGAAAGTTCACTACACCGGCTGGACTACCGACGGAGAGATGTTCGATAGCTCGGTAACCCGTGGTGAGCCTACTGAGTTTCCGCTAAACGGCGTGATCAAAGGCTGGACCGAAGGGGTGCAGCTCATGGTTCCTGGTGAGACTCGTCGCTTCTGGATTCCTGAAGACCTCGCCTATGGCCCGGTCGTTCCAGGTAGTGGCCGTCCCGGCGGTATGCTGGTGTTCGATATCGAGCTGCTCGAGATCGTCCGCTAATTTTTAGCAGAACAATTCAGGCTAGTAGCTCACTTCGGGCTACTGGCCTTTTATGTGTCTTAGAATTCCCTGGCAGCCGTCTGCCATGATATCGGCAACTAGCTCGAAGCCATCCTGCCCTCCGTAGTAGGGGTCAGGGACTTCGGCGTTTTCGTGTTCTTCGCAGAAGCCCATGAAAGGTTTCACTTTGGCTCTGTCGGACTCGGTGCGGGCGAGACGGAGGATGTCGCGGCGATTGTCATCATCCATGGGAATGATCAGGTCGAATTCATCGAAATCTTTTGTAATGAACTGGCGGGCATTTCCGGAGACGTGGATGCTCCGGTTTTCCAAGGTCTCTGTCATTCTTTTGTCGGGGGATTTGCCAGTGTGATAGTTCGCAGTGCCTGCGGAATCGAGAGAGATACCAGTGACGCCTTCATCTTGCAGGAGTTGGCGCATGGTGTTTTCCCCGGCCGGGGAGCGGCAGATATTGCCTAGGCAGACGAAGAGGACGCGGTTCATGTGGGTAGGCTGGGGAAGCGGAGCTTGCGAGAAAAGGCCTTTGTTTCTGGGCAGGGCGATGTTCTCAGCACACCGACCAGAAGTCTTCGCCATCCTGGCGACCCGCAGTGAGAGCCATTTCCCGGACAGTGGATCTAGCTCCCTTCAGGCCGACTGCCCCCAGCATGATGCTGGAGCGCCATTTGCTATTCATGTGTTCGGCCGCGGCGACTTCAGCCCCGTGAATGAAATGGCCGACCCGCGCAGGATTCACATCGAAAAAGCCTTTTACCGTGACTCCTTCATTCTGGAGATCGAGCGCCAGGCGTTTTCCGATTGGCCCGGCTCCGGCGATGACCACGCCATACTCATCGACTCCAGGTAGGCTTTTCAAATGATGGGCTCGCATGCGACTTCTGGCCTCGGTGCCGTAACGTGGATCCCGTCTGGTCAGTCTGTCTGGAGAGTCCCTCCAATGGAAAAGGATTTCCGGCACCCGGACAAACTGGCAGCCGGCTGTGAAAAGCCTGAGCCAGAGGTCGTGGTCTTCCGCCCATGGACTATCGTGATAGCCGCCGACGCGTTCCATCCATTCTCTCCTGACCATTGCCGTGGGATTGATCACCGGGCACTCGATGAAGCGCGCGCGGGACATGGTTTGATGGTCTGGAAGGCTGTTTGCCCAGGCGACGTAGCGACGCATGCCATCACCCTGGCAATCGATTGATTCCACACCACAGGTGATCACCCCGGTGTCGGCTTTCACTGCGTGGAGCTGTTGGCTGATTTTTGCAGGTAGGGCGATATCGTCGGCATCCATGCGGGAGAACCACTCACCGCGTGCGAGACTGAAACCTGTTGCCGAGGCTCCGACCACTCCAGGATCAGATTTGTTTTCGACCAGCCTGAAACGGGTGTCGGTGATTCCTGCCAATGAGATTGCCGATCCGTCAATTGAGCCGTCATCCACAGCGATGAGTTCCAGATCATGAAAGTCTTGGCGAAGAATGCTTTGAACGGCATCAAGGAGTGTCGCCTCCGCATCGCGAAACGGAAGGACTACAGAAATAAGCGGCACGTCTGATAGTCAGGCATGCCGCCGGAACTTACAATGAAACGAGCAAAGCTTTGCCTGTCCATTAGCTCACAGGGTCTTCGATTTCAGTGGAGCCGTCGTCCGTCACGACGCATTCGGAATTCCGTTCGGATCTCGGGCGTGAGTGCCAGGGTGCTTACTACGATCAGGATGGCCGATGTGGCTGCGACCCAGACGGGAGACGCGTAGGAGGCGAGGGCGTAAGCGAGGAAGGGCGCCATGACTCCACGTACTCCTGTTAGAAAACTGTGGACACTCATGTATTCCACTACTCGCTCGCCGTCGGCGAAGCGTGTGACCCAGAGTGTCCAGAGGATGTTGCCACCGGATCGGGCGACTCCATGCAGGGCGATGCCGAGACAGAGGGTGAAGAAGCTGTTTCCTAGGAAATAGACCAGGATGCCGACGAGGAAGAAGGCATTGACCAGAGCGCGGACGGAGTAAAAGGGGAGGCGGTCGAATACCGTGCCCCATGGGACTACGCAGGCAATGAAGGCCAGCATCGGCACGGTGCTGGTAATGATGCCGACTGTTTTCGCATCATAGTCGAAGCCATACGCTGGATTACTGATGTATTCCACGAATAGTGCGAAGCTCAGAAGATTCCCCATTCCCAATACCATCCATATTTTCAGTAATTTGCGAAATGGCGGGTCATTGCCGACGTGACGGAAGGCATCGAACCACTGGAGCTGGATTGTGCGGCGGAGAACGACAGGAGCTATTGAGATAATGCAGCCGGCCATTATGAGGCTGGCGATCGCGTAGCTCCAGAAAAGAGGAGAGAACTCATTGCCATGGGAGCCGATCCACATCCCGGCGAGCCATGCGACGAGTCCAGCGGAACAGGCACGAACCATGGCGGTGAAAGAGAAAAGCCTGCCGCGCGAATGGTTGGAGTAGTGCTTCCGATAGATCTGTGAGGTGAGCGGAGCGCTCATGCCAAGGGCAGTGAAGGCCAGAAAGCAGCCGGAGAAATAGAGATTGGCATTTCCTTCCGAAAGGGCGGCGATGGCGAAGCCGAAGAAGGAGAGAAGCCAGATCAGAGCGCCCAGCATGTTCACCGGACGACCGAGACGACGGGCGATCTGGACGATGAACAAACTCAGCAGGAGACCGACACTCCCTGCGGAAACCATCGCCGCCTTCATGGCCGGAGGAAGATCGAAGACGCGGATGGCTATGAAGAGGGCGAAAGTAGTCGCCGCGGTATCGATAAACCCCGCCGGGAGTGCGCGCAGGATTTCCAGCCGGAACGTGCGTCCTTGTTG
>JBPOGC010000221.1:0-4140 GCA_051251795.1 Luteolibacter sp. | reverse complement strand
GCCCAAATACCCCGCGAAGTCATTCGCTTTTTATACAGCTCCTTCACCGTCCAGCTAGGCCCGTCCTTCTTGATCCTCCTGCTTAGTGCCGCATCACCTGGAGGCAAAAGCCCCCACCCAGCAGGAATCTTCATCTCCTCACCCTTTTGGGAAAATACATATCCAGGGCGCTTCCCGGGGCGGACTTCTAAGGCTTCATGCGGCATGTCGCCACCTTGACCGACGGGCACTCACGGAAAAGCCAAGAATACCACAACCCAATTTTTCCCGAGCCCGTGCAACAAAGCCCATCAATCTTCATCTCGCTGATCTGTAGTCAAAAACCCCGCATACAAGCCACATCCCTAAAACTCACCTTTCACAAACTCTCCCTTTGCGCCTTCGCGTCTTTGCGGTTCAAATACCCCTCAGACAACCATGAAAAAAGCTGACAAAAATTTTCTCTTCACCCTTCTCGAAACACCTTCCCCCACCGGCTTCGAGATGCCCGGCCAAAACGTCTGGGCAGAATACCTCAAAGACACCGCCACCAAGATCGATTGCGACGCCTACGGCTCCACTTGGGCCACCCTCGAAGGGAAATCCAAGAAGACAGTCATGCTCTCGGCACACGCCGACGAGATCGGCTACATCATCAAGCACATCGATGACAAAGGCTTCCTCCGCATCGATCGCATCGGCGGTACGGATGCCGCCACCGCCCGCGGCCGCCGCGTCCACATCCTCGGCGACAAAGGAGTCGTCTCCGGCATCGTCGGCAACACCGCCATCCACCTACGCCGCGACTCCCTTTCCAATGAAAAAGCCCCCGCCGTCCACGATCTCTGGGTCGATGTCGGCGCATCCAATACCAAGGAAGTCGCCCAGATGGGACTCCGCGTCGGCCACCCGATGGTCAATCAGGACGGCCCCGCGGAACTCGCCAACAAGCGCCTAATCTCCCGCGCTCTGGACAACCGTATCGGCTCTTACATCATCGCCGAGGTGATGAAACGCATCGCCGCCTCCGGCAAAAAGCCCGCAGTTACACTCGTCTGCTTAAACTCCATCCAGGAAGAGATCGGAGGAAATGGAGCCATGATGGCCACCTACCGCCTCAAGCCGGAAACATGCATCTGTCTCGATGTCACCCACGCCACCGACACCCCCGGCATCGATCCCGCAAAATTCGGCCTCGTGAAACTTGGTGAAGGCCCGACTGTCACCCACGGCACCTGCAACCATCCGCTCATCGTAAAACGCCTCATCGAGCTTTCCGAAAAGAAGAAAATCGACATCCAGCACGAATCCTCCAGCCGCTTCTCCGGCACCGACACCGACAGGATCTTCAACTCCCGTGAAGGCATTCCCTCCGCCCTCGTTTCACTCCCACTCCGCTGCATGCACTCCGTCGTGGAAACCGCTCACCTGGATGACATTGAGGCCACCATCAAGCTCCTCGAAGCCTTCGTCCTCTCAGTCAAAGCGTCCGAAACCTTCCATCAGAAGCTCAGCTAACGACACGTAGCTGGGGCTTCCAGCCCCAGGCCGTTCGGGAGGATTCCAGCCTCCCGCACTACCGTTGCGAATCATGCGAACCCTCCGCCTCTGGTTACTCTGGCTGGTCGCTTTCTACGCAGTGTGGCTGGCCATAGTCATCGGCGGAAATCACTGGCAGACAATCGCCGATCACTGACGCACATCTATTGTCGATCTCATGAAGCTAGTCGAAATGGACAGCAGCTTCGCAGAACGCAAGGAGATGGCGCTTGATCTGGGATACACCCAGGAGGACATCGACTCCAAGGGCTCCGCAGAAATGAACATGTGGCTCCACAAAAAAAAGTACTCGCCAAACTCTCCGAAGACACCGACGGCGACCTCACTACCGCCTGATTCATTTCACCGAGATAGAATTAAGAAAAGCCACCTCCGAACGAACGGAGATGGCTTTTAAAGTTTCAGACGATCAGCACTACAGCAGATCTTTCACTGCGTCACGTTCTTCAATGAGTTCCTTGAGGGTCGCGTCGATTTTCTCCTGGCTGAAAGCATCCACTGGCACGCCCTGGACGATCTCCCACTTGCCATCGGAAACGGTGCGGATCGGGAAAGAGAAGATGATTCCCTCTTCGATTCCGTAGGAACCGTCAGAGCAGACAGCAACTGAGTGCCAGTCACCTTCCGGTGTCGGGTTGATGAGGCTGATCACGGTATCGAGGGCTGCATTTGCGGCGGAAGCTGCGGATGACGCACCACGCGCCTTAATGATTGCCGCACCACGTTGTTGAACGGTTTTGATGAAATCACCTTTGAGCCAAGCAATGTGTGAGATCACATCGGTAACCGGACGGCCATTGATTTTCGTATTGGTGAAATCGGGATACTGCGTGGCGGAGTGGTTACCCCAGATGCAGAGGTTCGTAATCTTGGACTGATGCACGCTGGCCTTCTTGGCAAGCTGGCTCTTCGCACGGTTCTCGTCGAGACGAGTCATGGCGAAGAAGCGATCCTTTGGAATGCCCTCGGCGTTTGCCATCGCGATCAGGCAGTTCGTGTTGCACGGATTGCCGACAACAAGAACGCGGATGTCTTTTGCAGCATTGCGAGCGATCGCTTTGCCTTGGCCAGTGAAGATCTTACCGTTGATGCCGAGAAGATCGTTGCGCTCCATGCCCGGTCCACGTGGGACGGAACCTACCAGGAGTGCCCAGTTGGCACCCTTAAAGCCTTCGTTGAGATCGGAAGTGCCGACGATGTCGTTCAGGAGCGGAAAGGCGCAGTCATCAAGTTCCATGATCACACCCTGGAGGGCGTTCATTCCTGGCTCGATTTCGATCAGGCGGAGATTCACTGGCTGATCCGGGCCGAAGACGGAACCGGATGCGATGCGGAACAGAAGAGCGTAGCCGATCTGGCCGGCTGCACCGGTGATTGAGACGGTAATTGGAGCTTTCATAGTTGGAATACGTTTGAGATTTGGGTTTGAAACGAAACTTACTTGGTTGCGGCGAGGATCTGATCAGTGAGCATCTGGACGAGCTTTTCGGCTTCCGGATCGAGGTTTCCACTGGCGGAAGAAGACTTGTTGGAACTCGGCACCTCGCAGACCGCACCTGGAATGAACTCACTGTTATCGCAGAGTTTGCACTCAGTCCAGTCTTCACGTGGATCAACCATGCCGAGCGTGCGACGGATCTTGAAGATGTCCTGCATTTTCTCGAAGGGAATTGCGTGAAGCTTGCCACCGTTGAGCTGGCTTGCGACCCAGATCGTCTGGCATGCAGTTTCCATGTTCTCCAGCTTCCAGTAAGCATCTTCCGGGTCTGTTCCCCATGTCATGACACCGTGGTTCTCAAGAAGAACCGCAGGATTGTCCTTGGCGATTGCACCAACGGATTCTGCGTTCTCTACGCTGCCCGGAGTTTGGTAAGGGATGAGCTTGATAGGCCCGGTGAAAATTTCCGCCTCGGAGCAGAGGCAGGTCGGTGGCTCGATGCCAGCAACAGCGAAGGCTGTGGAATATGGCGGGTGACCGTGGATACAGCATTTCGCGAGAGGCTGCTGCTTCATGATCGCGATATGAGTGTTCACCTCGGAGGTGCGCTTGCGCCAACCTGCCTTCTGGGTGCCATCAAGATCGACGAGAGCGATGTCTTCCTCTTGAAGCTCGCCCTTGGAGCGAAGAGTAGGTGTGCAGAGAACGAGATTGTCGCCAACGCGGACGGTGATGTTACCGCCGTTGCCATCGACCATGTTACGCCCCCACATTTTGTGTCCGACATGAACCATTTGCTTTTTGATCTCCGCGATCTCAGGGCTGTAGAAGAAGCGCTGGATGTCTTCCGGAGTCACTGCGTCAGTGCCGGGAGTCCAGTGATACTCGAAGGAAGGAACGACAGGCTCGGGTGGCAAGGTCGGCACGCCCGGTGGGAGTGCTGGGAAACGGCTGGAGCCGGAACCTGAAGTGGCAAGCCCGCCAGTGCCCGGAGTGCCTGTTGAGAAATTACGCAAACCGCCGCGAAGAATGTCACGAGCTGATGGGGTAAGAACGGCGTCTTTCGGCACGTCTGCTGCGGTTTTGCCTGCCTTGAGGAGGGCTTCGATATCGGCTCCGGTGTATAGTTTTTTGCTCATGTAGTTCGGCGGTTAAAATCAGTT
>JBPOGC010000220.1:0-4146 GCA_051251795.1 Luteolibacter sp. | reverse complement strand
GCCGCATCCCGCGCCATCGCATCCCCTTCCACCTCACCCATCTCCACCAGCATCCTTGCCGCGTCAGAACTTCTAACAAAATCTAACAACTCCCTCTCCATCGCCACACGCAGAGGATGTTCCCCTTCCCCCTCCCCACCAAACGCCCGCCGCATCGCGCCATGCGCTGCCACCAGCTCCTCCAGCTTCACACCCTTCTCCGATTTCCGGAAAATCTCCCAAAACAGAATCGCCAGCGCCCGCACCCGCGGATTGTAACGCAGCAGCCCCAGCGCCCGATGCACCGGCAAAATCGCATTCAGCATCAGCAGCGCATCCTCATCATGCACCCCCTTCGTATAGCCCTCGCCATACCTCGGAGCCATAAACTCATGCACCTCTTCCAAAGTCACAACATCCCCCACCACCTGCTCCAACATCTGCCACACCAGCCACTCCGCACGATACACCCGCCGGTTCTCACTCACCACCTGTTGCTCCCACACCTCACGCGTAGCCAGAAACTCCTCATCCTCCACCGGCTCAAAAAACGCCGTCCCGGAAAGATGATAACACATCTCCTCCTCATGCGGCACAATCGAGAGCTCCAGCTCTTGCGTGTTCACGGAAAAATGATGCCTGCCAAATTTCAGAAAATTCCCACCCTCAGCAAACAACTCCTTCCTATCTTTAAGCTGTCTTACAGCATCGTCCTGCAGCGACTTCAACCGCGTCGTCAGATCATCCGCCTTCACCGTATCATCGATAGCCCGCAGCTCCCCAACGATATCCCGCAGCTTGGAAACCATCAGATCCCCGGCAAAGTAACCATTGATCGCATTGATATCTTCCAGCGACCCCGCCCTACTCTTCAGTCCGGCCAGAATCCGCTCCGCCGATTTCAGTAAATTCCCCGCCCGCCGATTTCTCTGCTCCATCAGCGCCTGCTTCCGCCCCTCAAACGCCTCGTAAACTTCCTCCCGCTTCACCGAAAGCTCATCGATATACTCGTCAAACTCCGCGAACCGACCCTCCAGCTCCTCCACCTGCACCATCACCTTCGTCAGGTATTCCCCGCACTTCTCAGGCGTGTCACACAGATCCAGGAAATTCACCACAGACTGCCCCAGCAATTTCAGCTGCGCACTGAACTGCGCCACACCCTCCACCTTCGCCAGCTCACGCCGCTTCGATTTCAGCTCCGCCCGCAGCCCGTTCAAAGTCGCATACAGCGAGGAAATATTCTCAATGATCGCCGTCGTCTGCGTCGCATCCTCGATCTGAAGATTGCTCACGATCTCGATCAACAACTCCAGCTCCGCCCCCGCCTTGTCCAGACCCACCGCCGTCTTGTCAGCCTGCGCAGTTTTCTTGATTTTCCCAAGCGCCTCACGCTGATCCTCGATCGCCTTCCGATACGGATCCAGAGCCTTCTTTTGTAAAAGGAAATCCACCGTCTTCGCCGAGACCGACTCAGTAGCCTCTGCCACCCGCTTGTCCAGATCGTCGATCAGTCCTGCATCCGAATACCTAAGCTCCCGCAACCCGATGATCTCCCCACGCCGCAACCGAAGATCCGCCAGATTCTTCACAAACCCACGGATATCCTCCGGCACAGTCCCCCGCACCGCCGTCAAAAGCTTCTCCGTAGCCTCCTTTACCTCCTTCGTCCGATCCCCCGTCGCCTTCCGCAACCGCACCACCTTGTCAAACTCATCAATCGCCGCATTCGCCGCCTTGTTGATCGCTTTCAGCGGCTCCGCCAGCTCCTTCGCCTCCTTCTCCGCCAGCCAGAAATACCCATCCAGCACCTCCCGGCTCCGCTTCACCAGATCCAGATACACATCCGCATACGAATCACTTTTCCCCAGCAGGATCAGAATCTCACGCACCTCCGCCATCGCCCGCACCAACCCTGAGTTCCCGATCTTAAACAACAACGACTCACGCTTCTCCGCAGGTACGGCAATCGCAGTATCCAGCACATAAGGAGTCCGCCACACCTGCAGCGCATGATGCTTCTGCGGTTGATCAGGAGTCTGGAAAAGCACCATCCGCCCGTCAGAATCCATCGCAAACCCATTGCAGATCACCGGCGTCTCCACCGTCTGCGCTATCACATTGTAGGAAAACAATACATAGTGCCCCGTCGCCCGCTGGTAGAACACATACATCGTATCCTCCCCGTTCCCCGCAACCACCCGCCGCTCAAACCGCAGCCCTTTAAGCCCCGTCTCAAACGTCTTCACTTCCCCCGTGGTCAGCAAATATCCATTCGCAAACAAAATCCCCTGATCCTCCGGAAGCAACACACACGACTCCCCGATCCCATCCAGCCGATGCACTTCACCCGTCTTTTCATTGAAAACAAGATACCGGTGCAGCGTCTCCAAGTACGGCAAAACCCGTAGAATAATCAAAGAGCCGACTGTCGCATAAAAGATCTCCGCATCATCCAGCGTCTGATCCTTGTCATCCACATGTTCCGAATAGATCCCCTGCCCGGATGCAGTATTGTCCTCGACCTTGACGGTCAGATCCCCACCCACAGTCTCCACATAGACCCGATCCTCCACCGAAATATGCGGATGCTCCCCCGCCCGGTGCATGTCCCGGTGCGCACGCTGCCACTGGAACTCGACAAGCTCCGGATACTTGCACTCATGCTCAGAGCGGTTTCCCTCATACCCCAGCGTCCCGTCCCCGTTCAGCTGCCACTTGAAGGTCTTTATATCATCCTCATTCTTGCCGATCCGCATCTTCATATGCAGATGCGGCCCGATGATCATGAACTTCACAAAAATCGTATCCCGGTAATACCGGAACAAAGTCAGGAAATCTTCCTTAAAGCTCTTATCCCCCAGCACCTCATCCAAAGGCACCTCCTGAAACCCCTTCTCAGCATCCAGCCGAGAAAGCGCAAACACATCCCCAAGCTCAGTAATCGCCTTAAGCCCGAACTGGATATTGTAACCCATCAGATACAGCCCGTTACCCAGGCTAACCAAATCCCGCGCCGTGCAATTATGCGCCGTAGCCACATGTCCCGTAGTGACCAGCTCCGTAGGAATTGAACCAAACACATCATGCCGGGCAGCATTCAGCGCCTCCACTCGTTCCCGCAACACCCCGCCATGCTCATCCAGCCGGGCACGTATCACCTCATACGCACCACCTTCTAGTTGTTGGGGAGAATCGCTCATGAAGTCAGAAGATTAAAAACCACGGAATACACAGAATACACGGAAAGCATTGGGTTCCTACTCAAAGCGCAAATCTCTCGTGTTGGATTTTTGGATAATGCCCGAAGTTCACCAGCAAACCGACCTTCATCCCCGTCGCCTTCAGGTAATTCATTAACTGAGCTCGATGGGAATCCTCCGAAGATCTAGCAGCCTTAATCTCCAAAATCACTTTATCAAAACAGATGAAATCCGGCTCATAAGACTTTCTTAACTCACGACCCTTGTATTTCAGAGATAGCGGAGCCCTCGAAACAAACGGAATATTCCGAATCTCAAACTCAATCTCCAGACACTCCTGATAAACATCCTCAAGAAACCCACATCCCTTCTCCTTATAGACTTCAAAACAAGCCCCAAGAATCGAGTATGTCTCTTCTTCAAGTAGCAACGCCATAAAGTCTTCCTTCCGTGTATTCTGTGTATTCCGTGGTTAAAAACTCTTTCACTTAAGCAAAGAAGAAGCCTTAGCATCACTCAGCCCAAAGCGCTCAGCAGCCCCCAGCATCCCGATCAGTTTCTCACGCTTCTCCCCGGAGGAATTACCGATCAAGTTCCCAAGAAGCGCCGACACACTCAGATTTTTCACATCCTCAGTCCCCACCCCGAAGTCATCGATCCAGGTTTTCATCTGCGACTTGAAGTAATCAGGATCCCCGTTGAAAAACGTATCCTTCACATCCTCCAGTGTCTCACTGTTCTCAATCGTCCGGTCTACTACCTTTCCAGTAGTAATCGCCCGTGTGATCCGGTCAAAGAACTCAACCTCACCACCGACAATATCGATTTTGGAGTTCTTCAGCGCCTCACCAACGACAATCGCCTGCTGCTCCGCAATCTGACGCTGCACGTCGATCTCCGCCAGCTCGATGGTCTTCGCCTTGTCCAGCTCCAGCTTGAACTCCTCGTGATCCTGCCCGGCTTC
>JBPOGC010000022.1:0-26510 GCA_051251795.1 Luteolibacter sp. | reverse complement strand
GCGTGGCCGAGCGGAACTCAATGGCTTCACGGCAAGAACTGGGTAATGTAGGATCTGCGGAAACCGTTTTGATCTGATTCAAAAACGGTGTCAGCCCAAAGGCGGGCGGAATCGTGGTTTTTCCAACCAATCCGGCTTTTGTATGGAATTCAACCACATGTTCGGAACCCTGTCTGAAGGCAACATCCAGGTTAGAAAATTCAGCCCACGAATACTCAGACTCCGTCAAGAGCCCAAGTTCAACAGCGACAACAAGTAGGTGTTGGGCTTCCGCGTGACTTCTTTCTCCGGATCCAAGCCTAGCGATATTGCTGTTCTGCGAGCAAAAGTCGGATAATCGCTTTTGGAAGGTCGTAAGACTATTTGTGTGGGCAAATTTGACGGAATTTTCGTCGTCTGCCTCACACTTAGTTGCTTTTTTACCGTTTTCACTTCGCACGATAAATACAATGTTTATAGCAATGATGCAACTGGTATCTATCGGGCCTATCCGGTCAGAAGTTATCTTACTTTCAAACCGTCCAGTTTATTCAGGGTGGCGAGAGTTGAGAGGTGTGCATTATCGACTTCTTTGGTGACTAGCGTACGGTCTTCAGCCCGGTAGAGGAAGGTGTAGGCGATGGATTTCTTGTCCGCTGCGATTTTTTTACCTGACGGGTCGGTGAAAAGGTCGAAGCATTCGTAGTGTACAAGCAGGGGATCCTTTGATTTCGCGAGGACGGCTTCGATGGTTGCGTTGGGCGTGTCGATGGGGAGTTCCATGGCAACATCGCGGGTGGAGCCGGGGAACTGCGGGAGTGGCTCGACTTCTGTTTTTGCGGAGATGAGTTTGCGGAGTTTTCCGAGATCCAGCTCGGCGAGGAATACGGGGCTGGTGAAGTCTAGGTCGCGTTCGCGCTTGATAGCGAGGCGGGCGAAGACGCCGATGGTTTGGTCTCCGGCTTTAATTTCAGCGGCGAGGGCTACGTTTCCGCGATCCTTTGGCTTGAGGGTCATTTTGTGGCCTGGAAGGAGTGCTGACAGGATGGCTTTGAGATCGTAGAGATCGGCCAGGCGGTCTTTTGTCGCCCAGGATGTGGGGGCGGTGTTGCCGGTGATGAGGATGGCTAGGTTTTCGCTTTCCTGGTCGCGGGCTTTGCCGCCACCGGCGTTGCGGAAGACGCGGCCCAGCTCGAAGAGGCGGATGGATTTTGCCTGTTGGCGGGCGTTGCGCTCGGCACTGGCGATGAGGCCTGGAGTGATGGACGGGCGCATGATGGCGTGATCCTCGCTGAGCGGGGATTTCACGCTGATGAGATCTCCGTCCATCATGGGGCGGAGTGGGAGGATGTCCTGGAGCTGGTTTTCCGCGATGAGCTTGATGGTTTGGCATTCATGCAGGCCAAGGGCTGCTAGGCGGTGACGGAGAACCATGTCGGCATCGTAGGCTGCGTCGGTCGCGCTGGTGGGGACGAAGGTGGCCTGGAGGCGTGAGGGGACATTGGCGAGGCCGTGGACCCGGGTGATTTCCTCGGCTAGATCGATGTGGCGGGTGAGATCCTGACGGAAGGACGGGATGATCCAGGTGCCGGTCTCGGTTTTCGAGAGACCGAGACGGGTGAGGATTTCCTCGGCGGCTTCTGTGGAGATGGAGTTTCCGAGGAGGTGGTGTAGTTTTTCCAGGTCCAGGGTGACTGGTTCTGGGGGTGAGGGGAGCTTGCCGGTTGTTTGGGTTGTGCAGCCGTCCGAAGAACGGCTCTCCATATTTTCGATGAGACTGACTGCCAAGGCTGCGGCGGGGAGGACTGACTGTGGGTCGGCTCCGCGCTCGAAGCGGTAGGATGAATCCGAGGAGAGGGCGGTGCGGCGTGATGTGCGGCGGATGCCTGAGGGGGCGAAATACGCTGACTCTAGTAGTATGGATTTTGTTTCAGTGGTGACTCCGCTTTCCAGGCCGCCCATGACTCCTGCCAGGGCGAGGGTCGCGCCGGAATCGTCTGAGATGACGAGGTCATCCGGTGTGAGGGTGTGGACGGATTCATCGAGAGCGGTGAATTGCCCGCCTTCAGTTGCCTGGCGGATGACGAGGGCTCCGGTGACTTTTTCCGCGTCGAATGCGTGGAGGGGCTGGCCTGTCTCGTGGAGGACGTAGTTTGTGATGTCTACGATGTTGTTGATGGGATTGAGGCCGATTGCTTCGAGGCGCTCTTTCAGCCAGTCAGGGGATTCGGTGACAGTGATGTTATCGATGCGCGTTGCCGAGTAGAATGGACAGGTTTTCGGGGATTCCAGTTTGATGAAATCAGTAGCGGCCTCTGTGGTGGGGAGGGCTTTGATTTCCTCTGTTAGGAGGGGTGTTTTCAACAAAGTGGCCAGCTCGCGACCCATGCCGGCGTGGGAGAGGAGGTCGGGGCGGTTTGGCGTGACTTCCAGTTCGAGGAGGATATCGGAATCGAAGAGGGTTTTGACCGGGACGCCGACGGGGGAGTCTTCCGGGAGGATGAGGAGGCCGTCCTCGCCTTTGGGGAGGCCGATTTCCTCTGCGGCTGCGAGCATGCCTTTGGATTCGGTGCCGCGCATCTTGGTCTCGCCGATGACGAAGCCGCCGAGATCCGCGCCGGGGAGGCAGCAGGGGACTTTGTCGCCGACTTTGTAGTTTTTTGCGCCGCATACGATCTGGCGGAGTTCGGGCTCGCCGCAATCGACCTGGGTGACTTTGAGTTTGTCAGCGTTGGGGTGCTGGACGGCTTCCTTGATCTGGGCGACGACGATTTTTTCGGAAGAAATGCCTTTTGTGACGATGCCTTCGACTTCTACTCCGGCGAAGGTGAAGAGGTCTGAGATCTCGTCGATGGATTTGTCGGAGAGGTCGAGGTGCTTGGAGAGCCAGTTTAGTGAGATGTTCATCGGATGTGGAAATTTTTGAACCGCGAAGACGCGAAGGCGCAAAGTAAAAAAGTTTTTAAGGATTGTGGTTGTTGGCGATTCTCTTGATGCCGTGTTTGATGAGGGGGGTGTTGAAATTGATAAGGAAGCCCAACGTCTTTTTCGAGAGCTTCAGATAGGTTATGAGTTGGGCGGTGTGAATGGGGGCGAGCTGCTCTACTGCCTTGAGTTCAACGATTATGAGACCATTGACCAGAAGATCTATTCGGTAGCCAGCATCGATGGCGATGTCCTCGTAGATGACCGGTTGGGGTATTTGTCGTTCCACTGTTAGACCGCGCTTCGACAATTCATACTCGAGGCAGGTTTCGTAGGCGCTTTCCAGCAGTCCGGAGCCGAGTTCCTTATGGATTTTGAAACAGGAATCGACGATCTCCGTGGCTGTTTCTTCAATGGTTTTCATAAGTCAGAACTTTGCGCCTTAGCGTCTTTGCGGTTCAAAAATCTTTCAAGCGAACTGGGAGAGGAAGCGGGTGTCGTTTTCGATGAGGAGGCGGATGTCCTTGATGCCCCAGCGGATCATGGCGAGGCGGTCTAGGCCCATGCCGAAGGCGAAGCCGTGGGTGGTAGCGGGATCGAGGGCGTTGTCCTTGCGGGTGGCGTTTATGGATTCGAAGACGGCGGGATCGACCATGCCGCAGCCTGCGACTTCGATCCATTTCGGGGGCTGGCCTTTTACGTGGAGTTTCACGTCGATCTCGAAGGATGGCTCGGTGAAGGGGAAGAAGTGAGGGCGGAAGCGGACTTCGGTGGAGGTGCCGAACATTTCGCGGAAGAAGTATTCGAGGGTGCCTTTCAGATCGGGGAGGGTGACATCGGTGGAGACGAAGAGGCCTTCGAGCTGGTTGAAGACGGAGAGGTGGGTGGCATCGATTTCATCGCGGCGGTAGGCGGAGCCGGGGCAGATGATGCGGATGGGTGGTGCCTGTGTCTCCATGGTGCGGATCTGGACGGTGGAGGTGTGGGTGCGGAGGAGTTTCCCGGAGTCGAAATAGAAGGTGTCTTTTTCGTTGCGGGCGGGGTGGTCGGCCGGGGTGTTGAGTGCGTCGAAGCAATGGAACTCGTCTTCGATCTCGGGGCCGTCCGCGAGGGCGAATCCCATGCGGCGGAGGATCTGGATGGCTTCGTGGCGGATGAGGGTGAGGGGGTGGAGCGAGCCTGTGGGGAGGGAGCGGGGGGGGAGGGTGAGATCGATGCCGGAGAGGGCTGCTTTGTCGGCGATTTCCTGGAGGGTGGCCTGTTTTTCCTCGAGAGCGCTGGTGATGGCGGAGCGGGCGGCGTTGAGTGACTGGCCGTAGGCGGCTTTTTCCTCGTTGGGGATGTCTTTGATCTTGGCTCCGGCGAGTGAGAGGGAGCCTTTTTTCCCGAGGACGGAGACGCGGGCGTTTTCCAAGGCACGCTCGTCATTGGCGTCGGCGATGAGTGCGAGGGCGTCGGTTTGGATGGTGGCTACTTGCTCGTTCATGGGAAGGGTGATGGGATAGCGGAGAGGGGGGCGGGGGGCAAGAGTTTGGTTGGTCGCTTTGCGACAGTGCAGAGTGATTAGTGAGAAGTGATCGGTGGAAGACTTGGGTTGGGTGTTTTTGAAGCGCCAAGACGCTACGTTTTCCTGGGTTGCGTCTTTTTTTGAACCACGGAATACACAGAACACACGGAAATTCTAGCGATAGGGTGTTTCGCGTTTTCGGGGGCTCTGTTTTCTGGGGATTTGTGCATAAAAAAACTCCGGTGGAATGAGCCGAAGCTGATTCCACCGGAGAGAGAGGTATATTCAAAGGGGCTGATTACCAGCGTCCGCCGTCGCGACCACCGCCGTCGCGACCACCGCCGCCACGGTTTCCACCGCCGCCGCCTTTGTAGCCACCGCCACCGCCGCCGCCTTTGTAGCCGCCACCACCGCCACCGCCGTATCCACCACCGCCGCCGCCGCCGCCGCTCTGGCGTGGTTCGGAGGCGTTGACGCGAAGTGCGCGGCCTTGGTAATCCTGTTCGTTAAGAGCTTCGATTGCTGCGTTGAGCTGGCTCTGGTCGCCGAGTGTGACGAATGCGAATCCTTTGGATTGGCCTGTGTCACGATCGGTGATGATTTTGACCCGTTCGACGGGGCCGTGTGCGGCAAAGAGGTCTGTAACGTCTTCTTCTGTAGCGGAGTAAGGCAAGTTGCCTACGTAAATGTCCATTATATCTATTCTGTGACGCCAATTCTAAAAAACAATTCCCCCAATCCTGGCGTCACGGATCAAACAAAGAGCGAACAAATCTTTTCTTAATTCGATCGAGCTGACAGAGGATGCCGGATGCTAACAATTAGCAAGCTTCAAATTTCAGAGAAATTTAAGAATTTTCCCGGGGCTCTGTTTTAAAGTTTTATACGTGAAGTCATTATAATGGTGGTTTTGGAGGGTATGAGCAAATCGGGGGACAGCAAAAGCTGTAGAATGTTCAAAATTTTATTTAGTTTTCCTTGATAGTTTTTGGAATTTTCCTAAAAGAGAGTCGCCTTATGGTGAATTTTTCCTCCAGTAGCAAAAAAGCATCCCCGCTTTTGATCCTCACTATGGTCATTGGACTCGGGTCGATCTTGCATGGAGAGACCGCTCTGGTGAATCCGATCGGGAAAGTGGCGCGGCTTTTCAATCCCAGGCTGGTGAACCTTGAGGGCAGGGTGGCTTATCTTGAGAGCCAGTTGCAAACGCTGGCAGTGAGCAAGAGCCATGATCTCAGGGGAGTGGTTGGTTACCGTGGTATGAGAGTGGGGACTGATGGCAAGGATCCGCAGGTGACACTGGATCTGGGGTCTGAGTTTTCAGTCGATGAGCTGTTTCTTGTGCCGTTGCAGAAAAGCATTGAGGAGCGAAACGAGTTGTTCCCGACGTATTTCAGGGTTGAGGTATCAAAATCTGCTGACTTTTCCGAAGTGGAAGTGCTCTACAAAGGTGGTGGTCTTTTCGGAGTGAATACCGGGAAGCCGCTGCTGTGTGTGGCTGGAAGGGATATAAAAGCGCGTTATGTCCGGCTGGTTGTGGAAAGAGGAAACGTGAGAGGTCAGGACGAGGTGTTCGGCCTGTCAGAAATCGTTGTGATTTCCTCTGGGTATCCGGTTTCCTTCGGTTGTGAGATCATTGCGGACGAGAGTCTCAGTGTAAAAGGCATGTGGTCGGCGAAAGGCCTGGTGGACAGCAGGATGCCATTGGGTGTCTGGCAGGGGAGTTATTGGTCCCAGGCGGATGAGTATGGAGATCTGGTGGGTGTTTCCGGGGAGTTTGCGGAGGTTTCATGGACTCTGGATCTGGCGGAGAATGAGGGGATCGACTATTTGACGATTTTTCCAGTCGACGTTCCTTCCGCTCTGGAAAGTGGAATTCTGCCGGAAGAGCTTGAGGTTCAGGTTCGCTTTGATGGACAAGAGGAGTTCGAGACGGTGGCGAAATGGAACAGTCCGAATGCCGGAGCTGGCGAGGAAACGCCATTGATGCTGGAAATGGGGGGGCAGAAGTCGGGTGAACTCCGTCTGGTGGGGACGCGGGCGAGGAAAGTTGGTGCGGAGTTTTTCCAGGGGATGTCGGAAATCGAGGTTTGGTCAAGTGGGCGGAATCTGGCGGCGGGGGCAACTGTTCTCCGTGAGGTGGAGGGGGGACGTGAAGAGGTGGATTCACTGACAAACGGATTTGCGAGTGAGAAGGAGATCATACCGGTGGCTGAATGGTTGAAGCAGATCAATGAGCGTTGGAAGGTGGAGAGGGAGGTTGAATCACTTCTCCCGGTGCACCGTGAAATGGCTTCGGAGAGTGAGCTGAATGCCACCTGGGGCTCCGCGGTGATTCTCGGACTTACTTTTTTGATCCCGGTCTTTATCGTGGAAAGGCGGAGATTGATTTCCAAGGAGCAGATGGAGGTTCTCAGAAAGCGAATCGCATCGGATCTGCATGATGACATCGGGAGCAATCTCGGGAGTATTTCGCTGATCGCGAGAACTGCGCGAAAGGATCTTGCAAGGCTGCAAGGGCCGTCCGATGTGGGCAACGACCTGGGCGAAATGGAGAATATTGCAATGGAAAGCTCGCTCGCGATGCGTGACATCGTATGGCTTTTGGAAAGAAATCAGGACTCGATTGGCGATCTCGTGTCCAGGATGCAAGAGACGGCGGAAAGGATTCTCAGGGGTGTGCAATACGATATTCTGTGTGACTCGGCGAAGACAACCGCGAAGCTCTCCCTCGATGCGAAGAGGCACCTGTTCTTGTTTTTCAAAGAGAGTATTTACAACGTGGTGAAGCACTCCGGGGCAACCAAAGTAATGATTCGCTTGAGTGACAAGGGCGAGACAATGGTGCTCGAGGTTTCCGACAATGGATCGGGTCTGCCGGTTGGGAAGGAAAATGAGAAGCCGAAGCCTGTGAGGAAACTTCAGGACAGGGCGAAGTTCCTTGAGGGCGCGCTCGATATATTATCAGATGCAGGAGTAGGCACCAAAATCCTTTTATCAGTGAAGCGCGCCAATATCATTGCTGAAGCAACCATATAGCCATGGCATCCGGGAAAAAATCAAACATTTGGGTAGTCGAGGATCATGAGACATTCGGCAAGCAGTTGGAAAGGCTGATCAATGGCGAGGATGACATGTGTTGCGAGCATGTTTTCCGGAGTCCGGCGGCTTTTTTTGAAAAGCTGGAATATACGAAGAATCTGCCGGATGTGCTTGTGCTGGACATAGGGCTTCCGGGAATGGATGGGCTGGAGCTTTTGCAGGAGGTTCGGAAAGCGATGCCGGATCAAAAGGTGCTTATGTTGTCATCGTTTGATGACAAGGATCGGGTCTACCGGGCGATCTGTAATGGCGCTTCGGGATACTTGCTCAAGTCTTCTGATCCGGATGAAATCGTTGCCGGGCTTCGCAATACGATCAGAGGGGTGGCGGCATTGAGTGGCTCGCTGGCGACGATGATTCTGAGTGGCTTTGCGAAGCATGGTCCGGTGGATGAAATTGAGCCGCTGACAGCGCGTGAAGAGGAGGTTTTGAAATATTTGGTACAGGGTCAGATCAAGAAAGAGATCGCACAAAACATGTTCGTCTCTCCGCATACGGTAGATATGCATTTGCGTTCGGTTTACCGGAAGCTGGAGGTAAAAACGCAGACAGAGGCGGTTGCGAAGGCTTTGCGACAGGGGATTGTCTGAAAAAATCCTCAGGAAGTGGCTTTTACCGATAGATGGTTCCGGGGTAGCTTTTTGTCATGCGGATTGTGATGCTCTGGATTTCAGCTTCGGCGTCATTGGCTCTTGGCGAGAGTTTGCTGGACTATTCTTTCGGGGTTCTGGAGGGGCTTCGGGGAGAGGAGGAAAAGGCGGCTGCACATTACGAGTCAGCGTTTGAGTCGGATCCGACGGCTTTGCCTTTGGTGCGCTTGATGGCTGGGCTGAGAATGGAAGCCGGGAATAGGTCGGGAGCGATCGGGGTGTGGAATGGAGTGCTAAAGGAGCGTCCGGACGAGGCGAGGGTCTGGCTGGAATATGGCAATTTCCTGGGTGACGTGGGGCGGGGTGATGAGCTGGCGGATATGAAACGGGAGGAGGCGTATCTGAATGCGTGGCGATTGATGCCGGGGGAGTATGCGGCTTTGGAGCGGTTGATTGTTTTCGCCCGGGAGCAGGAGGATGACGATGACGCGAGGGAGTATCTGGAAAAGCTGGAACTGGATTCTCCGGAAGCGGTTCGGTACTATGTTTCTAGTACAAAGAGTCTCTATGACGGTGAGGATGAGGTTGCCGGAAAGCGGATTGATGAGGCTTTTCAGAAGGCGATGGGGGAGCATCCGGAGTGGGCGGGGATAGCGCGGGCGGCGAGTGAGCATTTCCGGCAGACGGGGCGACTCGAGGAGGCGATCAATGTTCTGTCAAAGCACGTGCAAGTTTCTCCTTTTTCGCTGGATCTTAGGGTGCGGCTGGGGATTCTGATGTTTTCCGCGGGAAGGGATGATGAGGGGTTGGTTGTTTTAAACGACGTGCTGGATGTGCATCCAGGAAAGGTCTTAGCACATGAGTCTCTGGCAAAGTTTTTCAGGGAGGAGGGGAAGCTGGAGAAGGCTCTGGCGCATGAGGTTGCGCTTCTGAAGATTCGTGGCGGCAGTCCTGAGGAGTTTATTGAACTGGCGGACGGGTTGGGGGAAGCGGGGCAGTATCGGGAGGCTCGTATATTGCTGGAGAAAGCGGTTTTCGATCACGAGGAGAATGCGGATCTGATGATGAAGCTGGCTCTGGCCACAGCTCGAGATCCTGAGACGAAGGACAAGGCTGCGAGGCTTTTCCGGGAGGCTGAGGCTTTGCTGAAAAGTTCCGGGGAGATGCCACCGGAGTTTTTGCTCGAGTCTGCGAAGGAGCTGGTGGCGCAGGGTCAGAACGGGGCTGCGGAGGAGCGGCTGAAGACGGCGATACGAAGTTTTCCGAAGGGGGCGAAGAAGGAGACGGCGGAGGCGCTGCGGGCGCTTGCAGGGATCTGGAAGAGTGAGGGACGGAACGAGAATGCTGCGCGGGCTTTGATTAGTCGGGCGGAGGGGCTGGAGGAGTAGTTCTCGTGCATATATTTTAACCACGGAATACACTGAACACACGGAAGCTGGGCTAGGTCTTCCGTTTTAATGCTACGGACAATTTTCGACCACGAATCTTAGAAATCTAAGGAGTCTTAGTGTTGGAGGTGAGTGGGGCGGCTATTCTTCAGGCGGGGCGCTCCAGGATGCCCTTGGCACGAGGCCATGCGGCAACGGCTTCTGCAATGATCCAGGCTTCCAGGGCGAGGGTTAGGATGCCGATGGTGGCGAGGAGGTAGTTGGGGCTTTCTCCGGTGATCCATGCGGCATCTCCTATGAAAAGCTGGGAAAGCATGGCGTAGGCGGGGAGGATGAGCATGAAGGTCGCGGGGATGACGACGAACCAGATTGGGAGGTTCCTGCGCCACATCCAGAAGAGGATAACAAGGAAGGCGAGGCCGGCGAGGAGTTGGTTTGTAGCGCCGAAGACGGGCCAGAGGATGAGGCCGCCTTTTCCCATGTCGGCGAGCTGCCACTGGCCTCCGGGCGCGGGCATGGCGGCGATGGCTCCGGCGATGATTATGGCGAAAATGGTGGCTCCGTGCTTGTTTTGCAGGGGTTTTACACCTGTGGCTGCACCAAGTTCCTGGACGACGTATCGCTGGAGGCGGCATGCGGAATCGAGAGTGGTGGCGGCGAATGAGGCGACGAAGACACCCATAAGTGCTGTGGCGAAGGTGGCGTCCAGGCCGAGGGCACGGATAAAGTTTGCGGAGCCTGCGACGAAGGCTCCGACAGTGGCGGAGAGTCCGCCGGAGGATTGCCATGAGCCGTAGCGGGAAAGGTAGGCGGCTTCGCCTGTGAGGATGGTTCCGCTAAGTTTTCCGCCGATGATTTCCGGGACACCGAGGCCTATGCCAGCCACGCAGGCGAGGATGACGAGAACGGCTAGGAAACCTTCCGTGAGCATGGAACCGTAGCCGACGAACTGGGATTCGGTCTCGCATTTCAGCTGTTTTGAAGACGTCCCCGATGAGACCAGGCAATGGAATCCGGAAATGGCTCCGCAGGCGATGGTGATGAAGAGGAAGGGAAAAATGGCGGGCGCGCCGAGCGGTGCGGAGTCGCCGAGACGGGTCATGGGGGCGACGATTTCCAGGCTCTGTTTTTCAGCTCCGCTGCCAAATCCAAAAATGGCGGCGACCAAGAGGCCGACGAGGACGAGACCGAGGGCGGAGAGGAGTTGGAGGGAATTGATGTAGTCGCGTGGTTGCAAGAGAGTCCAGACGGGGAGGACGGAAGCTACGTAGGAATAAATCAGGAGGATGCCGACCCAGACGATGACAGGCCAGCTGGAGAGGGTGGTGTTGAACGCGTGGAGGAAACCCCAGTCGCCGAACGCGACGCTGAGATACATAATGGCAAGAGCGAGAATGGAGGGGATGAGGAGGCTGATGCCTTTGCGGTGGAGATAGAGGCCGATGGCAATAGCGATAGGAATCTGAATGGTGCAGGGAAAAATGGAAGTGGGGAACATCTTGAAGACCGCCGCGATAACCAGGCCGAAGATCGCCAGGACGATGGTTATGGCGAGGAAGAGGATGGAGAGGAAAAGGATGCGGGCACGGGGCGCGAGGACGCGGCCTGAGATGTCTCCCACGGTCTGGCCTTTGTTTCTCATGGAAATGATCAGCGAGCCGAAGTCATGAACCGCGCCGATGAAGATGGAGCCGAAGAGCACCCACAATAGGGCGGGAAGCCAACCCCAGATGACTGCCAGAGCAGGGCCGACGATGGGGCCTGTGCCGGCAATGGAAGTGAAGTGATGGCCGAAGACGACGCTCTTGGAAGTTGGGACGAAATCCTCGCCATCCTCCAATTCGATGGAAGGGGCTTTCCGGGACGCATCCAGCTTGAAAATCTTCTGTGAGAGCCATTTCCCGTAAGTGTTATAGGCAATGATGTAGGCGACGAATGCGCCGAGAGCGATCAGGAGGGTTTGCATCTGGGGCAAGGGAAGCGGAAGTAGGAGGTGTGAAGAAAGAAAAAAGCTGAAAAGACCCTCTTTTTGCTTGTCAGTGACCCACTCTGAAAATAACCATCCCGCCCCGCGCAAGCGGTAAAGGGTAGGTGGCCGAGTGGTTAAAGGCGGCAGACTGTAAATCTGCTCACATTGTGTACACTGGTTCGAATCCAGTCCTGCCCACCATCCTTTATCAAGGGGTTACGAGAAATCGTAACCCCTTTTTTGTGGTTGAGAATGACTTGGTAAGATGCGGATCGTTCGCATCGGGTATGGGTTTGACGTATGTTTCGCTTTTGGAAATCGCGATCTTCGATACGAAACTTTATAATGAAATTGTCTCTCGGCTGCTTCTGAAGGGTTTGAATTGGAGTTTTATGAGACTCGCTTGAAATTCCAAGGCGGCTTCTTTGGTTAGGTATTTGTGTCTTTGTAAACGATGTGGTTGATCGGGATTGCTGAGACGGCTTGCGGAAATTTAAGGCGTTTGGGTGGGGGAGGTGACGCACCTATTCTTTTGCTGTTCCACAAAGAAATATCCCCGGCTGATTACTGATTTGCAAAAACACGTTCATTTCCACAATGTAGTAATATGAAACGCAGCTTCATTGTATTTTCACTAATTGCAGTAGGTATTCTGGTTTCCATCGGGCTACTCAAACTGAGAAATCGAGGAGGAGATGATTTTTCGATAGTGGTCGTGAATAACTCGAACGATCTGCTTGGGAATGTGCGGCTTCGAGGGGTTGGCAATGTCGGTGAACTTGGCGCAATGTCAGCTGGTGTATCGAAGAGGTTGAATTTTAGCAGCGCGCAGGAAATGGAGAACGTCTTTCTCAGTTTTGAGGGCGTTGACCAAAAAGAACGAAATACGGGAACAATACTCCATCAAGTTTCAGATCCCAGGGGGCAGTTGATCAAACTGCAGATCCGTGCTGACCATTCAGTTTCAGAAAGTCATGAGATGATCGGAGTTGCCAACTAGCCGCAATGAAGGGAGATACGAGCACTCCACTTCCAATCCGTTGTGAAGGATTCAAGCTTTAGTAGCCTAGTTCCTTGTCTACTACATTGAGGAGAGGCTCGGCGGATGAAAAGCGCCTTAGGTTTTCGCGGAGGAGTGCGGCGCGACGTTGGTCGGTTACTTCGGAGCGGGAGGAGATGTGCGGGGTGATGATGACTTCTGGATGGCTCCAGAGTGGGCTGTCTTTTGGAAGTGGTTCCGGGTCGGTGACGTCCAGGCAGGCGGCGGCGAGTTTTCCTGAGTCGAGGGCTTTGAGCATGGCGTCGGTGTTGACGACTTTTCCACGGGCGATGTTGATGAGGAAGGTGCCGGGCTTCATGGCGGCAAAGGCTTTTTCATCGAGGAGGTTTTCGGTTTCCGGGGTGAGGGGGACGGCGAGGGCTACTACGTCGGCTTCCGCGAGGTAGGCGAGGAGGTCATCTGGCTTTCCTGTTTTTTCGATAAAGTCAGGGGATGGGGTGTCGCTGCGGCGGGTGCCGATGACGCGCATGCCGAAGCCGTGGGCGCGTTTGGCGATTTCCGTTCCGATGCCGCCGACTCCTACTACGAACATGGTCTTTCCTTCCAGGGTGACGGCCTTTTTCGGAGCCCTGCCACGGCTCCAGGTGCTTTTTTTCTGCTGGTCTGTGTAGAAATCGAGGTTGCGTGTTTTGTAGAGTAGCATGGCCATTGCGTGATCTGCTATGGCGGGGCCGTGGACACCCCGGAAGTTTGTGAGGACGATTTTGTCGTCTTTCATGAGGGAAGTGTAGCGGTCGACCCCTGCGCTCATGACCTGGATCCAGGCGAGGTTGGTGGCTTTTTCCAGAAACTCGGGGGTGGCGTAGCTGGCGTCGATTCCCTGGGCTTCTTCGGCGCGGGCGAGGGCTTCCTTTTTAGAGAGTCCGGTGACGAGACGGAGGTTCGGGGCGATGCGGGCTAGCTCGGCTTTTTCTTCTTTGGAGACGGCTTGGGTGAAGTAGGTGAGCTGCTCCTCGGGGTCGCTGAGTTTTATGGCGACTTTGGCGTTGCGGAGGGAGCCGAGTTCTTCTGCGAGGGCTTTGGAGCTGGGGTTGGCATGGGCTACCAGGGTGGAAGCAAGGAGGGTTAGGGATAGGGATAGGATTTTTGATTTCATTGGAAAATTATAAGCTACAAATCCTGTGAATCTAACGAATCTTTTTTTGGATTTGTCGTTTCTCTGGATTCCACGGGCTTTTCGTGAGGGGAAGGATGGTTTATGCTTACGGCTTAGAAGAAATGATTCCGGAGAATTTTCAGATGTGGTTTACGTTCGCGCTTTTGGGCGGGGTGTTTTTTGTGTTTGCGAAGGAGTGGCTGCCTAACGATCTGGTGGCGCTGGGGGGGATGTGTGTGCTGCTGGTGGCGGGGGTGATCGACGAGGTGGATGTGGGGAAGGTTTTCAGCAACTCCGCGGTGATAACGATCGGGGCGATGTTTGTGATGGCTCAGGCGTTGACACGGACGGGGGCGGTGGACTGGATCGCGCTCCGGTTTCAGAAGTGGGCGGGGAAGTCGATGACGCGGGCGATTCTGGTTCTGGCGGCGATCGTGATTCCGCTTTCTGCGTTCATGAACAACACGCCGGTGGTGATCGTGTTTCTGCCGGTGGTGATCGCGTATGCGAGGAGCACGAGTGTGAAGGCGAGCAAGCTGCTGATCCCACTTTCGTTTCTGAGTATTCTTGGAGGGACGATCACGTTGATCGGGACATCGACGAATCTGCTGGTGTCGGACTTGGCGAAGAAGCAGGGGGAGCCGGTTTTCGGGATTTTCGAGATCAGCGGGCTGGGGGTGATCTATGCGGTGATCGGGACGGCTTACATGCATTTCATCGGGAGGCGGCTTCTGCCTGACAGGGAAACGGTGAGTAGCCTGGTGGATGCGGAGGATACGCGGAAGTTTGCGAGTGCGGTGGAGATTCAAGCGGAGTCGCCTTTGATCGGGGTGAGGCTGATCGAGAGTCCGCTTTTTTCAGAAAAGAAGTACACGCATGTCTATGAGGTGATCCGGCAGGGCAGGCGGGTGGACATCCCGCTGGATGCGATTGTGATGAAGGAAAGGGATGTCCTGTGGTTCCGGGCTACTTCGAAGCAGTTGGCGGAGATCCATGCTACGGAGGGGGTGGCTATGATTCACCAGAGGGGTGGTGAGAAGGAGGAGAAGGAAAAGGGCTACGAGGTGAAGACGGTGGAGGCGATCATCGGGCCCAACAGCTCGCTGGTGGGGCGGAGTGTGAAGCAATCGCAGATACGCAGGCGTTATGGGATCGTGGTGGCAGCGGTGCATCGCAGCGGTGTGAACCTGGCGGAGGGGTATCAGGATGTGAAGCTGGCCTTCGGAGATACTTTGTTGCTGGAGGGGCCGGTGGAGTCGCTTGCGAAACTGAACCAGGAGGGGAATTTTCTGAGTCTGAATGAGACCTTCATCCGGGCTCGGATCAAATCGAAGATGTGGGTGGCGATCGCGGTTTTGGCGACTGTGGTGACGGTGGCGGCGCTTGATCTGATGGCGATCAGCAGTGCGGCGCTGGCTGGGGCTGTGGCGGTGATCCTGACGGGATGCCTGAAGATCAAAGCGGCCTACGAGAGTATCGAGTGGAATGTGCTTTTCCTGATCTACGGAATGCTGGGGATAGGGCTGGCAATGGAGAAGTCCGGCGGTGCGGAGTGGATCGCGATGGGTGTGGTGGGTACGATGGAGAGGTTCGGCCCGGTGGTGATCCTGGCGGTGATCTATATGCTGGTCTCGATTTTAACCGAGCTGGTGACGAACAGTGCGGTGGCGATCCTGATGACACCGGTTGTGATTTCCATAGCGGACTCGATGGGAGTGGATGCGCGGCCTTTCATCGTGGCGATCATGTTCGGGGCGAGCGCGAGTTTCATCACGCCTATCGGGTATCAGACGAACACGTATGTTTATGGTGCGGGTGGGTACAAGTTCGGGGATTTTCTCAAAGTGGGGGTTCCGCTGAATCTGATCCTTTGGGTGGCGGCTGTGATACTGATTCCGTGGTTCTGGCCTTTTTAGGCAGCCTCTTAGGGTTTTCCGACGCAGTTGTTAGAGTGGAAGGAAAGCGGTTGCACGGTAGCGGGGCGTTGCTCTAGCCTCTGCGTGTGCCTGTTGCTGACGAAAAACCTTATGGAGTGGATACCTGCTCGGATGGAGACTTCCTTCGGTCGGTTTTCCGGTCGATGCTGAAGGCGCGGATTCTGGAGAACAAGCTCTCCAGCCTATACAAGGCGGGGAAAATCGTGGGCGGTGTCTATCTGGGAAAAGGTCAGGAGGCGATCAGTGCCTCGCTGGGGACGAGCCTGATCCAGGGGAAGGATTGCTTTGCTCCATTGATCCGGGATCAGGCGGGGCGGACGGCTTTTGGCGAGCCTCTGATTGATTGCACGCGGACGTATCTGGGTTCCGTGGAAGGGCCGATGAAAGGGCGGGATGGAAACATTCACCGGGGCCGGCCTGGGCTGGGTATGCCGGCGATGATTTCCCACTTGGGCGCGCAGGTGCCTTTGATCGCGGGGATGCTTTTTGCGAAACGGTTGAAAGGGTGTCTTTCCGGATGTGTGGGCGCTACTTCGGTAGGGGATGGCGCTACATCGACGGGAGCTTTCCATGAAGGGCTGAATATGGCGGCGGTAGAGAAGTTGCCGATGGTGGTGGTTGTGGCGAACAATCAGTTTGCCTACTCGACACCTACCACGCGGCAGTTTGCCTGTGAGGATCTGGTGGATCGGGCGAAGGGCTACGGGGTGGGTGGATTTTCCGTGGATGGGACGGATATGGTGGCCTGTGCATCGGTGATGGGCGAGGCGGTGAGGCGTGCGCGTGAGGGCGGTGGGCCGCAGATGGTGGTGGCGAATTTGCTGAGGCTGAGCGGGCATGGTGAGCACGATGACGGCTCGTACGTTCCGGACAGTGAGCGGAACAGCCATTTCGGGCGGGACTGTATCGAGGTGGGGATACGTCAGCTAGTAGATGGCGGGCATGCGACTGTGGATCAGATTTCTCAACTGCAGGATGAACTGGCAGCAGATGTGCAGAAGGCGGTAGCGCAAGCGCAGCAAGAGCCGGTGCCGGATCCTTACAAGGAAGACTGGACGGCATTATCAACCAAATTCCCCCTTTTTACAGCGTGAGTGTGACCTATATCGATGCGATCAGGGAGGCTCAGGAAACTTTGCTTCGGGAGGATGAACGGGTGTTCCTGTATGGACAGGATATCGCGAAATTCGGCGGTGCTTTCAAGGCTACTAAGGGCCTGGCGGATGCGTTTCCGAACCGGGTTTTTGATTCCCCGATTTCCGAGGATGCGATGATCGGTCTGGCGGTGGGTGCGGCAATCGAGGGGATGCGACCGATCATTGAGATGCAGTTCGCGGATTTTTCCTCGGTGGCTTTCAACCAGATCGTGAACCAAGCGGCGACGCATTTTTACCGGACGGGTATGCCGATTCCGATCACTGTGAGACTACCGTCTGGCGGCACTCCGGGTTCGGGGCCTTTCCACAGCCAGAGCATGGAGGGGATCTATGCGCAGTATCCCGGAATGGTGGTGATGACTCCGGCGACTGTCTCCGATGCGTATCACATGCTGGTGGATTCGGTGAAAATCGACGATCCGGTTTTGTTCTGTGAGCATAAGTTTTTGTATCGGTGGCTGAAGGCGAAATCGATCAACGGTGATGGCCTGCCGATCGGGCAGGCGCGGATCGCGAGGCCGGGGAAACATGCAACGGTGGTGACCTACAGTGCGATGGTGCACGAGGCGGTGCGGGCGGCGGATCGCCTGCAAGCGGATGGCTGGGAGATCGAGGTGGTGGATCTGCGGACGGTGAAGCCTCTGGATCTGGACACGGTGCTGGCATCAGTGGCACGGACAGGGCGCTTGCTGGCGCTGGGCGAAGCGTTTCCATGGGGCGGGGTTACCTCGGAGGTGGTGGCGAGGGTGACGGAAGAAGGATTTCATTTGCTGGACGCACCGCCGCAGAGGCTGAATGCGCGTGACACCCCGGTGCCGTATCATCCGAAGCTGTGGGCGGCTCATCGCCCGACTCCGGAATCGATTTGCGATGCGTTGCGAAAACTACTATCTTTCTAGTTCATAAGACCATGCCAACCGTTCCCATTTTAATGCCACAGCTCGGAGAATCCATCGCCGAGGCAACCGTGATCCGGCTGGATGTGGCGGTCGGAGATCACGTGAAGACGGATCAGGAGATCATCGAGGTGGAGACAAACAAAGCGGTGATGGGAGTGACGACACTGTGTGATGGTGTGGTTTCCGAGATCAAGGCGGTGGAGGGGGTTTCCTATTCCGTGGGCTCGTTGCTGGGTCTTCTGGAGGTTACGGAAGATGAGGTCGCTAGAACCGGTGTGGATACGACGGAGAGCATGGATGCGAAGCGTGATGCGGCTCCGGAGCAGAATGAGAGTGGGGAGGAAGAAAATTTGCACTTTGCGCTGGATGGTGATTCCTACGAGGAAAACCCGAGTGTCATTCCCAGTGTGAAGGGTCTGCCGGTGCCGACAGGGGTGATGGGAGCGCATTACATTTCTCCGAGGATGAGGGCGCGGATGGACGAGCTGGGTCTGCGTGAGGCGGATATTTCCGCTGTGGTGGGTACTGGTGCGGGCGGGCGTGTGACGGTGGAGGATCTTGAGGCGTTTTTGAATTACCTGGAGGAGTGGCCGAGTGTGCCTGCCTCGCCGATGCGGATGGCAGTGGCGGATGCGATGCGCCGGAGCTGGACCAGGCCACTGGCAACTGTGGGTCTGCCAGTGCTTTTGGATCGGCTCTTGGATCACCGGCGGGCGCAAACGCCGAAGCCCGGGTTGACGCTTTATTTGCTGCGGGCTCTGGCAGTGGCGCTGAAGGAACAACCGATGACGGCGGGCTATCTGATCGGGGAAAAGGTGGTGCATCCAAGATCGTTTGACATCGGTGTGGCGGTGCAGGTGGATGATGGTGTGGTGGTGCCGACGGTGCGGACGGTGGATCAGAAATCACTGGCGGAGCTGGTTGCTGAGTATGACGATCTGGTGGACCGGGCAAGGAGGCGGAGGCTTACTGAGAAGGACTCAAGTGGCGGGATCGCGACGGTAACGAATTTCGGGACATTCGGGCTGACGACCGGGACACCGATTCCGTTGCCGAATGAGACTTTGATTCTGGGAATCGGGGCGGGGCGGAAGATGCCGGTATGGAGCGCGGAGGTGGAGACGTTCATTCCCGCGACGGAGGCGGAGCTGTTGCTGACCTTTGACCACAGGGTTGTTGACGGTGGTGGTGCTGGTGTATTGTTGAAGAGGGTTGCCACGCTGCTGCAGCAGCCTGAAGCTTTGTAGGAGATTTGAAATTTTGGAAACCGGAACGGAGAAACAGGAGAAGCTTGATATACCGAAAAAGGCGATTTATCGGCTTTCGATCTATCATCGCTGTCTTCAGAAGCTGCTCGTGAACGGGCAGGAGACGGTGAGTTCCACGACACTGGCCAAGGCCGCGAACGTGACTCCCTCGCAGTTGCGGAAGGATCTGGCGTATTTTGGCCAGTTCGGGACAAGGGGTCTTGGGTATCCGGTGAAAGGATTGACCGCGACGATACGGGCGGCTCTGGGACGGCAGCATTTGCAACCGGTGATCCTGGTGGGTGCGGGGAACTTGGGATCGGCTTTGCTGCGTTACCAAGGGTTCAGCAAAGAAGGGTTCGAGGTTGTCGCCGCTTTTGATACGCGCCCTGACGCGGCACGGGCACGGGAGCTGGAAATCCCCGTTCATCCCGCTGAAAATCTGGAATCATTCATCGGGGAAAACGATGTGAAGCTGGCGATTCTCTGCATCCCACCGGGAGCTGCCCAGGAGGTGGTGAACCATCTGGTCAGCTGTGGAATTCAGGGGATTCTGAACTTTTCCTCGGTGATCCTGAATGTTCCTGCCGAAGTGACTGTGAACAATGTGGATCTGGCATTGGAGCTGGAGCATCTTGGATATTTCATCCGATGACTTCATTTTCGGAAAATTTTCCTAAGAAAGTGGATGATGACTTCGTTACGGAAGGCAGCACGGCTCCGGATATGGAAGATGAGAGTTTCGAAAGTTTCATAGAAAGAGCGGTGGATGAATACGAGAGCCCACTGATCGGATATGCCAGAACCTACTTATATGATTTGGAACGCGCGCGGGATGTGGTCCAGGACACATTCATCCGGCTGTGCAGCCAGGATCGTGAAAAAGTCCGGGAGCACCTCAAGAGCTGGCTTTTTACGGTTTGTAGAAACCGGTGCCTTGATGTTTTGCGGAAAGACAAGCGGGTTGAGCCGTTGGATGAAATCCGCTGGCAAAAGGTGGCAGGTGAAGATGCAAATCCTGCGGGACAGCTTGAAAACGATGAATCGATGGCCGCTGTCATGGGTTACTTGGACCGCCTGCCAAACAATCAGAAGGAGGTCATTTTGCTGAAATTTCAACAAGGGATGAGCTATAAGGAAATCCAGAAAGTGACAGGGCTGAAACAGGGCAATATCGGATTTCTGATTCATGCGGGATTGAAGCGCATGAGGGAACTGATGCCAGGAGGGACGCAATAGCCATGAACATGGATGGTCCAAAACTGACGGCTTATGTTCTACGGGAGCTTCCGGAACATGAAGCTGACAAAGTGCGCGCTGCCTCGGAAAAGAACGCGGCATTGCGCGGGGAGATTGACCAGCTCGGCGTTGTTTGCGACGCGCTTGATGATGCTTTGGCGGGTGGAGATGCGAAACTGTCCCCAAGCCAGAGATCGAAAATCATGCGTGCCGCGAAAGAAGCCGGTAGAAATGGAAAAGTCGAGCGACTTGCCTCGCACAGAAAGGCGAAGCGAATGAGCTTCTGGACGCTGCCGCTGGCTGCTGCTGCGGCTGTGGTAGGTGGGATTTTTCTAGTGATGTTATTTCCTTCCGACCGTGCTGGAGGCGGGAGCAAGGCAGTGACCACTTCCGTAGGAAACGATGTGGGGAACGGGGATGGCCTGGTGGTGAGGAAAAATGGAGATTTTACCCAGCTTCCGCTTTCAGCAGGAAACCAGAGCCTGGCTGAGGTATTGCGCTCCATACGCACGGATGGCAAATTGCCTTCGGAAGATGAAGTAAGGATCGGGGAGATTCTCAACGCGTTTCCGCTGAGAGCGAAGGACTCCGTGGCGTTGTGGAAAGGCTGCACGCTGGGAGTGGAAATTCTTGCCTGTCCCTGGAGACCTTCCAGTAGCCTGGTGATGGTGGATTTGCGTGGGGACAGGAAGAAAGAGGCGGAGGTCGGTGTTCGGTTCGTGCCGGCCGGGGACTCGATCATCAGCCATAGGGTTATCGGATATGAGGAGAGCGTGGTATCAGGCGGAGTATCTGAGAACACGATGTTGCCTGCTGGTGGAGGTGCTTTCCTGGTTCTCGAGGTGGAGACAAGGGATATGGAGATTGGCACTCTGGAGTGGAGCGTGCATAGCGAGCCCGGCCCTCCGGTGCAGCTAGTGAGGGATGTTGAGAACGAGCCTTCTGATGACGGGCGCTTTGCCGCCTTGGTTTGTATCTACGGGCTTTGGCTGAAGCAGGGAGCTGACGGCCTGATCGACGAGTCCATGGTGCTGGGTATGGCACGTGAAGTGGCGGCTGAGAGTATGGTGCCAGACCGGTATGACTTCCTTTCGCTGGTAGACGAAACAATGAAAATTTCCGGAGAGTAGATAGCCAGACACCGATTGAAACGGTGAGCCGTCTCTTTCTATTTTTCGGTATTTGCCTGGATGTCCTCCGTGGTGAAGCGGAGGGAAACCTGGTAGGTGTCATCCATGCGTGAGGTACCCAGAAGTGCACAGGCGCCGTTTTCCAGCTTCCAGAGATGGCTGCCGATAATCTGACCGCTTTTTAGTAGGGCTAGTTTCGGGTAGGTGGCCGCATTCACAGGCATACCGTAGATGGGTTTCATGAGCTCGATAAGAGCATCCCAACAACTTTGAAGAGTGGAGTCGTATTGATCGCCAGGCTTTGATTCCGTGCGGAGGGTGATTTCACGGAGGCAACGGTTTTCGTCCCAATCGAAAAAGAGATAGCAGTAGAGTCCACCGACTTTTTCGTTGATGCGATAGACTCCATTGAAGCCGGTGCGGCCTTGGAACAGGCCTGTTACGCTGCCGTCCAGCATCTTGCTGGCCTTGAGCTTGTCGGAGACGACATCCTGATGGTCGCCGAATTCCAACGTGTCGAAGACAGCCCCTTCAGGAGGGACGTCGATGTCGGATTTGCTGCCGGGAGGATGTTCTTTTTCGATCCATGCCTGGTCGTCTTTGTGCAGGCGGCTGATTTTGATATCGAATTTCTTCCCGTCGGAACGGAGGAGAGAAACAATTTCCCCCTCCCGATCAACAAATTCCGCGCTAAAGGATTTGGTTCCTTCCGGGTTGGACCATGTTCTGGGCTCTCCGGCATGGAGGGGGAGGGAAAGCAACAGGAGTGTGATGAGCGATGAGCGCATGTTTTGCATTTGGAGATCTTATTTAAGTCGTGAAAATGTCAGAGAATCGTTGTCAGGAAATGCTGTCCGGCTGGACTGTCTTTCACTTGATCTACGCGGAAGCATACGTTAGACCAACACATAAGAGAATTCTGAACTTTAGGAATGCGGAAGAATTTACATTGGTATCTGAGTTTCGGCTTTGCACTGATCCTGTTATTACCTGTAGAGGTATCGGCAGAGATCCGGTATGGCGGTGCGCCCAGGGTGGTGGTTCCGACAGGGAACAGGCCGATTGTTCCCAGCCGGCCGGTCTCGCCTTCTTCACGGGCGCTGTATCCTTGGAAAACGTATATCACAGCCACGATTTTCTGGTGTGGAGAGCAGCCGACACCGAGAAACCCGACGCCGAACCACAAGTCTTCCTGGGATCAGAAATGGGCGACCAATTTTGGAGGGTATGACGATCCGGATCCGAAGAATCGTATCGCGAACCATACGACGGGGGATTTCCGTCCAAAGAAGTTCATTCCAAAGCTCAACCCCTTTTACATCGCGTTGCCATACAATGATGTGCGGACGTGGAATTCTCACAAGTCCGAGGCTTCGCGGGTGATTCCTTGGTTTTCCCGGATGAATCCGAAGCCCGGAAAGACGGTTCTGAAAGGGCGCTGGTTACAGATTTTTTACAACAAAAGGAGTTGTTATGCGCAGTGGGAGGATTGCGGTCCCTGGGTGACTGATGACTGGCAATACGTGTTTGGGAACCTGCCTCCGAAGACAAGACAGAATGGGGCGGCGGGGATTGATATTTCGCCTTCGATTCGGGATTACCTCGGGGTTGCTTCCGGGGGTAAGCTTCACTGGCGCTTTGTGGAGGAAGGGCAGGTGCCTTACGGGCCTTGGAAAAAATACGGACAACACAAACCCGCGCAGGTGGCGAAAGGGGGGACTCCTCCAGCGGATGGGAAGAGCATCGAAGCGCAGCGGGAATATCTGGAGTATCTCCGGGAATTGCGCGACAAGCAGTTTGCGAAAAAGCCGCTGGGTGTTCGCTGATACCAAGCAGAGAGATGTGATCTTGCGAGGGCTGGCCGGCGAGGCTATCTTGCGGGTATGAGTTTTCTACTTGGAGTAAATATCGATCATGTGGCGACGCTGCGTCAGGCGCGGTATGCACTATTGCCAGACAGCCCGAACGCGGAGCCTTCTGTGGTGGAAGCTGCCATCGAAGCGAAGGTTGGAGGTGCGGATTCCATTACGATGCATGTGCGGGGTGACAGGCGGCATATGCAGGACGCGGATGTGTTCCGGGTAAAGGAGGCTGTGGATCTGCCCTTGAATTTGGAGCTTGGGATCACCGAGGAAATGCTGGATCTGGCATTTCGTCTGAAGCCTGAGTTTGCTTGCCTGGTTCCTGAGACTCGCGAGGAGGTCACTACCGAAGGTGGCCTGGACGTGGTGGCGCTTTCAGGGACGGTGCGCGAGGCTGTGCGGAGACTGCAAGGAGCGGGAATCAAGGTGAGTCTGTTCATTGATCCGGAGCTTGAACAAGTGGAGGAGGCCTTACTGGTGGAGGCGGATATGATCGAGCTGCATACCGGGGCTTTCGCGAATGCGGAGAACGGGGTGGAGGAGATCGGCAGGTTGATCTCAGCCGCGACTCTGGCGCACGAGCGTGGACTTCAGGTAAATGCCGGGCATGGGATCAATTACAGGAATCTTCCTCAAATACTAGAGGTGCCGTATTTGAGCGAGCTGAACATCGGGCACAGTATTGTTTCTCGCGCGGTGACGGTGGGAATGAGGCAGGCTGTCGCGGAGATGAAAGAGGGGATGGGTGTTTACAGGCTATGATGATTTACGGGATAGGAATCGATGTGGTGGAGGTGGATAGGATCGAGGCTGCGGTTGAGAGGCAGGGTGATGCTTTCCTGAAGAGACTTTTCACGGAAAATGAGCGGGTGTATTGTGAACGGCAGAAGAGGCCGGCTCTGCACTTTGCCGCGCGGTTTGCGGCGAAAGAGGCGGTGTCGAAGGCTTTCGGGACGGGGATCGGCGGTAACGCAGGCTGGCTGGAGATGGAAGTTTTACGCGGTGAGAATGGGGCGCCTACAATGACTTTCCATGGGGCGGCGGCGGATTTTCTAGCAAAGGAGGGGATCGCGGAGGTTCAGGTGAGCCTGAGCCATGCGAAGGAATACGCTGCGGCGAACGCTGTGGCGATCCGGCAGGTTTCCTAAATTTCCCTGTGCAGGTTTCCGGGAAGGGCGCTAGGTTTTGCACATGGAAATGATGATTCGAGGCAGACGCAACAGGCGGACGGCGGCAATACGTGGGCTGGTACGTGAAACCCGGCTTTCTGTGGAGGATCTGATTTTGCCGGTGTTTTTCCACGAAGATTCCGGGGATGTGCCAATCGATTCCATGCCGGGGTGTAAGCGCTGGTCTGTGGATGGGCTGATTGGGGAAATCAAAGAGGTGTATGCTCTGGGGATACGCGCGGTGGTGCTTTTTCCGAAAATTTCCGAGGAACTGAAGAGTGCCGAGGGTGAGGAGTGCGGAAATGATGAGGGGTTGGTGCCGAGGGTGATTCGGGAAATCAAGGAGGCTTGCCCGGGGATCTGCGTGATCACGGATGTTGCGCTCGATCCATATAGCTCGGATGGGCATGACGGGGTGGTGGAGCGGGGAGAGGATGGTGAACTGAAGATCCTGAATGACAGGACGGTGGAGATTTTGTGTGGCCAGGCGCTTTGTCATGCGCGGGCGGGGGCGGATATTGTGGCTCCCTCTGACATGATGGACGGGCGTGTGGGAGCGATACGGATGGCTCTGGATGAGGCGGGATTCGAGGAGGTCTCCATTCTGAGCTATGCCGCGAAGTATGCTTCGGCGTTTTACGGACCGTTTCGCGGGGCATTGGATTCCGCTCCGAAGGAAGGGAACAAGAAAACCTACCAGATGGATCCCGGCAATGTGAGGGAGGCTGTGAGGGAGCTGTTGATGGATAAAGAGGAAGGGGCGGATATGGTGATGGTGAAGCCTGCCGGAGCGTATCTGGATGTGATTGCGAGATTGCGTGATGAGACCACTTTGCCCATGGCTGCTTACCAGGTGAGCGGTGAATATCTGATGATCAAGGCGGCGTGCGCGGGCGGCTGGCTGGATGAGAAGGCGGTGGTGATGGAAAGCCTTCTTGGGATCAAGAGGGCGGGGGCTGACATTATTCTGACCTATTTTGCCAAGGATGTGGCTCTGTGGCTTGGGAAGTAAGTGGAGAAACCTGATTGGTTGAGGAGATGAATATGGAGGCGTTTTTTAGGGAGAATTTTACGGAGAGAGGGGAGCTGGGTGCCTCGGTGAGTGTTTGGAAAAACGGGGAGGAAGTTCTCGGGCTGGCGGGAGGTTTCCGCGATAGGGGGAAGGCGCGTGAATGGGGGGTGGATACGTTGGTGCCTGTTTATTCGGCCACGAAAGCGCCTGCCGCTGCGACTTTGCTCTACGTGCTGGAGAAGAGAGGCTTGGGTGAAGAGTCGCTGGTAAGCGAGGTGTGGAGCGGGTTTCCTCTGGATGGGGTGACGTTTGCAGAGATGCTTTCACATCAATGTGGTCTGGCAGCTCTGGGCGAGAGGGCGGATGTGTTTGATCATGGTGCGGTAGTTTCCATGATAGAGAAAACAGAGCCGGAGTGGATGCCTGGGGAGGGGCATGGGTATCACCCCAGGGTGTTTGGCTTTTTATTGGACGAATGTGTGAGGAGGCTGGAGGGGCGGAGTCTGGGCGAGGTCTGGAATGAGGAGATCGCGAAGCCGCTGGAGATTGATTTCTGGATCGGCCTTCCGGAAAGTGAGTGGGGGCGGGTGGCCAGCCTGGTGCCTGGAAAGGCAAAGCCTTCTGCCTTCGAGCAGGGGTTTTATGCGGCTTTCAGTGATCCGGAGAGCATTACGCGGCGTGCTTTCAATTCTCCAAAAGGTCTTCATGCGATTGCGGATATGAATCAGCCGAAGGCGTGGGCGGCAGGGCTTCCTGCGATGGGTGGGGTTGGGACTGCCAGTGGGTTGGCGAAGTTTTACCAGGTTGCGATCGGAGCGATCGACGGGCCGTTCCCAGAGTCCGTGAAATGTGCTTTGGGAGCGTTGCAGGTGAGTGGAGAGGACAAGGTCTTGTTGCGTGAGACCGCTTTCACATGCGGGTGCCAGAAGGATCCTGTGGATGGGAACGGTGAAAAGAAGCGGAAACTTTACGGGAAGTCAAAAGCGGCGTTCGGTCATCCGGGAGCGGGAGGGAGTCATGGATTTGGTGATCCTACGAACGGAATTTCCTTCGGCTACGTTATGAACCAGATGGAGCTGAACGTGATGCCGGGTGAGCGGTGTACGGGGTTGATCAATTTTCTCTGAAGCATAGGTAATTTCACACTCCGCACTTATGGTTCTCAGTAGACGGTTCAAGGGCATCGTGTCTAATGCACGGATAGAAACGACGGTCTTTAGGTGCCTGAATCAAGTCTGATAA
>JBPOGC010000219.1:0-4199 GCA_051251795.1 Luteolibacter sp. | reverse complement strand
GGAATATTGTCGAGCATGTCGCCATCGCCATTGAGATCGATCTGCAGATATGATTCAGATACCCCCCAATGGCCGTTTCCAATTTGGAGTGCCGGATCATTCGGATTCCAGTCCCAAAGGTCTCCTCCAGATCTGATCGCATTATTGAAACCAATCACTGTTTCTGCCCAGGAAGACGCTACGTTATATGCTCCCATAGCTGTAGTATAATCACCACTTAGAATATTTCCCTCACCGATTGCAGTAGCCGACCAGCCGCTTACGGTATTTATACTGCCTATTGCAGTAGAATGGTAATTACTTGCGGTATTAGTGTGGCCTAAGGCAATTGAACTATAGCCACTCGCAGTGTTATTATGGCCTAATGCAGTAGAAAAATAGCTACTGGCAGTATTATTATGTCCAAAAGCGGTAGAATATTGTCCCATTGCAGCTTCACTCCAGTGGTTTGTGCTTCCATATCCCGCTCGGAAAGCTGCTTTCCGCGGATACCACAACATACGGGTTCCCGCAGTTTGAAAAGCCGAAGGCAGGATGGGGCTGACGCTATATTTCCCTTCGGCTACAATGGTTCCATCACCGGTGGTGGAACCTGTAGTATCACCCACGTTCAACTTGGAGAAGATTCCCTCAGTCGTCTGAGCACTGGCGGAGCTGAGCCAAGGAAGGAATGAGATTGTGGTAAGAAGGCATGAATTCAAAAGGGCTTTCGAAGTGGGTTTATTTTTCATGAGGATATGGATGTGTAGATGTTTGTGTGGCGGTGCGATTTAAGGTAGCTTATTCAGTTCTTTTATTTGTTAAGTGCGGTGGTGGTTTTTAGTTGATTGTTGACAACAAAACTTTAGCGATCAGGGGAAAGGGATGATTTTTGAGCCTCGGAGAGGCGGGAGGTATATTTCTCATGCCATTGGGTCATAGCCTGCTGGCGTTCTTCCGGAGTAGCATCTTGAAGTTGGTTCATCATTTCTGCGCGATCTTTCATGGCTTCGTGGCGAGCGGTGAGGAATTCACGGTGCTCAGGCGTGGCATCGTCGGGGAACCTTGGGGCGGCAGGAACCTGACGCCTGGGTGCTTGTGATTCGGTAGCTATCTGGACAGCCCGCTGCTGTTGAGCTGCAAGGGCAGCGGCGTTTTTCTCATGCCACTGCTCCATGGGCTTTTGGCGCTCTTCCGGTGTGGCGTCCTGGAGCCGGTTCATCATTTCTACGCGATCTTTCCTGGCTTCGTGGCGGGCTGTGAGGAACTCACGGTGCTCAGGGGTGGCATCGTCGGGAATCATAGGAGTGGGAGGAACTCTTCGCATGGGCGGGCGGGACTCGGCAGACATCTGGACAGCGAGCTGCTGTTGAGCAGCAAGGGCTTCGGCGTTTTCCTTGTGCCATTGTTCCATGGCCATCCGGCGCTCATCGAGGCTGGCATGACGAAGATTTTTAATTATTTCCCGGCGGGATTCCATGAGTTTGGTTCGTTCGTCATGGAAAGTCTGCGCGGCGGAGCCTGGTTTTTCGCGCATCGATGTTCCAGAGTTTCCGGCAAGGTCATTGTCGCGTGATCTGTCCGGGCGGTTGAGCTGTTGTTTCTCTTCCTGAGGGTTTCGGGGAACCGAATCGCGATCCGCCGATTTGGCGGATTCTTGATTCTTGATTTTGGAAACTCCGATACCGACCGCGATCATTGACAAGATGACTGCCATTAAAATTGAGAAAGAGGTTTTTGTGACGGGTTTAATCATGAATCTATCCAATTTATTATGATGATAATGACTCTAATTTCCTATGCTTCTCTGCAAGGTTTTTTATGGTATCGGAAATGCCATATGATCTGACGCCCTGAAAAATAAGGAGTTTTACATTGGGGGATGAAAAAATCATGGCTTTTTTAGGTGGCCGAATAGCTTGGAAAAGTTAAATATTCTGTAAGAACTCAAAATGTTCGTTTTTCGTGCGGTATGTCGTTCCCTATGGGGGGATTGTGGCTACCTTATCCTTGAATTTTGAATTCGTATCATCAGTTCAAGAGGTATTTTAACCGCAGGCGGACATGTCCGTCTGCGGTTAGAAAATTTCTAATGCAGATGCCCGAACTGCTTAAAATTTGGGGTTTTCTGGAAATGGTTTTCTTATATTCAGAGGAGTAGCTGTTTTGACTAGCCGCGCTCTTCTCTTAATAGACTTTTGGAAGCAGATCAAATCCTGATAGCTACATGTAAAAGACGATAAAGCCCGTTGAACCGTTCTGAAGAAATAACAGTGGGAAGCCAGCCGGCCGGGAGACTCGGCTTTCCATATCGTGCTTATCCCAGTTCGGCTGATTATCCGGCAATTTGCCGGATAAACCTGCTACTTGAGATTAAATCTTCATGAGGTCGTCTTCCTTGGCGGAGGCGAGCTCTTCGATTTTCTTGGTGTATTTGTTGGTGAGATCCTGGACTTCCTTTTCCTGAACCTTCAGGCCGTCTTCGGTGAGGATGTTGTCTGCTTTCATTTTCTTCGCGACGTCGATTCCCGATTTGCGGGCGGCGCGGAGGCGGACTTTTGCTTCCTCGGCGAGGCTTTTGATGAGTTTCACCATGTCGCGACGGCGCTCCTCGGAAAGCTCAGGGATGGGGACTCGGATGGAACGCTCCGCGGCGGCGGGGTTGAGGCCGAGCTTTGACTCGCGGATGGCTTTTTCAATATCGCGGGTAGTGGAGGGATCGAAGGGCTGGACGTTGAGCATGCGGGGCTCAGGGGAGTTGATAACCGCGAGCGACTTGAGCTTCTGCACGCCTCCGTAGGCTTGGACGTAGACGTCGAGGTTGTCTATGAGGGCGGGGGAGGCCTTGCCGGTGCGGACACCTGCGAAGTCCTGGGTGAGGTGGTCGACACCGGCTTGCATGGCGGAGTCTACTTCTTTTAGGGCTTTGTCTGGATCTTGCATGTCTGTAATCTTCAGCTTTCAATCTTCAACTTTCAAGGAAGATGAGACTGTCGTTTGGGAAATTCGAGGAGGGGAGTCACTCGCCGTGGACGATGGTGCCGATGGGTTGCGAGCGAAGGGCGTGGGAGAGGTTTCCCTCTGGGCCGAGATCGAAGATTACGATGGGAATGTCATTGTCCATGCAGAGGGAGAAGGCGGTGGCATCCATGACGTTGAGGCGGTTTTCCAGGCAGTGCTGGAAGGTGACGGTCTCGTAGCGTTTTGCATCTGGGTTGCTGCGGGGATCTGAGTCGTAGACACCGTCTACCTGGGTGGCTTTAAGGATGACATCGGCACCCATCTCGCTGGCGCGGAGGGCGGCGGTGGTGTCAGTGGAAAAGAAGGGACTGCCGGTGCCTGCTGCGAAGATGAGAACGGTACCTTTGTCCAGCTGGTGCTCGGCCTTGCGGCGGATGAATGGCTCGGCGACGTTTTTCATCTCGATGGCGGACATGACGGTGACGGTGACGCCGATGTGGGAGAGGGCACCTTCGATCGCGAGGGCATTCATTACGGTGGCTAGCATGCCGACGTAGTCCGCTGTGGCGCGATCCATACCACGGGCGGACGCGGAGGCGCCACGCCAGAAGTTTCCTCCGCCGACGACGATGCCGAGTTGTAGGCCGGAATCCACAGCTTCCTTAATCTCAGAGGCGATTCTCTGGACGATTTCCGGTGAAATATTGTCAGTGGAGCCAGGCTCGCGGAGGGCTTCTCCGCTGAGCTTCAGTATGGCGCGTTTGAAAGGGCGAGGGTCGTTGTTAGCTGGCATCTGAGAGGAGGATGAACCGCTAATGTGGAACTTCCAATCTGAAATGTGAGAGCTATGGAATTTCGCTCAGAAAATTACCGAAGTCCTTTCAGGGCTTTATCGGATGGCTTTTTGAGAACCATGTCAGTAATTGATGTTCGGCGTCCGCTGCCTGGATCGAATGTGGCGACCTGCATTTTTTCCAGTGCCCAGGTATCCTTTGCAACTTTCATGACATTCTCAACTTGGAACTCCTTGATGAGTTTGCCTTGAGTATTGTAGCCTTTGATTTGCATGAAGGCACCGTATTTCTGGTGAACCCAGACGTAGACGGATTGGTAGTTGCCTGCAGCGCCATTCGGTTTGTTGATGCGTAGCTTGTAGGTGGGCTGGGCTCCGACGTTTTCTTTGCCCTCGAGCTTGGGGTTTGGCCAGTAAAAGAAACGGAGTGCAAGATCCTCGTAGGTGAGATCGGTGCCTGCGATGG
>JBPOGC010000218.1:0-4199 GCA_051251795.1 Luteolibacter sp. | reverse complement strand
TGGAAGCTGCAGTGATGCGGATGCCGCTTTCCAGAGAGGATGCGGCAGTGGCGATTGGTTTGCTGGGTGAATGGCGAAGTGCCCGTCTGGCTGTTGAGCGAAAGGACGAGATTGAGATGAAATCCTTTGTGACTGGAGAGAAAACCTTGCGTTGGTTGGAGGCTACGTTTGGCAAGGAGCCTGCCGATGGGAGGAGTCTTTGGATTTCCCTGCATGGTGGTGGCGCGGTGCCGCAGGCTGTGAACAACCAGCAATGGTTGCACCAGATCAAGCTCTATGAACCAAGCGAGGGAATTGTGGTGGCCCCGCGTGCACCGACTGATACATGGGACCTATGGCACGAGGAACACATCGATCCGATGCTTGCCCGCCTTATCGAGAATTATGTGGCGGTGCGTGGAGTGAATCCCGACAAGGTCTATCTGATGGGTTACTCTGCGGGGGGTGACGGGGTGTGGCAGTTGGCACCGAGAATGGCGGATCGGTTTGCCGCTGCGGCGATGATGGCGGGTCATCCCAATGGAGCTTCGCCGGATGGGCTGAGGAATCTGCCTTTCGCGATTTTCATGGGGGAAAATGACGGGGCCTACAAGCGGAACGAGATAGCGGTGGAAAAGGCAGCCGAGCTGGATCGCCTGGAGGAAGCTGACCCTGGCGGATACATTCACATGTCCCGCATTTATGAAGGGCTGGGTCATTGGATGGATGGCAAGGATGCCGAGGCTCTCCCTTGGATGGAGAGATACACCCGGAATCCCTGGCCCAAGAAAGTCATCTGGCGGCAGGATGATGTCATTCATGAGCGGTTCTATTGGTTGAAGATCCCGGACAAAAGCCAGGCCAAGAAAGGCGACAAGATCATCGCGACGGTGGATGGGCAGACAATCCGCTTGGAGGGAGACGTGCCAGCTGGGATCGAGCTGAGGCTTTCCGATGAATTGCTTGATCTTGATAAAGAGATCCAAGTGACAGTAAACGGAAGAGGAAGGGATCCAGTCAAAGCGACAAGAACAGCTGCCATGATTCTTGAAAGTCTTGAAGAACGCCATGATGTCAGTGCGGTAGCTGTGGCGATGATCAAAGTGAATTAAAAGGCTATGGAGAGAAAGTTGTCATAATAATGGCCATCCGGCGTGGATCAGTGGCTCATTTTTGGTTTGTTTGGTCAGTAGCTGAGACGGAGTCTTTCATTCTGAGGCGGGCTCCGGCATAGGAGTCGCATTCCGTAGATGAACAAGAGAACAAGGGGCTAGTCGGGCGCATAATTGTATTGACTGGGAATGAACCTTTGAAGCTCGAGCTGTCGCTGGATAGCCGACGATCTGCAAGCCGGAGAGAGTCAATTTTCTGGCTGGAGGTTTCAGAAGGGGAGTGCAGAGTTTTCCCAATGAGTGCAGACGTTTTTGATTTCGAGAAGCCGGGTGAGTTTTATTTGGGGAAGGACTTCGATCTCGATGAAAAAAAAGTGGGCGATGTCCCGCTGATGTATGACTCAAAGGATCTGGTCACTCACGGGGTGGTGCTGGGGATGACGGGATCGGGGAAGACTGGTCTGTGTATTGCGCTGTTGGAGGAGGCGGCGATGGACAATGTGCCGGCGATCGTGATCGATCCGAAGGGCGATATCTCGAATCTATTGTTGGCGTTTCCGGATCTGGATGGGGCGAGCTTCGAGCCGTGGGTGAATGAAGATGATGCGGCAAAGAAGGGGCGTTCCGTTAAGGAACATGCGGACAAGACGGCTGCTATGTGGAAGGCGGGTCTGGGCGACTGGGGGCAGTCGGGGGAGCGCATTGCGAAGTTTAAGGAAAAGACGGATATCAATATTTTCACACCGGGGAGCAGTGCGGGGATTCCGGTTTCGATCCTCAGCTCGCTGGACAAGCCGCCAGTGGAGGTGATGGAGGATGGGGAGCTATTGGGCGACAGGGTTTCCGGGACGGTGGAGAGTTTGCTATCGCTGGTGGGTGTGAAGACGGAGGGGACGCAGGGGCAGGAGGCGGTGCTGCTGGCGGCGATTTTCATGGAGGAGTGGAAACAGGGGCGTGGGCTGACTTTGGAGAAGCTGATCCGGCAGATTCAGAGGCCGAATTTTGGGAAGATCGGGGTGATCGATCTGGAGTCGTTTTATCCGGAAAAGTCGCGGCAGGGGCTTGCGATGAAGTTCAACAGTCTGCTGGCATCGCCGGGATTTGCGAGCTGGCTGAAAGGGGCTCCGCTGGATGTGGCGAAGATGTTGCACCGTGATGACGGGAAGCCCCGGATCTCGATTTTCTCGATTGCGCATCTCAATGACGAGGAGCGGATGTTTTTTGTGAGCCTGCTGCTGAACCAGATGCTGGGCTGGATGCGGACACAGCGGGGGACGACTTCGCTGCGGGCGCTGCTATACATGGATGAGATCTACGGGTATCTGCCGCCGACGGCGAACCCGCCATCCAAGCGGCCGATGATGACGATGCTGAAGCAGGCACGGGCGTTCGGGCTCGGGTGCTTGCTGGCGACGCAGAATCCGGTGGATCTGGACTACAAGGCGCTCTCGAACATCGGGACTTGGTTTCTTGGGAGGCTTCAGACGGAGCGGGACAAGATGCGGGTGCTGGATGGGCTGGAAGGCGCGGCGGGATCGCAGAATGCGCAGTTCAACCGCAAGCAGATGGAGACTTTGCTTTCAGGGCTGGGGAATCGGGTATTCCTGATGAACAATGTGCATGAGGATCATCCGGTGCTGTTCCATGTGCGTTGGGTGATGAGCTATCTGACGGGGCCGCTGACGCGCGGACAGATCAAGGGTCTGATGGATCCGAAGCGGGATGCGTTTGCTATCGAGGAACAAGCCGCCGATGATGATTCCGATAATCCGATGGTGCGGAAGAGGAAGGACTCCGGAGGTGGCAGGCCTGTTGTCGGGACGGGTGTGGAAGAGTTTTTTGGCGAGGCCGAGGATGGTGAATACAAGCCATACCTCCTGCGTGAAGGGACGGTTCATTTTGTACTGACGAAGGCGGATGTGCAGGGCAGCCGGAAGGTGGTGAAGGCGAACGCGATCCTGAAGAAGAAGATCGATTTTGACGAGACAGCGGAGGTGGACTTGTCTGGTCTGCGTGAGAAGCCGGAAGAGGGGATCGGGTTCGGCGAGTTGCCGGGCTTTGCTATGAACGCGAAGAACTACAAGGGGGTGGAGAAAGACTTTTCAGACGAACTGTATCGTGAGGAGCGGGAGGAGATTTGGTTCTGCCCGGCTCTCAAGGCATGGGGGGAATTCGGGGAAAAGGAGGCGGACTTCCGCGTGCGGATTTCGCATGAGGCTCGCGAGGAGAGGGATGAACAGATCGATAAGGCGAGGGCGGCGGCAGGGAAAAAAATGAAGACTCTGGAAGGTCGTTTGAGAACGGCGGAGGCGAAGCTTGCAAAGGAAGAGGCTGAAGCCAGTTCTGCGAAAATGAAGGCGGGGATCTCGGTTCTTGGTGGAATTTTGAAGTCAGTTTTCGGAAGGAAATCAGGGCTGGGCAGTGTGCTTGGCGGAACAACTTCCGGTACGGTCACGAAGGCGAGCACTGCCTATAAGCAGCATAAGGATGTATCCCTCGCCGAAGACAAGGTGGAGGATATCGAGGAAGAACTGGATGCGATCCGGAAGGTGCTGGAGAAGGATCTCGCGGCGATCAAGGAGAGCTTCGATCCATCGGAGCTGGAGTTGGAGACGGAGACGTTGAAACCGAGGAGGACGGATGTGGATGTGGAGCGGGTGGCGTTGCTTTGGAAGTGATGGCGGATCGGCTGGCTTGCATTATTTAGCGTCTCTTTGATCCGGGGGCACTTTGGTTGAGGAAAGAAGCCGGCCGGAGACCGGCTCTCCATTATTTTGGCTGGGGGGAGATTGGGGCTGGCTAGGGGGAGGGCTGGGGCTCTAATTTCATAGATATGAAGAATCCTATTACTGTTTCTATCACCGGGGCCGCTGGTCAAATTGGCTACGCTACTCTTTTCCGAATTGCTTCCGGTGCTGTGTTTGGCGCGGATCAGCCGGTGAACCTTCGTTTGATCGAGATCGAGCCGGGGTTGCCTGCGCTTCAAGGGGTGGTGATGGAGTTGGATGACTGTGCGTTTCCGCTGCTGAACGAGATCGTGGCAACGACGGATCTGGATGAGGGATTTGCGGGGGCAAACTGGGTGCTTCTTATAGGTTCAGTGCCGCG
>JBPOGC010000217.1:0-4266 GCA_051251795.1 Luteolibacter sp. | reverse complement strand
AACGTTCACCCCGCCAGTCAATCAGGAGCCGCCACACCACGCATCGCGTCGCTTGCCCAAGACTGCGCGTATTTTCTCGCAAGATATGATTAGGAACAAATCCGCTAACCGAAGCCTTTCATTCTCAACAGATACCCGTAGCCGCAATTTCAACGGCCCGGGAAGCTTCCTGCCCGTTACCGAAAATCAAAAAGATCAGAGGCACCCTAAAATGCTTCGTGCTCAGGATACTACTCTCTCTCCATCTGGAGTTGGATAAACATTGCATCGTCATCCATCAGATAACGCGTAGTGATCGTCTCGTAGCCATTCACAGGATTACCAACGGTGACATCAAAGGGCGCATCTGAAGACGGGGTGAGAAGATCAGGTGTTCTGATCAACGAGTAGGTCAAGCCGATCTCAAGGTAATCCGTGCGTCTCTCATACTCGTAGACAAAATAAGTGGAATCCACTGGTTTTTCCGTATACCAGGACTCTTTCGAACCCGCGTCGGATAAATTCGGATTCATCCCCAAGGCGAACTCCATCAAATTGGTATAGCCGTCCCCAACATCGCCGTTTTCAATATCGGCGCCCGGCAGTGCTGCATCCCCCTCCAGCCCATAGCTGGATGTCCATGTATCATACACATCATTGTTGGGGAATTGGATCGTATATTCCACCTGCACGCTGCTAACATTCCAGCGATCCGAAGAACTGCCCGCACTGCCATTCGCAAGTGTAAAGCTGGATACAGGCGTCGCTCCCGCCAGTGCCTGTAAATCAATGACAGCCGGATCGCTGCTCATCTTTAGCCCTCCTTCGCTATTGGTCACGCCACCCGCGACAACTTTCACCCTGTCTGCGCTATTGTTCGCATTGCGCATTGTAACTGACTTGAAGGAAAGAGCAGTGAAATCATCAACGCTCAACTCCCCTCCATTGGCATTGAAGTCGACAATTTGAATGTTTGAAACCGAATCCACAAACTGGGACAGGCTTCCATCAAAAGTGCTCCACCATCCGCTGGCCCCCTCGTTGGAATTGATACCCCAGAGACCATCGGATCCGCTCGTAATGGACGTTCCCGCCATCGGATCCACATCAATCGAGAGACGGTAGGTAGCCAATCCATCAGGTGCCGTTTGAACAGCTGAATACATGGTCGCGATATTGTCCGTCCCGTAATTGGTATCGTCAGTTGCAATAATATCCGAATTCAAAATCACATCTCCCTCGGGAATCCCGATTGCCAGCTTCAATCCGATTTTCCTGAAAGCACCCGTGCCGTCCGTTACCTGGAAGGCTACGTTCCAAGCCCCATACTCATCCGTCACAGTTCCTGAGATCACGCCGTCGCTAGACAAAGAAAGCCCAGTCGGCAGCCCTGATTCTGAAACTGTTTCCCAGACATAGGAAGTATCTCCCCCCCTGGCGGAAAGCTGATGGCTATATGGCTCCCCGTGTGGAACTTCAGGCAACTCATCACTTAAAATCTCAAGGTCACTGTCAGGGACGAAATCACCCGTCTCCGAAAGAAATGCCAGTTCCCTGATCAGATCATGCCCGATCAGACAGGCCTCATTAATCTCCTCAGTGGTGTAAGAACCACGATGGATGTCATCGGCAGTGATTTCAGCAGGCAGAGGAAACTGAGTGCCCAGAGCGGAACTAAGCATCATGTATGCATTCATGTAAACCAGAGGGTCGGACGAATGGAGCGCATCATCGGACGCCACAAAATCGGGTATGGCTTCGTTCAGTCGCCCCATGCCGATTGTCAACGGAATGAGTTTCCAGCCTCGCTCGGCGTAATTGAAATACAACTCATTGCAACTGTGATAATCCAGCGCGTCCAAGGTGGAAGCAGTACCACTGACAGCAGGTGAAATGGCGAAGGACTTAATCCAGTCAAAGGCCATGGGAATCATGTTTTCCTGATCCAGATCAATCACCTCCTGCGCGCTGGCACCTGCCCATGATCCCGACACATACATGAACGCCGCCTGATCCGGCTCCAAAGCGAATTTAAAACCTTGATCATCGATGTCATCAGGATGCCAAAACCTTACCCCGGGAGAATACACCCCGTTTCTGGTGCCCAGCTTCCGGCTTGCCTTCGTTGTCGCGGCATTACTGTTGATGATCAAAGTAAGCGCGTCGCTCGTCCAATCCTGCGTGCTTGAACCTTTGTACATATACCGGACCACATCATTGAAGGGCGCACTCGTGACATCCAGGCTCCGGTAGACGACCGCGCCCTCATTTTCATAGCTGGTATTGTAATGCTCGGTCGTTTTTTGCTGGTTGACTATCGTCTCAACAGTATCTGCCAAAGCGGTCGCCTCAGCGCTTGAGATCCCAGCAGGACTGTAGCTCGATACGGATGCATTGAGTCCTGTAAGTTGAGTGAAAATGGAGCACGCATAAATATACTCTTCTTCCGCTTGGCTTACCCCTCCCGCCATCTCCAATGCGTATGCCCCTGGAATCAACTCCATACCCACACCATTTGCGACACGGTTCATCACCGGGCCGTAATCACTCACAGCCTCATCCTCATTTTGTGGTAGAAAGATCACCGGAGTGCTTCCCGCACCCAGAATCAATTTCGAAAACTGGGTACAACCTTCGTAAAACACCTCAGGAGTGAAGTACTCATTATCGAAGGGCGCATCATCGTAAATATTCGTCGGGCCACCGTTGTATTCCGAATATTCGATCGTCCCAGTCGGCGTGGTGATGACCGTCGGGATCAGAATGACCTTATCGTATCCTTCGGACACCTTCGCACGCAGGGCAATATCCTCTGAGTTCTGATCGTAAAACCCATCCGCAAGCGACTCAATATCCGAATTTTCAAAAATATCCACCTGCACTCCATCAAAGCCATCGGCACCAGAAAGCAACCCTTGAAGATGAGTCCCGACTTCAGAATAGCGATCCGAGCTTTCGCCAACGGACACAAGCAAAAGGTCATCGGAAATCTCCTGCCCGAATACGGAAGACGATGCCAACAGGGTAAATAAGAAGAGAGGGGTTTTCATGGGGGTTTGCGGTTGTCGCGAGATGACGGCCTACACCGGAAGTGTATTTCTACATCCATCAGGTTTAGGAACATTCACCCGTCCGGAGACCTGCATCAACCGTAAATTGAATATACAATATTTAAAAAATCCACCCCCCCCCTGTTTGATGGGTAGCAAGTAACAACCCTGAACTGGTGAACATGGACGGAAATCCAACTCTTTTGAGAACACTGCCGCACCCATGATCACGGGCAGCCAACTTGGAAAATTATCCGTATTTTGATCGTGAAACACCATCACCACAGTTCTACTCTCGGCAGCCGGTTCCAACCAATACTTCCCAGATGTTTCTACTCGATACCCTCACCCGATCCGAAAAGCCAATCACCCCCATCGACGGAAAAACCTACCGCTTTTACGCCTGCGGCCCCACAGTCTATGGCCCCGCGCATATTGGAAACTTCCGCACCTTCGTCCTGCAGGACGTCTTCCGCCGCACATTGGAAACAGGTGGCACACGCACACTCCACGTCCGCAACCTCACTGACCTGGACGACAAGACCATTCGCGACTCCCAAGCGGCCGGAAAGTCGCTCAAAGACTTTACGAAAATCTGGACTGAGAAATTCCACAGAGATTGCAAAGCCCTCGCCTGCCTCCCACCACACATCGAGCCCTCCGCGATCGAGCACATCCCCCAGCAAATCGCGATGATCGAGAAACTCGTCGAGAAAGGCCACGCCTACCCCTCGGATGACGGCTCCGTCTATTTCAAAATATCCTCCTTCCCCGGCTACGGGAAACTCTCCCGCCTCGATGAGCGCGAACTGGAGCTCGGAAAGACCCAGAACACCCGCGCCAACGCGGACGAATATGAAAAAGACAGCATCTCGGACTTCGTCCTCTGGAAATCCCGCCGCCCGGAAGACGGTGAAAACCACTGGAAATCCCCCTGGGGACAGGGCCGCCCGGGCTGGCACCTCGAGTGCTCCGCCATGATCGAGGAATACCTCGGCGACACCTTCGACATGCACTCAGGCGGCATCGATCTCGCCTTCCCACATCACGAAAATGAGATCGCCCAGTCCCTCTGCGCCTGCGGTGGTGAATTTGCAGCCCACTGGTTCCACACCACCCACCTCCTTGTGGATGGCGGGAAAATGTCCAAATCACTCGGCAACATGTACACCTTGGAGGACTTGGAAAAGAAAGGCTTCACCGCCATGGAAGTCCGCTACGTCCTCATCGGAGCCCA
>JBPOGC010000216.1:0-4292 GCA_051251795.1 Luteolibacter sp. | reverse complement strand
TGAGGAATTTTGGCGGTACTGCGGCGAGGGCTGCTTCGGGATCATTGACCGCCCAGCCCCACCAGGACATGCCTTCATGCTTTGTTCCTGCGGTGGCGTTTACGGCTCCCATGGGATCGATACGTCCCCAGTTCATGAAGACCAGGCTGGTGTAAAACTGGTGGGGTTTGATCTCGCTGCAGGCGGCCCAGTAGGTGGTCATGTCCTCGGGGCTGGCTGTCTGGAACCAGATGGCGAGTTCGTTGAAGGTGGCGTTTTCACCTTTTTCGATGAGGGTCTCGACGGTGTCGGTGGATTTGATTTCCGGGGGGATGTAGTTGGCGGGGGCTGACTCCGTTGGAGAATGGTTTTCCCTCTGAGATTCCCCAGCCTGGACGAGGAGTTGTTCTTCCCTGGGATCTGGGGGTGATGTCAGTTTCCTCGCGGCGTAGCCGGCGGACAAAGCCAATACACAAAGAGTGATCGGGATGATGGTTTTTTTGAGGGACATTTCCTTTGGGTTCCATGGAGGGTAGGAAATTGAGAGTTTGTGTCAATGAGGTGGGTGCCGGGGGGGCTGGCTCACCGGCTGATAAGATAGGTGGAATTGCGCTATGATGGAAGATTGACCCAAAGGTATTTTGATGTGGAATTAACATCATGAAGCGAACTCAAATTCAATTGCCAGACGAACTCTATGTAAGAGCTAAGTCTTTTGCGGCGCGGAGAGAGCTTTCGCTCGCTGAAGTGACGCGCAGGGGACTGGAATTGTTTCTTGATCGGTTTCCAGATAGTGACGATGAGGTAAGTGGGTGGACGCTTCCTTCCGTTGATTGTGGAGGTATCAAGGTTTCGTTGGCTGATCTTCGTGGAGCGGCGGCGGATGAAGAAATGGGAAGAGGTATTGGTAGATAATGATTTGAATTGATACAAATGTTCTGCTGCCTGCCGTAGAAACCGGGAATTCGAACCATGCCAAGGCCGCGGACTTTTTAGCTACGCTGCAAGGTCGGACGGATGTGGTGATATGTGAGTTGGTTTTACTTGAACTGTATGTGCTCCTGAGGAATCCAGCAGTATTAGTAAAACCTTTGGATTCGGCTGCGGCTGTGGCTGTCTGCACTGCTTTTAGGAGGCATCCGTGCTGGCAGGTTGTGGGATTTCCTACAGACAGTCGTGCGTTTCATGACGAGTTCTGGCCGTGACTTACTGAAAAAGATTTTGCGCGCAGGAGGGCATTTGATTGGAGGGTTGCGCTGATCTTGCTCAGGCAGGGTGTTACTGAGTTCGCAACGGTGAATCAGAAGGATTTCCGAGACTTTGGATTTGCCAGGGTTTGGAATCCGCTGGCAGTGGGTAGGTGAAGGGATACGTGATTGGGATTGGTTTGAGTAAGAGAAAATTGAAGTGAAGGAGCTGTTTAAGCAGGACTTCGGCGTTTTTATCAACAGGAGTCTTCTTCTGCCAGGGTTGTGCAGCCGGCCGGAGACCGGTCTCCTTTATTTGCGTCTTGCGGCGATGATGCCGATGAGGAGGCAGAGGGGGATGGCTAGCCAGGCGGAGGTTTTGTTGGTTTTCTCGATTTTCAGGGAAATTTCCATGGGGGTGTTGGATTGGTTTTCGACCTGGACGCTGCGGGTGAAGGTTAGGACTTGGCCGCGCTCCGGGAGGGTGATGTCGAGGGCTTGGGGGGCTGGCTCTGCGGCGAGCTGCTGGGTGACGATGCGGTTGGCGATTTCCTTTAGGGCGCTGATTTCTTCGGCGGAGTTGCCTTCGAGGAAGCGGTTGAACTGGGCGGGGTCGTAGTTGGAGTCGCCTTTGAGGATGGGGTTGGCGTTGGCGGCTTGTTCTAGCTGGGCGTTTTCGTCCTGGCCGGCTACGCGGTTGTCGATGGCGAGCTTCTGGCGGCGGGTGTTGAGGCCGAGGACGGCTTGTTGGGTTTTCAGTTCGCGGAGTTGGACTCGGGCGTCTTCGCCGGAGGCGGCGTCGAGCTGGTTGCTGCGATAGGCGTTGCTGAGTGCTTGGGAGGCTTTTTCCTGATCTCCTTTGGCTAGCCAGCTGTTTGCCTTGTCGAGGAGTGCCATGGCGCTCTTGGAGCTGTTTTTCTTTTTGCTCTCCGTGAGAGATTTGTAGCTGAGGATATCAAAGGAACCGAGGTTTGCCTGTTTGCTGAGATCGAAATCGCCGGAGTGGGAGGTGAGCTGGAAACCTTCCGGGATGAGGACGCTCCAGGTGAGGTTTTCCATGGGGACGTTTAGGATGGGGCCTTGGAGTTGGGTGTCTTCGCTTTGTGCGGAGTAGACAAAGCGGACGCTGGCGGGCTTGTCTGTTTCCGGGGAAGGGAAGACGTAGAAGAGCCATTCGCCGTTCTCGCGGACTAGGGTGGCTCCTTCTTCGTTCACGAGGACATTGAAGAGTTCCGAGTCTGCGGGGAGTTTGAGGCGGAGGGTGGTTTTTGCGGTGACTTGCATTTGCAGATCGACGGCGGTGAGGGCGTGGCCTTCGGGGGAAATGAGGGTGGTGAGGGTGCCTTCGGAGACGCGGAGTTTTTCGAGATCCTGGAGTTCGTGGCGTTTTATGGCGACGGTGAGGGGGGCTTCCGGGTCTGCGACGCGGAAGAGGAGGAGTGGGGCGGTATTGCCGGCGGGCTGTCCGATGGCGGCCTGGGCGACTGCCCAATCGGCGCGCTGCCAGCCGCGGGGGATGTCCGTGGTGGAGAGTGCGAGGCGGCCTCCGGCGCGGACGGCTGAGAAATACTGGATCTGGCGTACTTCCCCGAGGGTGATGGGCTGGATGGTTTCGGTTCCGGTGTCTTTGGTGGCTTGTTGAAATTCGATTTCGACTTTGGTTTCTCCGGCGATGCCGCGCTGGAAGCGGATTTCGTAGAGGCCTGGCTCGGACTCGACGGGGATGAAGTCGGCTACGGACTCTCCTGTGGCACGGACGGTGGAGGCGGCTGTTTCATCGAGGCCGGGGATGCGGATGCGGAGTGTCTTGAGAGCGGCGTTTTCAATGCGGTAGGCGATGGAGGCGCGGGTGAGGGTCTGGCCTTCGCGGAGGGTGGTCTCGTGAAATACTTTTGCGGTGACCCATGGGTCGAGCTTTGAGATGGCGAGGCCTAGCGACCAGTCAGACTGGAGGAGGCGGTAGGCTAGGGCGCCGGGGCGGGCGGCGGCGCGGGTGGATTCCTTTTTGGTGTCTGAGAGTTCGCGGGGGTCGATCTGTGAGACGTTTTTGCGATCTATGGCGCGGATCTGGAGTCCGCGATCCGGGACGATGGTAAGGAGGCCGGTCTCGCGGGATGCGTGCTGAAGTTTGATGCGGGGGACCTGCCAGTTTTCCGTGGTGCCGGGAGGGCGTCCGGTAAGGGTGAGATTGAAGTTGCGCTTGCCGATTGTTTTTCCGGCGAGGTGTAGGGTGATGATGCGGATTCCGTCGACTGTGGATTCAGTCCAATGGGAGAGGCTTTCTCCGGTGGCGGTTTCCACTTCGAGGTCTTTGGGGATTTCCAGGGCGAGCTTGAAGAGGCCGGAGCGGGTGATGTTCACGGAGAGGTCTGTGGAGATGACGAGGCGGTCATCGCCTAGGGAGACGAGCTGCCATGACTCGGCGCGAAGCTCGGGGGCGACTTCGGTGACTTTTACTTTGAGTGATGCTTTTTCTTTTCCGTAGCGGAAGGCGTGCTGGAGGAGCATGTTTTTCGGGAGGAGCTTTTGGTCGAAGTCCTCGGGGTTGATGCGGGAGAGATTGGCGGGTGTGATGTTTTCCGGCTGTGCTTCGTTGCCGAAGGCCAGAGCGAGGAAGCCGACTTCGCCCGCTGCGGACTGGACGCGGATGGGGGCGAGGGTGAGATCGATGGGGAGGGTCTGGGTGCCTTGCTGGGTGGTGACGGTGAAACCGAAGGGGGATGATTGCGCGGGCTCGATGGGGATGCGGAGCTGTTGCTTTTCAGGATCGAAGCGCCAGGTGCCGACGGGGCCGTTTGCGACTTCCGAGACGGTGAAGCCGACGGGGATGTTCAGGAGTAGCTCTGAGACGCGGCCTTGTGCTGGGCGGATGGCGATGTGGTGGCGGGCATTGACGACGCCGGGGCTGGGGAGGAAGAGGTTTGAGACCTCGGCGAAGAATTTTGTCTGCTCGGATGAGATGTCACGCTGTGCGGGGCGTGCGGTGATGGCGGGACTAGAGGAGGGACCCAGGATGAGGGTGGCGGAGGACTGGCTGGCGCTGGCCGGTGAGGGGGTGATTTTTGCGGCGGCGTTTGAGATGAATTCGTAGCCGGGGAGATCGTAGGTCAGGTCGATTTTCCGGAG
>JBPOGC010000215.1:0-4297 GCA_051251795.1 Luteolibacter sp. | reverse complement strand
GTTGTTGCGTAGAGGTCACAATTGGTGTCCCACGCTGATAAGCCTCACGCTGCCTTTGGTTTCCATAAAAGGCGGATCTTTCGTCTCTGTTTGTTGAACTGCCACGCACATCACGCGACCAGCCCCTGCCTAGATTCTTGTAACGGTCATTTCTATCCTGATAATTTTTCAGGTTGTAGTTCCGCACGTTTCTTGGTGGTGCGATGTATTTTCCGCTTCCATTATATCCATGCGGATGCGGGGCTCCATAAACTCTCTGCGGGCGGTAGCCTGTCGGATAATAACCATTCAGATACGGATCGTAATAAGCCTTACGATTGTAATTGTAGTAAGCTCGGTAAGTCGGATCGTATCCCCATTGGGAATTCCCCGTGCTGATGAAAGCTGATCCGGAAGCCGTAGAATATCCACCGCCGGAATGATAAGGATCATAGGCACAAGACGAAACGGCGAATGCTGTAACACCCGCCACCAAAGCAATTTGAAAAGTCTGATAAAGTTTCATACGTCAGTTTAGACCCAGGCACAGTCCTGTCCATTCAACTTTTCTTCAAAAAAATTCAATTGATCCAGTCTTGCAGTCCGTCCCGATCCCCGCTCAGATGCCCTCACAGAAATGCCAGATCAGCCCATCCTCATCACAGGCGGCGCCGGATACATCGGCTCCCACACAGTTCGCCAACTCTCCTCAAAAGGTCGTAAGATCGTAGTGCTGGACAATCTCGCCTACGGTCACCCGGAGGCAATTCTCGATCCCTCGGTCGAATTCATCACCGGTGATGTCGGGGACAGCAAACTTCTCGACGAGCTCTTTCAAAAGCACGCCTTCTCCGCCGTGATCCATTTTGCCGCATTCGCCTACGTTGGCGAATCCGTTACAGATCCGCTGAAATACTACTGGAACAACACCGCGGAACCCATCGTTCTCCTCCAGGCCATGCAACGCCACGGCTGCAACGCATTCGTTTTCTCCTCCACATGCGCCACATACGGCACTCCCACAAAGATCCCCATAGACGAGTCCAATCCCCAGAACCCGATCAACCCCTACGGCCAGAGCAAACTCATGGTCGAAAAAATACTAATCGATTGCGACCGTGGCTGGGGGCTCAAATCCGCATGCCTACGCTACTTCAACGCCAGCGGATGCTCGCCTGACGGGAAAATCGGTGAAGACCACGATCCCGAGACACACCTCATTCCCCGCGTCCTCATGGCCGTCACCGGAGAAATCGACACCCTAGAAGTCTACGGAACAGACTACCCCACCCCGGATGGCACCTGCATCCGCGATTACATCCACGTGGAGGATCTGGCCTCCGCACATGGACTGGCTGTCGATCACCTCATCAGCGGAAAACCCTCCTTCCAATGCAATCTCGGCACTGGAAAGGGCATTTCCGTGAAGGAAATCATCACCGCAGTGGAGGAAGTAACCGGTAAAACAGTCCCGGTAAAATACGGCCCCCGTCGCGAAGGCGATCCTGCGGAACTCGTCGCCGATCCTTCACTCGCAAAGGAAACTCTCGGTTGGGTCGCACAAAACAAGGATGTTGCAAGCATCGTCGGCTCCGCCTGGGCATGGATGAACGGTCCCAACAAAGGACGCTATCCTCGCTGAAATACCATACATCGGCTCTCTTCGATAAGTTGCTTCCCCTATGGGCGAAGTATTCGCGATGTATTGACATTGCTTCTTGCATTTCTGATTTTGGGAAGGTATATTCCTGAAATCAATCGTCGCCCAAACCCAATAGGCTCAATGAACCAAAACCTACTTTCCAAAGCAAAAACCCCCGGCTTCACCCTTATCGAAGTCCTCACTGTCGTTGCAATCATCTCAATTCTGATGACTGCAGCAGCTGTCGGTTTTAAGAATCTCAGCGCCGGAAAAGGCACTTCCACCGGGATCGCCGTTTCAGAATCCCTATTCAATGAAGCACGCACCTTGGCCGTATCGAAAAATACAAAATCGCGTCTCCTGATTGATGGTGATCCGGATAGTGAAACGTTTCTCCGGAAAATCCTGGTCGTTTATGGAAAGGCTGATGCCGATGGCGATATTCCTACCAATACCTCAACTGGTGAGCCCACTCAATGGGCTCTTTCTTCCCGCGGCCATACGTTTGAGGAAGGAACCTATTTCAGCCAGGACTATTCAGGAGAGCCCGCTGGCACAGTGGACACGGCTAATAGCATGTCCCTTTTCAGCCCGGACCCAGATATCACAACAGCACTTACAAATTTTGGCGGCACCTACTTCTACTACGAGTTCAATAGCGAAGGAATTATTAGCACCCCTGGCACTCGCTTTGTGATCGGCGGAGGAAGACCTCCTACCAGCAGCAGCCCGCAACCCAGATCAGTCGGCGCGGCTGCGCGGGACTTTGCAGGTTTCATAATCTGGAGGAACGGTCGCACCTCAAATTTTCGAAGCGTTGAGCAAATGGACATCCCGAGCACCCCTGGCGACTTCTGACCCACCCCTAAATTAAAAACCCCCAATCAAAAACCAATGAAGCTCCTGAATTTAAAAAATCAGTTCCGAAAGCAGAAAAATGCATTCACCCTCATGGAGACCGTGATCGCCATCGGCGTTCTCGCAGTCCTACTCTCCGGTTTTGTAGCGGTCTTCGCCCCTGCAGCACAGGGTATCAAGCGATCCATCAGCATCCAGGAAGCAGAACGCCTGACAACCACTCTCCAGGAAGAACTCGGCACCCTCCGCACCGGACAAAATCCCACCAGCGCGGCCACCGGCTTCGACAAGGCTTTCTACTGGGTCGAAAGCGCAAACGATCCCGCGACTGCCATCCTGATCTATCAATATCGTGGTGACATCTCGGATGTCCGTTCGGATGGCACGCCAGCCCCTTACACAAGCAACGACGGTGAGCCGGGGGACGATTACATTTTGTTCGCAGTAGCCCGCCGTGCCGATGACGATTTATTGGCAGACGATCTCGATGCGCTAGTAGGATCCATTTTCTATACGAAACTTACTCAGTTGGTTTTCGATAGCACAGGTATGATCCTTGGGGACCCTGGAACAATTAGAGACCCCGAAATCGGAGGAGACGATGTTACCGATCCTGACGAATATCCCGAAGCAACCATCGCATTCGCAGCTGATTTCTACAGTATTCCCACCAAAACTTCCTCTTACCTAAGCTCAACGACATTCCAGACGCGTTTCAATGATGAGGATCTCAAACCCGTCTTCTCAAGAAATCTCGCCATCCGCAGATAAACCAAACCATCAGAACCCAATGAAAACCCAAAACAAATTTTCTTCGCGCGGCTTCACCTTGGTCGAGTTGCTCGTGGCAATGGCGATCACAACCATTATCGTAACCATTCTGGTCTCCATCACTTCCATCTCACTTGACGCATGGAACCGCAGCCGCTCCGAGATCCGTGCTGCCCGCCAGGGTGAAGCACTTATCAACTCCCTGAGCCGTGATCTCGAATCCATCGTGATCCGGAAAGGCAACAGCTATCAATGGCTCTATGCGGAATCCGACCCGGAAGACGCGGGTCCGAGAACTGTCCGGAGCCCGAACTCCGCCAATTTAGTTTTCCTTTCTGCCGCGACTGACCGTTATAACGGAGAAATTGGCACATCTGCAGATCTTGGTGGCGATGTCTCAGCGATCGGTTACCAGCTCGTCTACCAGGATCCTATCGATCCTAGTTCCTCAGATGCGAACCTGAAGACTTTCGTACTCTACAGGAAACTCGTAAATCCTGATGAAACTTTCACTGACATCCTTGCAACACCTGAGGATACCAGCTCCAGTGACACACTCAAAAGCGTCTTTCCGATAACAGAAATCACGGACGAAGAAAACTTCATCTGTGAAAACATCTACCAGTTTACCGTAAACTTTCAATTGGAAGTTGAAGACACCTCGGGAACAACTTCAGTTTTCAAGAACGTCTCAGTTCCACTCGGACAAAATGCTGGTAGCTCCACTGATGAATTTATCATAACAGGATCGGAGAATGAAACTGACTTCAGCAACGTCAACGCTACCAACGAGCAGATCAGAGCCGGTCGCCTCACAGGTATTGAAGTTTCTGTTACCGTTCTCACAGACTTCGGCCTCAAGCAGATGCAACGTAGAGGGTTCTCTAGCGACGACGAACTCGCCGAATTCATCTCTAAGAATTCCTATCAATACTCCAAGCTCATCCCCGTCACCGGAGGTTGATCCCTACCCCAGCCGGCAGGGGCATTTGTCCCCAAATGTCCGCATTCTGTGGGTCGGCTCCACTAATAGGTACATTCAAATCC
>JBPOGC010000214.1:0-4301 GCA_051251795.1 Luteolibacter sp. | reverse complement strand
CGGTCTTTGGCTTTGCTGGTGGGGAGAGTCCGTCAGAAACGGACGCTTGGGGACAAGCGTCCCTGCCATTTTTCGCGTCCCTGCCATTTTTCCACAGATGATCGATTTCCTTCCCAGCGACAGACCGGCACTCGTCCTTGCGCCGATGCAGGATGTGACGGATCTGCCGTTCATGCGCGTGCTGGGGCGGCGGAGTCTGCCGGATTGGTTTGTTACGGAGTATTTCCGGGTGCATCCGGACTCGCGGCTGAACAAATACATCCTCCGCTCCATCGAGGAAAATGAGACCGGCAAACCGATTTTCGCGCAGATGATAGGGCGTGACATCCCGGAGCTGGTGCGGACGGCGAAGGAGCTTTGCGAGTATCCGGTGGCGGGGATCGACCTGAATCTGGGCTGCCCTGCGCCAGTGGTGTGTCGGAAGGACGCGGGGGGTGGATTGTTGAGGCTGCCGGAGAGAATCGAGGAAATCATCGGGGCTTTGCGAGAAGTGATACCGGGGCGTTTCACTGTGAAGACACGGCTGGGCTATCACTCGGCGGAGGAGTTTCCGGGGCTTCTGGAGATTTTTCGAAGGCACGCGATTGATGGGCTGACGATTCACGGGCGGACGGTGGTGGATCGGTACCAGACGCCGGTGCAGCCGGATTTTGTGAAAATGGCGGTCGATACTTTGGACTGCCCTGTCATCGCGAACGGGAACGTGGTGGATGCTGCTACCGCGCTCTCATATCACAGCCAGACCTCGGCGGCCGGGCTGATGGTCGGGCGCGGGGCGATCCGGAACCCGTGGCTTTTCGGTCAGATCCGGGCGGCATTTCTGGGGGAAACGTTTCCCGATCCCACCCACCGTGATCTTCTTGAGTATATCAGGGAGCTTTCGTCCGAGCTGGCCGCCGAGGCTCCACATTACGATCCCTTGCTTCATATCCAGCGGATGAAAAAAACGCTGATCTACATCTGTGATGGCATAAATCCGGCTTTCGAGCAGGCGATCCGGAGGATGAAAACCCCGGAGGAATTCGATTTTTTGTGCCGGGAATACCTCGATCACGAGGCTCCCGTGCCAACTTTGCCGCCAGGGAAATCCCGCATATTTTGCGGGTTCCAGGGGCTTTTGGATTTCGTGGGTCGTTGAAAACGAGAGTTTTGTGACAAAATCTCCACATAAATCGCCTTAGAGAATCTTCCTTTTCTGTATTTACTTCGTGGTGGCACCTGAAATGCTATTTTGGTTCTGGTTCTTTTTCCCGATTTTTTTCAAAGATGCGATCCTACCCCCACAAATCGGTTTCCCCGAGAAACCGGCAGGACGGCTTCACCTTGATAGAGGTGCTGGTCGTCGTTGCGATCATCGGCATCATGCTTGTAGTGGCCGTACCGATGTTTTCGAACAGTTCGAACAGCGCCCGCCAGGCCTCCCGGGGGATCATAAAAGCGCACCTGCAACAGGCACGGGCACACGCCATCGCATCTGGAAACGCGACCGCTGTGGTGATACCCGAACTCTCCGTAGCAAATGACGAACTTGCGGCAAGCGCGGTGACTCTGCTGGAAGTAGAAAAAGGAACCAGCGGGAGCTACGAGGCGATTTCCTCTGATTCGACCGATCCGAATGCCAATTCCGAGATGCTGCAAAGGTGGACAAGGCTTCCCGGGAACATACATCTTCTCAGTAGTGCGCAAGCCGGCTCTTCCGACACGACCATCATGGACGAAACGGATTCGATTGACGTCAAGTTCAATGGTGATTTCAGCTCGAAGTTTGTCGTCTTCTCGCCGAACGGTCAGATTGTCAGTCCGGCCGCAGGAATACGCATAGTCATGGCTATTGGCCAAGCCGTGAAAAGAGGCGAGAACCTCACCCTCACGCAGAAAAACGGTGACAATGCCGTGGTGGAAATTTTCGAAGTAAACCGCCTGACTGGCAGAACACGTTTTATCGATCCGTGATGAAAGCAGGTTTCAGAAAATCAGCGAAAGCGTTCCCTTCGTTCCGTCATGGAATGACGCTGATGGAAGTGGTAATCGCGATTGGTGTCGTCGCAGTGGTCATCCCGTTGATCCTTTCCGCCCTTGGCTCCGCGAGCGGATCGCGGCGCAATGCGGAGGCGGATACACGGTCAGCGTGGCTTGCGAAGGAAGTGCAGAGAGATATACTGCGAAACTGGGCAAAGACAGACAACGGTTGGACGGACTCCGGCGTATCAGTGATTGATGAAGACTTGGATTTTCCTGTAATTGCCAAGGAAGATGCTCCGAAGGTTTTGATCTACGATTCTGAAGGAGAATTTCTTCAGGAAGGGGAAGTCTCCAACCTCGAAAGCGGCATCCAGGTCAAGGATGCGGCTTACGTGGTCAGTGTCTATTCGGAAATACCTACTGACGTTAACGGTGACCTCATTGGCCCCGTGGATGGCTTGGCCCTTCTCCGTATAGAGGTGCAATATCCGGCGAGATCCAAACCGGAAAAAAGAACAACGTATCATTATCACATCATGACACCAAGGGAGGGGGTGCTGTGAAAAGTTCTCCCAAATCCAGAAGGCTGACTTGTCTGGCTCCCTGGAAGGGATTCACCATGATGGAGCTGTTGGTCTCGATGGCCATCACCTCGATCCTGATGATCACGCTTCTCTCGCTCGTCGGGCAATCGACGGACAGTTACACGCGGACGCAGAAGGCTGTGAATTCCCTCTCCCAGGCACGCGCCTTCATGCAGTTTTTCGAAAAGGAAATCTCTACGAACTTGCCGGACACCCATCTTCTATACGAGAAAACTGAGAACAGTAGCCAGGAGAGCCCGGTGAATTCCGACAAGCTACTCTTCATACGAACCCTTAGTACGGATGAAGAGACCGACACGGATCCTGGCGATATCGGCACTACCCACTACTATGTGGCAATAACAGCGGACAGGGGCAGCGCTGTCTCACCAAAACTCTATCGCCAGATTCTCGGGTCGGAAAAGACCCAGGAGCTTATCGAAGCCGGGGACGGTATTGCTTTTCCAGCACAGAATCCATCCGGGGCAACCGATCCTGATGAACCTCTGGTCTACAACGTGATCGATTTTACTGCACAGCCCAAATACCGGGACTCTACAGGCGCTCTGCTGGAATGGGACGACACTCTTGACGAGGCTCCTGTGGTCATTGATCTCACGATCCGGTTTGTGGACGATTCCACCGGGGAGCGGTTCAAAACGAAAGCAAAATGGGACGCTCTCGCTCAGGACGCCACGGATACAGATTCCGCAAACTACAGCCTTATACAGACCTTTTCCCGAACCATTGCCATAGGAGAATGAAAAATTTAAGACATAACAAACCGTCTGGTTTCGCGTTGCCGATGACTATCATCGCAATCGCCGGGTTGACCCTGCTACTCGTGGGTCTCGTCACGGTTCTTACGCTCGAGCAGAAAACCGCGCGCTCTTACTCGCATTCGGCGCGGGCGGACTTTGCCGTGGAGAGCGGACTGGCCGCAGCCCTTGCAAACGTGATGGAGATCACCGGAAGGGATGACTCCCTTGTGTTCCGTTTGGAAGACCCGGTCGCGCCCACAGTTGCCGATGCGGATCGACCGCTCGGCTACCGCGAGCAATTTTTCAACTACGGAGCGATCTTCGAGCAGGATCCTGCCGATCCTACTCTTGGAGAATGGCGCGCGATTCCTTTGTTCAGTGGTGAGAGTGAAATTTCCATCACCGACTCCGATCCGTCCGTACTGGGGGTGCCTCTGGATACGACCGACCTCGTCTCGTCACTCACGGCGTATGTCGCCGATGCTGAAGTCCTCGCTACCACCACAAAACATGATCAAGACATACCCCGTGCGCAGTGGGTGGAGGTGCCTTCCTCGGATCCGGATGGTTATACCTTCAGATATGCTTATTGGATTGAAGATTTGTCCGGGCGTATCGATGGGAAAAACGCGGGGACTGTCGTTCAGGACGAGCGCCTGAGTACCGCGGAACTGGACTACGGAACTGTTTTCGATCCGGAAGCTGATGAACCGACGGTTCCTGAGGATTTGGAAAACAAGAGGGAGCACTTGAAAACATCCGCCTCCGTCCGGGCAGTGATCGACGAGGATAAAGCAAAACGAATCGAGCCATACATCTATTTTTTCCCTACGACACCTGCGTCCGCGGCAAAACTTATCCCTCAGGGTTTGGGCTATACGGACGCAGGAACGGTAGCTCCGGATCTAAACGAATTAGTCGCAGCAGCCGATGTCGATGGCATTACGGATCACATAAAAAGGAACCTGCCATTGTTTGATGACCGCAAAGGAGG
>JBPOGC010000213.1:0-4324 GCA_051251795.1 Luteolibacter sp. | reverse complement strand
ACGGTGATTTCGGAAATGGCAGATCCCTTCGGTGAAGAGGTCACGGAACAGCTGACCGCTGCGGGCATTGATTACGAGGTGTCGAATGACGTGCGCGAGCACTTGCCGACTCTGGATGTGATTTACATGAACTCCATCGCGTTTCTCGGCGACTCCTACAAGAACATGGACAGCAAGTTCAAGCTGAACGCGGAGAGTCCGCTGAAGGATAGCGCGGTGATCCTGCACCCTATGGCGAGGCTGGATGAGCTGGATACCTCTCTGGATCACACTCCGCACAATCTCTATTTTTCGCAGGCGCATGGCGCTGTGTTCATGAGGCAGGCACTGCTGATGTCGGTGCTGGGAAGGCTCAAAGCGCTTCCGAACCTGATCGATCTCTCACCTTCCTGAATTTCATCCTTTTTACAACTACTAGATTTACCTTATGTGCGGCATAGCAGGCCATTTTTCGGCCAAACGACTTCCAGAAAACACTCCCGATATTCTTGATGGGCAACTTGAAACCATTCATCACCGTGGTCCCGATGGGCGTGGGCAATATGTGGAGCTGACGAAGGGTGTGGCGCTGGGTCACACGAGGCTGACGATCAATGATCTCGAGGGTGGCTGCCAGCCGCTGCATGCGGTGGACGGGCGGTATGTGCTGACTGCGAACGGGGAGTTTTATGATTTCAAGCGGCACCGGGCGACGCTGATGGCGGAGGGTGACCGGTTTTTGACGAAGTCCGATTCGGAAATCGCGATCGGGCTTTACCGGAAGTTCGGGCTGGATTTCACGGAGCATCTGCGCGGTGAGTTTGCATTTGCGCTGTATGACAGGACGGCGGATGAGCTGATTCTGATCCGGGATCGGTTTGGTGTGAGGCCTTTGTTCTACTGGGTTTCTCCGGATAAGAGCACGATAGTCTATGGCTCCGAAGCGAAGTCTGTGATCGCGCATCCGGATGTGCCGGCGAGGTTGGACAGGAAGGCGGCGATGCATCAGCTGATGCAGACGATCGCGCCGGGGATGAGTGCGTTCGAGGATGTGGTTTCGCTTTCACCGGGGCATTTCCTGAGGATCAGGAAGCGGGACGGGCGTCTGGATATTCATCAGGAGCGTTACTGGGATTTTGAATTTCCTGAAGAGGAGGCGCGTTGCATGAAGATCACCGAGGAGGAGCATGTGGAGGAAGTCCGCTCTGAGCTGATCGATGCGATCGTGCTGCGGCTGGAGGCGGACGTGCCTGTGGGTTGTTACCTTTCCGGTGGAATTGATTCCTGCTGTATCCTTGGGCTTGCGACGGGAGCGATGCAGTCGCCGACGAAGGCTTACACGATCTCCTTCGATGACGATGCGTATGACGAGGCTCCGATCGCGAAGGAGATGGCGGAGTCCATGGGAGCGGATCAGGAGGTGATCCACCTGAAGGCGGAGGATCTTTACGGGGAAAACTACATCAAGACGGTGTGGCACGCGGAGCGGACGTTTTACAACACGCTGGGCGTGGCGAAGAACCTGATGTCGAAGCGTGTGTGGGACTCCGGTTATCGCTGCGTGATCACGGGTGAGGGCGCGGACGAGCTGTTTGCGGGGTATCCGGCGCTGAAGCGGGACATGTTCCTGCACGGGCTGAGCCATGAGCCACCGGCTGTGCGTGCGGAGTACCAGGCGGCACTGGAGAAGACGAACTCACTTTTCAAGGGGGCGATTCTGGCTGAGACACAGCGGAAGCATCATGCTTGGGAGAAGCTCTGTGGGTTCACTCCTTCGTGGATTCAGCCGTGGATGGATACACTGGATCTGGCCAGACCTTTGATGTCGGATGATCTGCTTCATGAGCTGGAGGGCTATGATCCGATTGAGGAAATTGCCTCGCGGATGGATGCCTCGATGCTGAAGGACAGGCATCCGCTGGATATCGCTCAATACACTTGGTCGAAGTGCCAGCTGGAAGGTCAGATCCTGAACTGGGGTGGTGACCGGGTGGACATGGCGAACTCGATGGAGGCGCGGCCTGCTTTCCTGGATCATCATCTTGCTGCGACCGCTGTCAAAGTTCCTCCGAATCTGCGGATCAAAGGAAACATTGAGAAGCATGTGCTGCGTGAGGCTGTGAAAGGAGTGTTGCCAGAGGTGCTCTACAAGCGCGAGAAGTTCGCGTTCATGGCTCCGCCAGCGCATACTGACAAGGCGAAGATGGCTAAGGTCGAGGAGTTGATCGGAGAGTTTTTGACGGACAATGTGATCGAAGACGCTGGTATCTGCTCGCCTGAGCGGGTGAGGAAATTTCTTGATGGATACCGCAGGGATACAGATCCTACATCTCTCGTAAGGAAGGATACGCTTCTGAATCATCTTCTCACACTGCACATTCTCCATCGCCAATTTATCTCGTGAACCAACCAGAAAATCTCAGAGTCAGCATAGAGCGGATCAAATCCGACATCCTGACTCTGGCTGCGATCGGGAAAAACGAGCAGGATCGCGGGATCTACCGGATGGCCTTTTCCGATGAGGACATGGAGGGGAAGCGGTGGTTGCTGAACCGGATCGAGGAAAACGGGCTGGAGCCTGCCTCGGACGGGGCGGCGAATATTTCCGGGATTCTGAAAGGAGAAGAAGATTTTCCCAGGGTCTATGTGGGATCGCATATCGATACGGTGCCTTGCGCGGGGATGCTGGACGGGACGTTGGGGGTTGTGGTGGGGCTTGAGTGTTTGCGAGTAATTCGCGAATTAGGTATTGGTTTTAAGCGTTCGATTGAACTGATCGCTTTCAGTGATGAGGAGGGGCGATTTGGTGGGACGTTTGGGTCTGAGTCGTTCACCGGGACGCTGACCCTGGACAAGGTGGAGAAGGCTACTGATCTCGGTGGTTTGAGGCTGGCGGATGCGATGCTGGCCCAGGGGTTGGATCCGATGAAGGCACTGGAGGCTAGAAGGCGCAGGGAGGATATTGATTCGTATCTGGAGCTGCACATCGAGCAGGGGCCGATTCTCGATGAGAATGACCTGCAGGTGGGGATTGTGGAAAGTATTACAGGGCTTAGGTCCTGGTCGCTGAAGTTCAGCGGGGAGACGAATCATGCGGGGACTACGCCGATGAGTTACCGGAAGGATGCTTTCATGGGGCTGGCGGATTTCGCGCATGAGTTGCCGCGTATTTTGGAGGAAAACGGTAGCGAGAACAGTCGGGCGACGATTGGCAAGGCGGAGATCTTGCCGGGTGCGCCGAACTCGGTGCCGGGTGCTGTGGAGTTCTCCTTGGATTTCCGTGATCCGTCTGTGGAGGTGCTGGATGATCTTTCGTTTGCGATTCAGCGGGCTTTGGCTGCGGTTTCGCGGAGGCGTGGGCTGAAGTTTGAGTTCAATGTGCAAGGGGAGATTCAGCCGGTGGAGTCAGATGCGCGCCTTACGGGGATTCTGGCGGAGCACGCGGATCGGCTTGGGCTGAAATCGAAGAGGATGCTGAGTGGCGCGGCGCATGATGCGCAGCTTGTGGGGCGGATTGCGCCGATGGCGATGGTGTTCGTGCCGAGTAAGGGCGGGATGAGCCATTCTCCTTCCGAGTGGACTCCTTGGGAGGATATCGAGGCGGGGGCGAATCTTATGTTGGCTGCACTTTACCAACTTGCACAGGAGCCGCTAAGCTCCGCGAAATGAGTGAGGAAAACCATACCGATCCGTTGGGTTTGCTTTACCGCGAGTCCTTTGCGGAGAATCCGAATCACGAAAGGGATTTACGGAACCGGGCGACGGCGCTGCTGTGCATCGATATGCAGTATCTTGATGCGGCTGAGGGGCATGGGCTTTTCAAGGACTATGAGACTTCGCCAATTCCGCTGGATCAGATGCGGTATTATTTTGATCGGCTGAAAGAGACCGTTTTGCCGAATGTGCATAATTTACAGAATTGCTTCCGGGCGCATGGGATGGAGGTGATTCATGTGCGGATTCAGTCGCTAACAGCTGATGGAAGGGATCGAGGGAAGGGGCACAAGCGGCTGGAAGTACATGCTGCTCCGAACTCGGCGGAAGCTTGTTTTCTGGAGGAGGTTGCGCCGCTGGGGGATGAGATCGTGATCAATAAAACGGCGAGCGGGGTTTTTTCCTCAACGAATATTCACTATGTGTTGAACAATCTTGGGATCAGCTCAGTGTATGTGGTGGGGGTTTACTCGAATGAGTGTGTGGAGACCACGGTGCGGGATGCTTGTGATCTTGGGTATCTGGTAACGATGGTGGATGACTGCTGTGCGACGGTTACGCCGGAGCTGCATGAGGCGAGTTTGACGACGCTGCGGGATCGGTATTGCCGGATTATCTCGGCGGAGGAGGC
>JBPOGC010000212.1:0-4339 GCA_051251795.1 Luteolibacter sp. | reverse complement strand
TGGACGAATCTTTCTTCTTTGAGTAGCTGAAGTGGCCAGTGCCGAATGGAGAAGGCTTGGTTTTTTCCTTCATTGGAGCTTGGCGGACAATTGTGGCGATTTGAATGAATAGTGGGTAGGTGTGGGCTTGGTTTTGGGGTTGCGTGATCGGGTGGGGCGGGTCAATTTTTTCGCCTATGATCGTTTCACCGAAAATCCGCGGATTCATTTGTACAACTTCACATCCAGATGGCTGCGCGAAGCATGTTGAGGAGCAAATCGCAGTGGTAAAGGGGAGGGGCGCGTTAGAGGGCGGGCCGAAGAAGGTGCTGGTGATCGGTTCTTCAACTGGTTACGGGCTTTCCTCGCGGATCGCGGCGGCCTTCGGATCGCAAGCGGCGACGGTGGGAGTGTTTTTCGAAAGGCCGGGGACGGAGACGAAGACTGCGACCGCGGGTTGGTATAACACGGTGGCTTTCGAGAAACAGGCGAAGGCGGCCGGGCTTTATGCGCGGTCTTTCAATGGCGATGCGTTTTCCGACGAGGTGAAGCGTGAGGTGATCCAGGCGATTGTGGAGGATCTGGGTCAGGTTGATCTTGTGGTCTACAGTCTGGCATCGCCACGGCGGACGCATCCAAAGACCGAGGCGGTGCACAAGTCGGTTTTGAAGCCGATTGGTGAGGTCTACACGAACAAGACTCTGAACACTGGCAATGGTGCGGTGGATGAGGTGACGATCGAGCCTGCCGAGGGAAATGATGTGGAGGAGACCATCGCAGTGATGGGTGGCGAGGACTGGGAAATGTGGATGGACGCGCTTCAGACGGCAGGTGCTCTTGCAGAGAATGTGCAGACGGTTGCCTATTCCTACATCGGGCCTGAGGTGACATGGCCGATTTATAAGAATGGCACGATCGGCGCCGCGAAGGAGGATGTCGAAAAAGCCCAGCGTTCACTCGATGGGAAGCTGGCAGAGCTTTCTGGAAAGGCATGGGTCTCGGTGAACAAGGCCCTGGTGACCCAGGCGAGCTCGGCGATTCCTGTTGTGCCTCTCTATATCTCGCTTCTTTACAAAGCGATGAAGGATGCTGGGACGCACGAGGATACGATCGAGCAGATGGACAGGCTTTTCCGTGAGCGCATGTATAACGGAGAGCCGCAGCCGGACGGTGCCGGGCGCATCCGCGTGGATGACTGGGAAATGGCGGATGGTATCCAGGAAATCGTCGGGAAGCGCTGGGAGGAAGTGAACAGCGAAAATCTGACAGAGTTGGCGGATTTTGAAGGATATCAGAAAAGTTTCCTCAGGCTGTTTGGTTTTGGACTGGATGGCGTTGATTATGCTGCTGAGACGAATCCTGCGGTTATGGTGCCATCGCTGGCGTAATTGCCTGGAGCCATTTCCCAACTATCTGGACACAAACCAATTATACATATGTCTGCAAAATCCTTTTTGCCCTCGCCGTTTGCACATAGTTACGAGATCGACCCGAAGTTCTCGAAAAGTGCGGTGTATTTTTCCTGTGAGTTCGCGATTGATCAGAGCTTCAAGATCTACTCCGGCGGGCTTGGGTTCCTGGCAGGATCCCACATGCGCGCGGCATCCGATGTGAAGCAGAACCTGGCGGGGATCGGCATCCTGTGGACGTATGGATATTACAATCAGGTGCGCGGCCAGGACGGTGAACTGGCGGTGCAGTTTCAGAAGAAAAAGTATTCGTTCCTGCAGGATACAGGGATTCGCTACACGGTGGAGGTGCACGGGCATCCAGTGTGGGTGAAGGCTCTTTATCTGCCGGGAGATATTTTCGGGACGGTTCCGATGTTTTTCCTGACAACTGATATCGAGGAAAACGATCATCTTTCGCGGGCGATCACGCATCGCCTTTACGACAATGATCCGTTGCGTAGGGTTGCGCAGTATATCATTCTGGGTGCAGGTGGTGCGAAGCTGCTCGACGAGCTCGGAGTGGATCCCGATATCTGGCATCTGAACGAGGCGCACGGTCTCTCAGCGGCATTTCATTTGCTGAAAAAGCACGGAAGTCTGGACGAGGTGAAGAAGCGCCTGGTCTTTACGACCCATACGCCTGAGGAGGCGGGAAATGAGAAACATGATTTCAATCTTTTGCAGAATTTCAGCTTCTTCAGCGGGCTTCCAGAGGAGCAGGTGCGAGAGGTGACGGGAACGGGTGGGAACGAGTTCAATCACTCCTACGCCGCCCTGCGTATGGCAAAGAGGTCAAACGGTGTCTCGAAGCTGCATGGGGAGGTCTCCCGGAATATGTGGAAGGATGCTCCCGGGATCTGTGAAATTACCCATGTGACGAACTCGCAGAACAAGAAATTCTGGGTAGATCATGGGATGGAAGCTGCGCGGAAAAGCAATGATCTGGAAATGCTGAGGCATCGGAAGCGTGAGCTGAAAGAGCGCTTGTTTCGTACGGTATCCGACCAGACCGGCAAACTTTTCCAGCCGGATGTGCTGACACTTGTATGGGCGCGGCGGTTCGCGGGTTACAAACGGCCTGATCTCATCACTCGTGAAATCAGGATGTTCCGCGAATTTCTGAATAGCAGCGAGCATCCCGTGCAGGTGATCTGGGCGGGCAAACCGTTCCCGTTTGATTATGGCGCAATTGATACTTTCAACCACCTCATCCATGTGACTTCCGACTTTCCGAACGCGACTGTGCTGACGGGCTACGAGCTGGAGCTTTCCCGGCTGCTGAAATACGGCAGTGATGTGTGGCTGAACAATCCGGTGGTAACACGCGAGGCTTCCGGGACTTCCGGAATGACGGCGGCGATGAATGGATCGGTGAACCTGTCGACCTACGATGGCTGGATCTGTGAATTCGCCGAGGACGGGCAGAACAGCTTCATCATCCCGGAGCTCGATCACTCTCTTAGCCCTGAAGAGCGAGACGAGAAGGACAGGCTCGGCTTTTACACACAGATGAACGAGCACATCCTGCCAAAGTATTACGGTGACCCGGATGCATGGAGCAAGGTGGTGATGCAGTCGATGAACGATGTGGTGCCATTCTTTGATTCCGACCGAATGGCGACGGAGTATTACGAAAAAATGTATGTCTGATTTCGTTTCCGGATTGTCAGTTTCGGACTGATGGCAAGACTGGATGCATGATCAGCATCGAAGTAGTAGGCAAGCAGGAGTCGAAATGGGGTGAGGGGCCGATCTGGTGGAAGGATGTCCTCTACTACGTGGATATCGAAAGGCACATGGTGCACAAATACATTCCCCAGACAGGTGAAGAAAAATCCTGGAACGTCGGTCAACGGGTCGGGACGGTGGTTCCCCGCCTGAATGGAGGGCTAGTGATCGCTGGCGACAATGGCTTGTATTTTCTGGATGAAAAAACGGGGGATCTGACACCCATCGCCGATCCTGAGCCGGAAAAGGCGGACAATCGCTTCAATGACGGGAAGTGCGCACCGGATGGCAGGTTTTTCGCAGGGACGATCAGCCTGGTGAAGAAAACGGGGGACGCGAAGCTCTACCGATTGGATAATGACCTTTCTCTTCACGAGGCATACGGGCCGGTAACGAACTCGAACGGACTTGCCTGGTCGGCTGACGGAGCGACGATGTACTTCATTGATACACCGCGTAAGGAAGTGATGTCTTTTGATTATGCAGACGGGCTTTTGAGCAATGAGCGTGTGGTGATTTCGACGAAGCATCATGAGGCTTCACCGGATGGGATGACGATCGATGCGGACGGAAATCTCTGGATCGCGTTTTGCCACGGGTCATGTGTTGCATGCTTCGACCCAAGGAGTGGTGAAGAACTCCGGAAAGTGGATCTGCCTTGTATGGAAACCACCGCGTGTGCTTTTGGCGGGGTGAATTTATCAGAGCTTTATGTGACGACAGGGATTCACAAAACTGAAGTGGAGGAAAACGCCGGTAGGTTGTTCAAGATCAGCGGGCTGGGAGTGAGGGGAGTCCAGGCGTTTGGGTTTGCTGGGTGAACTGAGTAACACAAGCTCTGTTAAAGTTACTTTGAAAATACTGGCGGCCTTGCGCTGAGTTAGCTGGCGGTTTGTGGGGGGCAACTGTCTACATTATCGATGATGAGCTGGGTGCCTTGGCTGGAGAAAGAAGGTCAGAAAACCTCGACTTGAAATTTTCTAAACACAGATGAAGTGGTTGAATAATATCTCTACGATTCACAACTCGGATTTAAGTGTGGTTCCCAGTTTCTTGGGGAGCTTGGATAAGAAGCCGGCCGGGAGACCGGCTCTCCATTATTGAGAATGTCGTTGCCTTGGCGCTGGGGAAATCTCTTTCTAGGGGGCGAATGAGTAAATTTGAACAACGTATCAGTCGAG
>JBPOGC010000211.1:0-4348 GCA_051251795.1 Luteolibacter sp. | reverse complement strand
CTGATTTTCATCGCGGTGAAGCATGCGCCGGAGAAGATCGAAATCTCCGTGGATAAGTAAGCTGCGATGGATGTCGTGCATACAAGCCTTGGGGCATTGGTCGCTGGTCTGGTCACCAGCGTTCACTGCGTGGGCATGTGTGGGCCGATTGCTTGTGGCTTTGTTGCCGTTCCTTCGTCGGAGAGAGAACGGCTCACTGCCATGACCGCCTACCACGGTATGCGTCTGACATCGTACGCTTGCATCGGGGCGCTGTGTGGTGCCGTGGGGCGGCAGCCTTTGCGGTGGTTTTTTGATTCGCCGGCGGTGCTTTTACCATGGGTGTTGGTGGGGGTGTTTCTGGTCTTTGGGTTCGGGCTGGAGAAGAAATTGCCGCGGCCTTCGTTTCTGATGAAATGGACGGCGAGGCTACGGTTCCGGCTGGGTAGGTTTTCGCCGGTGCGAGGCGGGTTGGCGCTGGGAGCGCTGACGCCGTTGCTGCCGTGCGGGCCGCTGTATTTGCTTTTCGGTGCCGCTTTGCTGAGTGGCTCTGCGAGCAGGGGGGCGGAGTTCGCGCTGGCCTTCGGGCTGGGGACGGTGCCTTTGCTCTGGCTGGCGCAGGTGCAGCTGAAGCATCTGAACAAGCGGGTAAGTCCGGTGATGATGGTGCGTGTGCAGCGGGGGATGGCGGTGGTTGCGGCGCTGGTGATGGCCTTCCGGCTTTGGGGGACGGTGCCTGTTGTGGCCGGGGAGGTTGATCGGGAGGAGGTGGATGAGCTGCCTTCCTGTTGTCACTGAGTTATGAAAATTTTTGAACCGCGAATGAACGCGAATGGACGCGAATGTTTTGTGGGTTTTGGTTCTGCTGGGTTTTCATTTTAAGTTTTATGGGTGTTTGTGTTCATTGTTCTACTCCGTTTTCCCCTGCTAGGGAGGATGAGGAGTTTTGCTGCCGGGGTTGTGAGTTTGTTTACGGGCTGATTCATGAGGAGGGGATGGAAAAGTTCTACGATTTACGTAGTAATTCGATTCTGAGGCCTGTGAAGAGTGTGCCGTTTGAGTCGCGGGACTTCGGCTGGTTGGCGAAGGCGCAGGAAGATTTGGAGGAGGGGGTGTCGGAAGGGGAGGCGGTGGAAGCTGAGTTTTCTGTGGACGGGTTGTCTTGTGTGGGGTGCGTGTGGCTGGTGGAGAATATGTTTCAAAGGCAGGAGGGGACGCTGGAGGCATCGGCGCATCCTACGACGGGTTTGCTGAGGCTGCGGTGGATGGCGGGGCGGGTGGATCTTTGCGCGTTTGCGGATGAGATGGGAGCGTTTGGCTACAGTGTGATTCCGCGGAAGTCCGGGGTGGTGCATAGCGAGGCGAGGCAGCTTGTGGGGAAGCTGGGGTTGTGTGCGGCGTTTGCGATGAACGGGATGGTTTTTACTTTGCCCCGATATCTGGGGATGCCGGAGGACTTTGCGTTCGCGGGGATTTTCCAGCTGGTGGGCTGTCTTTCTGCTACTCTTGCGATGCTGGTGGGGGGGACGTATTTTATCAGCAGGGCCTGGAAGGCGGCGAGGGCGGGGATGGTGCATATCGACATGCCGATCGCGCTGGGGATTGTTTTCGCTTTCGCGGGGTCTTTGGTGGGTTGGTTTTTCAAGGTGGAGGGTCTGATCTATTTCGATTTCGTGGCGGTTTTCATCTGCCTGATGCTGGCGGGGAGGTATGTGCAGCTGGCGGCGGTGGAGAAAAACCGGGAGCGGCTGCGGAAGCACAAGGCGGTGCCGGATACGGTGGTCTCGCCTGACTCCGATGAGGTGCTGGGGCTGGAGGAAATCGAGGTGGGGACGCGGCTGGAGATCGGGGCGGGGCAGTGTGTGCCGGTGGCTTCGACGCTGGCGTCCGGGGCGGGTGAATTTTCCCTGGAGTGGATCAACGGGGAGGCGGAGGCGCGCTTGTTCCAGCCGGGCCGGGCTTTGCCGGCGGGGGCGATTTTTCTGGGGAGCGAGCCAGTGGTGGTGAGTGCTTCTGAAAAGTGGGAGGATTCGCTTCTGGCGAAGCTGACGAAGGGGGAGCGGGTGGTGGCGAGGCTTCCGGGGCTGGAGCGGGTGCTGAGGCTGTATTTGATTGCGATTGTTTTGGTGGGCGTCGTTGGTTTCGCGGTCTGGATTCCGGTGGCTGGTGTGGCGGCGGCCTTGCAGGTGATGATCTCGGTGTTTGTGGTTTCGTGTCCTTGCGCGCTGGGGCTGGCGCTTCCACTGGCGGACGAGCTGGCGGGTTCGCGGATGGAGCGGGCGGGGGTTTTCATCCGGGAGTCGCTGCTGTGGAGCAGGCTTTGCGAGATACGGACGGTGATCTTTGACAAGACGGGGACGCTGACTCTGGAGAGGCCTGTGTTGATGAATGCGGAGGCGGTTTCCGGACTGGATGAGGGGGCGAGGCTTGCCCTGGCGAGATTGACCAAGGGGGCGCTGCATCCGGTTTCAAGAAGTCTGCTGGAGGCGTTGGGGCATGGTGGGCAGAGGATGTTGCGTGAGGTGGATACGGTGGAGGTGCGAGATGTGCCGGGGATGGGGCGTTTTTATGAAAGCGGTGGAGTGAAGTGGTCTTTGGGGAGACCGGGGTGGATGAAGGGGGAGGCGTCTGCCGGGTTTTCCCATGATGCGGAGCTTTGCGAGGGTTCGCGGGTGGTGGCGAGGTTCCGTTTTGAGGAAAGTTTGCGGGCGGATGCTGTGGCGGTGGTGGGTGCTTTGCGGGAAAGGGGCTACCGGATGGTGGTGCTCTCCGGAGACAGGCGGGAGAAGGTGGCGGCTGCGGCGGGGCTGCTGGAGATTTCCGAAGAGGATGCTCATGCGGGTCTGCAGCCGGAGGAAAAGGAACGACTGGTGCGGGAGATGGATCGCAAGGACACGTTGTATCTGGGGGACGGGGCGAATGATTCACTGGCGTTCAATGCGGCATACGTGACGGGGACTCCGGTGGTGGACAGGAGTGTTCTGGAATCCCGCTCAGACTTTTATTTTCTGGGGCAGGGGCTGCGGTTTTTGCCGATGATGCTGGGTCTTGCGAAGCGGCGGCGTGCGACGGTGCGTGCGGCGTTTGGATTTGCGCTGGTGTATAACGTGGCGGCTGTGGGAGTGGCGCTGGCGGGGCATATGAACCCTCTGATCGCGGCGGTGATCATGCCGCTGAGCTCGGCGGTTTCGCTGGGGATTATTGGCTGCGGATTACGGGAGGCGAAAATCCCGGTGCGGAAAAGTAGCGGGGCATCACCACGGGGCTGGGGAGAAATCCGCCCGAAAACCTCACCTTTCAGCGCGCCTGTATGAACTACCCAATTTTATGAGCTTATGATTTTCATCGGACATTGCATGCACTCGGATCCCTGCCTACAATCAGTCACGGCAACACATTTTTCCGCGACAGATTTCATGACCAGTAACTCTGAGGAATTTCAACATGCGCTTTTTGACAAGCTCTTGAATTCCGACCTCTTTATCACCTACCAGAGCGCGTTTCGCTGCGCGACGGGGCTGCCACTGTGGCTGGTGCGCCCGGATGCCGGCCTGGAATTTCTCTGTGAAACCGAGGAGAAAGGCAGTGGGTTTTGTGCGGAGCTGAATCTCTGTAAGTCCGCGTGCGAGGCGTGCATTCAGGTAAATAAGAATCTTATGGATGCTGCTGTGGTGAAAGGGCCTACGAGTTGCCATTGCTTCTCCGGGATGTCTTCCTCGGCAGTGCCTGTGAGGGCGAACGGGAGCGTGGTCGGTGTGCTGAGAACCGGGCAGGTATTCCACAATGTGCCGGATGAAGCGACCTTTGCCGCTGTGGCGAAAACGCTTTCGCGACAGGGGCTAACTGAGGCTGATACCGAGAAGCTGCGTGACGCGTATTTTCAGACCAGAGTGCTGGAGCCGGAGCGTTACCAGAGCATGGTGACTTTGCTGGCGACCTTCGGAGTCCAGCTTAGCAGTTATGTGGAGAAGCTGGTGATCATGAGCGATGGGAGCGAACCTTCCGCCGTGGCTAGGGCTCGCGACTTCATTGAGAAAACCCTGGCGGATCCTTTGCCATTGCCACTGGTGGCTAGGCGTGCGGGACTGAGCGAGTCCCATTTTTGCAGGGTGTTCAAGGAGGCCACCGGACTGACGCTGACGGATTATATCAACCGGCGCAGAGTCGAGTGGGCGAAGAAGGAGCTGCTGAAGCCGGAGGCACGGGTGTCGGAAATCGCTTTCCAGATCGGGTATCAGTCGCTTTCGCAGTTCAACAGGAGTTTTGTGAAATTCACGGGAAGCTCGCCGACGAACTACCGGCGTGAGGCGCTGGCGGAGCCGGTGGAGGTGTAGTCGCTTCGCTCCAGTGCCGAGTGAGAAGTGAGAAG
>JBPOGC010000210.1:0-4361 GCA_051251795.1 Luteolibacter sp. | reverse complement strand
GTGGGAAGACTTGGGTTGGGGAAAGATTTTGGAACCACGAATCTCACTAATCTAACGAATCTTGTTTTCTGTTGTGATTTTTCTACCGCAGGGGCTCGGAGCTTGGGTTTCGTGGAGTCCGGGGTTTTGCGAGACGGCTCGGCGAGCCGTCCCTACCGGGGGCTGGGGTTGTTGGGCGCTCTGGAGAGCGCCGCTCCTTGTGGAATGTTGGTTTGGGTGGATATTGGGGGGATGAAGTTCTGGGTTTTGATTTTAGTGTTGGGGATGGTGAATGGGGTGATGGGTGAGAAGATTGGGGATTTCCGGTGGGAGAAGAGGTTGCTGGTGGTCTCCGGGGCGGATGAAGGGTTTTTGGCTGCGGCGAAAAAAGAGAAGGCGGGGGTGGAGGAGAGGGATATGCGGGTGTTTGTGCTGGATGGTGAGGGGGTGGAGGATTTTCCGGTTGGGAAAGAGTTGAGGGGGGAGTTTGTGGAACGGCTTTCGGTTTCCGGGGATGATGGGAAGGTGTGGCTGATCGGGAAGGATGGGAACACGGTGCTTCAGTGGGGGCTTGAGGAGTTTAGTTTTGAGAAGGTTTTTGCGGCTATTGATGGGATGCCGATGAGACGGCGTGAGATGCGTGAAAAAGAGGAATAGCGGGGTTTTGGGTCTTGGTTCGATAGTTTGATCAACTTAGCTTCCCGGGCATGCGAAGCATCTCCGTAGCAGGAATTTTTCTGAAGTCGCTGGTGTCCCTGGGGATTGTTTCGGCGGCGGTGACGGTCTATGTGGTTTTGGACAGCGGGCAGAAGGTGGCGGTTGCGAATTGTGCGTTGGAACTGGGGGCGGATGCTTTTGCGAAGGCTTCCGGGAGGGTTTCGAGAAACTGGAGGAAGATATCTCTGGTGCGTGGGCTCGGCACGGGATCACGTTACGCTTTGACGGGGTGCATTGATTCCGTATTTGGCTTTGGCAATACGCTGATTTCCGCGCAATCGCGTAATGATTGGGGCTTGGCGTTGCAATTGGGATAGTTAAGGTGTGTGAGTAATCAAACTCCCCTTCATGTTCTTGGTTCTCCGATCTTTGGTATTTTTCATTTTGCTGTTTCTTTCAACAGGCATAGCGGATGCGCGTGTTTGGAAAACGACCCATGGGCGTGAGTTCCAAGCAGAATTTCTGAGAATGCAGGGCACGGATGTGGTTTTCCAGACTTCCGGAGGGAGGGTTTTCACCACGCCGATTCTGGATCTCAGCAGGTCGGATCAGACGGTGATACGCAGCGGGGTGAGCGCCCCGATCGAAGGGCTGCGTTCCAACTTCGGAAGGCCGTGGCCCCGCTACGCCGGGGCGAGTGGGAGGGTGGTTTGTAAGATCGTCACCGAGGATTCGAAGAAGAGCCGGTATGTTTACCAGAGTGATCATTACAAATTTTACTGCGACGCGAGGATCACCCATGATGCGTTGAGCAACTTCGGGGTTTTGTTTGAGGCGACGCGGGCTTATCTGGCGGCTCTGCCGATTTCGCTAATGAGTGGGGAGACGATTTCGGACAAATCACGGGTTCTGCTTTTCGGCGAAAAATCGGGGTATCATGAGGCCGGGGGGCTGCAGGGAAGCGCGGGATGTTTCATGCCCAGGCACAGGCTGGTGCTGATCCCGATGGAGAGTCTGGGTCTGAAGAAAGGTGGTACGGGGTTCAGTCGAGATACGGCGAAGAAGAACCAGGTGCTGATCCATGAGTTGGTTCACCAGCTGACGCCGAACGCGTATTTCTCACACGGGTCGCTGGGGTGGTTCTCGGAGGGACTGGCGGAATATGTGGCTGCGACGCCTTACAGCACGGGAAACTTCCGGCCGGACATTCATGGGAACGCGGTGAAGGACTATGTGACCGCGAAGGGAACCAATGGTGACGGTGGACGGAACCTGGGGGGTGAGATTTCCGCTCCACCGCTGAAATACCTTTTCCTGATGGACTACCGGAGTTTCTCAGGATCGAACGGGAATCTGAACTATGGTCTGGGTCTGTTGCTGACGCATTATTTTTTCCACATGGAGGGGGACGGGAAGGCGCGGCGGATGACGAAGTTTCTCAAGGGGCTGCATGATGGAAAGAGGGGTGAGCTGGCACTGGCTCCGTTGCTCGCCGGTGGGAGTTATGAGAAGCTGGAGGGGGAAATCACGGCGGCATGGGCGAAGAAGGGCGTGAATATCAGTTTTCTGAAGTGAGTGTTTTGTGTAGCCTGAGGAGGTGACAGGGATGCGAGAAGAATCGGCGGAAGGTAGGGTATCCGGGAGGTCGTTTTCTTTGCGAAAGGCACTTTTAAAAATGGGAATCTGGATACTTTGTGGGGCGGTGGTTTTGTTTGCGGGGATTGTGTGGTGGTGTGCGAAGGAGATCGCAGAGCCGGGAAGACGGGAGATACAAGAGGGTCGGCAGGCGTATCTGGACGGGACGAACGGGGCGGGGTTTTCGGTGGAAAAGTTTGTTTCCGAGGGGGGGATGCCAGTTCTTGTCTGTACGCCGGAGCAGGTGGAGGAATTCTCACAGCGAGCTGGGCTGATCCGTGAACAGCTGGGGGAGAGGGGTGTGGAGTTGGCTGATTCCGGCGAGATCCTGGGGACGGTGGTGATCATTCACGGGCGGACGGGGATGAAGGAGGATTATCTTCCTGTGGCTGAGAGGTTTTGTGCGGTGGGGTTCCGGTGTGTGATCCCGGATCTTCCGGGGCATGGTGCCAACTCCGGGAAATACGCGCGGTATGGAGTGGTGGAGGGTGCGGAGGTGTTGGATGCGCTACGGGAGGCTGGTGAGAAGTTTGGCTTCTCGGATGAACCGGCTGTGGTCTTCGGTCAGTCGATGGGTGGCTCGGTGGCAGTGCATTCGCTGACGGAGGAGGGGTCGCGGTTTCAAGCGGCTGCGATTGTTTCCTCGTTTGATTCGCTGGAGACGGTGGTGAAATTCCAGACGAAGAATTTGTTTGGCTCTTTTCCGGGGGGCGCTGTTACGAGCTCTGCGAACCATTTCTATTCGTGGAAAACGGGAATGAAATTTTCCGAAATCAGGCCGATAGACCGGGCTGCGAAGATCAGTGTGCCGATGCTGATGGTGCACGGGGATGAGGATACGAGTGTTCCGTTTTCTAGTGGGAAGGCGCTTTTCGATGCTGTGCCGGATGGGGTGGAAAAAGAGTGGCTGGCTTTACCCGGTGCGGATCACAATGATATACTGATCACTGATTTTCCGCTTTACGCTACGATTGCGGAGTGGTTTTTGCGGCATCTTTTATCACCAGAATAGTTTTCCAATGGGGCTCTGTCATTGGGCTTTTTTGTAGATGGAAACCGGAATTCACCAGCTGGATTGGGCGTATGATGCACTGCCTTTTTATGGAATCGTTTTGTTCCAGACGCTCATGAAATCGTTGCTGGTCAGTGCAAGGGAGGTTCTTCCGTTTGTGGTTTCCGATATGTTGTCGTCAGGACAGGATGGACGTGGATTGTAATGATAATCTATTTTTTATGAATTATCATTGCCATGCGTGAATCCTATGATTTAAGGTGATGCTTATTCTTGTTAATAGTGTTTTTTATTTCAGGTCAGCTTGATTTTTTGACCACGTCGTTGTTTCCCGTTTTGAGTGATGGACATAAAATATTTTTCCAACGTAAATGAGCAAGAAAGTAGATTTTCATATCGAAATTGAACATGAGAAAACCGGCTGCATCAGAGGGAAATGTAGGGTTCGAGGTGATCTGGGATGCTTGGCGTGTAACGCGAAAGAATCTGGATATCGAGTCGAAGAGCTTGCTGCCCGTCTCGGGGTGACATCCCGTGTTCTGAGAAGGGTTTTTAAGGAGAATTGTAAGATTGGGATCAAAAACTGGATGGCTCAAATCCGGGAAACAGAAGTCCAAGCCCGTCTCCAGGGTGATGAAAGCATCCAGGAAATCGCCATTTCCGTAGGGTTTGCGCACTCGAAAGACTTGGCGCGCGAGTTTCGCAAGGCTTATGGGATGACTCCATCGGCTTATCGCCGCAAAGTGAAAATGAAGCGTAGGGAAAGCAGTGATAGCATTTCGTGATTCAAACGAAACGGATGGAGATTTTTGATTTTCAAGAATCAGCACTAAGCATTGGGTCTAGATGCTGCGCCTTTCCCAGAGCTGTGGTGCTTCACATAGGAGTGGTGCTTGGATGCCTGAGAACTCACACCGCTATCCGGATCGTGTTAAACACTACGTGGTATCAGGGGTTATGTTTCTGCGACCCTTTGTTTTCCTCAACCTGCCGATTTTCGTTAGTTTTTTACATTTACCGTAATTCTCAAATTTGATTTATGTTGTAGTTATGAATGGGAAAAGGCATTTGATGGCAA